>JAOUKN010000035.1 GCA_029882515.1 Candidatus Bathyarchaeota archaeon
GCCATACTCTCGATAATGGCAACCTTGGTTTTTTGGATCAACCTCAAGATAGATTTCCTTTTCGGTATAGGTTTGGCAATAAGTTTCGTTGTTGGAGCTAAGATCGGTGTTAAGTTAGCGTTGAAAGCTGGCAATATCTGGGTAAGAAGAACGTTCATACTCTTGGTTGTTATATCATCTCTAAAGCTATTGTTTTTTTGAGTATACACAAAAATTCTGCATGCATGAATACATACTATGGGCAGTAGCAAAAAAGAATGTGATTTGATAGCAAGGATAAGGGTTCAATGGGGTCTGTTCGTCATGAGGTCCTCATTCCTAAAGGTCGGTCTGGGACGGCGACATCATCCCCCACGAATATGTGTCGTCCCCCACTAATAGAGTTTTTGAAACGCTCTGGTACATGACGAAAGAAGCGTATACAGAGTCGACTGTTCGCGCAACTGGTCAAAGGCTGAAGCATCCAGGAAAATACGCCCAAGTATTTCCTAAAATCCAAAGAATGGATGGTAGCGGGGGGTTGATTTGAACAACCGATCTCTGGGTTTCTCAATAACTGACTTATGAGCCCAGCGGGTTCTCCTGGCTACCCCACCCCGCTTCAGAGTCTTACTTCGTTTATGAGTGAGGGCGTTGTTTAAAAAGTTTAAGTTACCAGCGATTAAAATTCGATTTCAATTAGATTTGTGAGTGTGTCAGACCTCTCCGCGCCCACGTCTCATCCGCATTACTGTAACTAAAGCAACTGCCCCAGTAGCCCCTGCAACTCCAATGTATATGAAGAATTCCATATTAAATATGGACTTCTCTTCTACCACAAAGCTAATTGGATAACTCTGTGAAGCACCGTATCGTATGCTGTCCCCGCCAAACTTGGCAACTACTTCCCAAGGGCCAGCCGAATCTGGTGTGAACTCCGTTCCAAAAGTGCCATTAACGTACGTGTATTCAGAAGTCTCCACGGTTGACCCATTGTGCCGAGTGAAAACTATTCTAATCTGAGCGAGAGTTATGGGCGGATTGATTGACCCATTAACCGAGATTTTTTCTCCCAAGTTCAAAAATTTCGCGGTAACATTACAAGTCAATGAGGGAATGATTTTGCTTACAGCTAAACTCTCAGAATTGCTAACAGCACCGAAACAAGTTTCGTTGCCAAGCCAACTCGCGGAAATCTTCCAAATCCCAAAATTGGCGAGCCCATACAAATCACTGAAGATGCCATTCGAATCAGCACGTGCAGACCTTAACACTTCAGTATTTGTGGATGTGTAATTCAGCGTAACCAGGGCTCCACCATGTGATATCGAACCGTCAACGCTTACAGTCTCATCAACATTGCAGATATACTTGGACAGAGAAATTTCTATTTGGGTCGGATTCTTCACTGAATAATTGCCACTCACTTCTGCTTGATTCTCAGCCGCGTCAACAGCTAATACTTTGTATTTCACAAAGGTTCCCGCAGATTGCCTGGAAACAGTTGCTCCGTAAGTGCCGTTTTGAGTTTCATCCATATCAACCGAAGTTGACGTTAACCAATTGTCCGCAGTGTACGCCAGCCAAACTCGCTCTAGCTTGGTTTCATCAGATACATTCGCCATTATTGTTGCCTCGTGACTAGGATACGCCCGCTCTATCGGGTCTATAAGACTGATCTGTGGAGGATCAAAATCGGTCTTGACCATGAATCTGACATTGCCCTGTCCAGATTCAGCCAATAGAACAAGGTGATAGAGAATAAAATCCGATTTGTAGGGTGATGTGTAGTTGATCAACATATCTTGGCCCGCGTATTCGCAGCTTGCCATGGCATCTAGATTTTTGTATCCTCTATCATCCAGATTGAAGCCTCCAAAAGTGGCCTGAGGCGTCTTAATGCTCCTAAGGCTGCCATAGAGCCCGGGCTCCCATGCTAATGGAACTTCATTTAATGTGGTGCCTATATCTCTTGAAGGATTGGCCATTAAATATAGTCTAGTCTCATACATATCGAGGCTGTCTGGGACATTGATCCATATTTCGATACGATTGCTATTGGTATAAAATTCGTAAGCCCAACCAGTATCTGTAACTGGTCTGCTATTCACCTTGCCTTGCAGATATCGTTGATGCCAAGTGTTACAGTCGACATGCTCGATAACCATGAACGTACCGTCCTTTTCACCATCACTTTCTCGGGGGTCATTCCGTATCGTGAAGCTGTAGTTCCCTGTTTTTTGCGGAGTGAAGAATGGTTGGTCTACGGTCGTTCCCAAGTGTTCTGGTAATCCCGCTGATTCGGTGTGGGAGGACACTAACTGGTCTTGTGGATCATAGACGTAGATGTCATAATCCGTCTTAGCAGTCTCTCTTCCTTCGTCAATCCAATCTCCGTAACAGTACACGTGATAGGAACGATTCTCGGTTAAACTGTAAACATAGGTCCAGTCTTCGCCTATCGGAATCTGTGAATCTTCTATCTTCACAGGCGAAACTGGCTTATTCAAAAAGGTCGTATGACTGGGATTGTACGCTCGTGGACTAAAATCAGTCTTCACTCTGAAACTGATTTCGCCTTCTCCATCCTCAGCGATCAAGACTAGATGATACAGGGTGTTTCCGCTGTCAGGATGAGTATAATTGATCAACATATCTTGTCCAGGATATTCGCAGCTTGCCATGGCATCTGGATTTCTAAATCCTGTACTGTTCAGGTTATATCCACCATAGCCTCGCGTGAGTTCACCATATAATCCTGATTCCAAAGCTAGAGGTACGCCATTTAATGTGATTCCTACGTTCTTTGAAGGGTTGGCCATAGGATATAGTCTAGCTTCATACATGTCGAGGCTGTCAGGTACGTCAATCCACACTTCGATGTGCTTGCTATCGGTGCAAAATTCATAAGCCCAACTTGTGCCCTCCACTGGTTCGCCATCCACTTTGCCTTTCAGATTTCGTGTATACAATTGACCACATTCGATGTGTTCGATTACCATAAGTGTGGCTTCTTTTGCTCCTTCGCTTTCTCGGGGGTCATTCTTTATCGTGAAGCTGTAGTCGCCAGTTATCTGTGGGGTGAAAAATGGTTGGTCTACAGTGGTTCCTAAGTGCTCTGGCAATCCTGCCGCCTCGGTATGAGATGCAACTAATTCTCCCTCTGGATCATATACGTAAATGTCATAGTCAGTTTCAGGGTCGGAACCATAGTCAACCCATTCTCCATAACAGTACACATGGTACGTGTGATAGTTCTGGAGAAATATTTGGTGAGAACTGCTGTTCCCTACTGGAATGTCTGATTCAAATATCTTTATTGGATACAATGGTTTACCCTTGTACGGATTGGTGTATTCTTGTGCTAAAACATCCACTGGAAACAAGTGCCATGTTGTATAATAGCCGATGATAAGGAATACGATTAGGACTCGGAAGAACTGCATCAGGTGTGCCCTAGGCATTATTTCATCTCACGTGCTTGTCAAATCATAGCTTACTTGACTTTTGATTATCCTCTGGAAGTGTAAGTTTAAGCCTTCTGAATTGTAGATTTATATCAGTAATCAATATCAGAAGCTGCAAAAAGGAGTCAAAATCTTTACCCGAATTTCATACAACTTATAGGAGGAGAAATTCCACTAATTCTAGGCGAAATAACATGGCCGTTAAGGATATTATGGTTGAAGAAGTGATAACCGTTAATCCAGACACAAAGGTTAAAGATGCAGTGGAGCTGATGAACAAGCATGAAATTGGGTGTCTCGTTGTGACGAAAAAGGGAAGACCTGTAGGGATAATAACTGAAAGAGATGTTCTGAAGAAGATGTTTTGCCAATCTAAGAACTCTGAACAAGTAAGGGTTTCCGAAATTATGTCTGCCCCTCTTGTAGTCGGTAAGGTTGATATGGATCTAGGGGATGCTGCACGGCTGATGTTGAAACAGAATGTCAAAAAGCTTCCAATCGTGAGCGGAGAAAATCTTGTTGGTCTAGTGACTTTGACTGACATCGTTAGGGTTGATCATATTGAGCACTTGCTTATTAACATAATCAAGCAACTCAGAAAGAATGGATGGAACCCTCCAAAGCGAATGAACAAAATTGTTGGACTTTACATAACTTAGCTATAACTCAACTTGGGGGTGTATGTTATGTCAATAGAAATTGAAGATATTATGGTATGCAAGGTGATAACTATAGAAGCCAATGCAACAGTGAGAGATGTTGCCAAACTGATGAACAAGCATGATATTGGTTGTCTGGTCGTAGTAGAAAAGGGAAAACCTATTGGAATCGTAACTGAGAGAGATATGCTGAAAAGAGTTTTAGCCGGATCTGAAAATCTTAAGATCAATGCTCGGGAAGTAATGTCAAGTCCACTTACTGTTGGAAAGCCGGATATGGAAATCGAGAGCGCTGCTGAAATTATGTTTGCGAAGAAAATCAAAAAGCTTCCCATAGTGGAGGGGGGAAAGCTTATCGGATTAGTCACGTTAACAGATCTCCTCCGGATTCAGCCGCAACTTATTAAGATGTATAAAATCTTCTCAAACACACTCGCTCCGAAAAGAATGAAGAAAGTGTTCGACTATTATCTGTTGATTCATCCAGAATCTGAGAGAGCCTCTTGGTTAAGTAAGGAATCAGGGATTCTCGGAAAGGAGCAAAAGCACGCGTCGCATACAGATTGACAAACTTGATAATGAGTGATAATCTTCTTATCACAGTGGTGACACTGAACAGAGCCTAAAGCAACACCTGTTTCCAAATCAGAAGGTTAAGAGAAGCCGTTATCTAGTTGATAATGAAAACAAAAGAATTTCCTAGTTTTTCAAGAAAGAGTAGAGAACTTGAGAGCACACGACGCTTGTCAGATTCCTTTCCAAGATAAAACCATAAACTAATAAGCTCTACTTCATAATTGCTAATAATGTGTAAACGCTCGCTTTTTTATGATAGAATGAAATCTAGAAAATGAGTGTAATGGCTTCAAAAAACAACTATTTCAATAATCAAATGTGACGTAGGCCCCTTAGCCAAACACTGTACCGTGCCCAGTCCCTTGCTAAGAATTGGAGAGAAACGTTTAGGAGAAGCACAGAAAAAGGACTCATCAATAGCCATTATATATTCCATGCAGGAGACAAACCTTGCGCGCGCATGATGCACAGCCAAGCCGAAGACAACTTAATTCACAAATTTGTTTGGGATACTTTCAAAGAGAGCTGCTGAAAAAGCTGAGGCATTTGAACTGTACGACGCGGGACAAGGCATCCTAAAGACGGCTTTTGGCGGAAACGTTCGTGGAATTGATCCTGGCTTGGATGAGATTAAAAAGAAAATCACATCCAATAATCCAAGTGTATACCAACATTAGGTTGATTTCATGATTCTGATTCTATATTCACGTTACACAAAGGTTTTGTAGCTTGCGACAAGCTGTAAAATCAATTGCATGCAGTAGGACACAAAAAATATGTTTGCCACAAATAAAGATTTAATGTTACCAGCCATGCGGAAGGGGTATGCTGTCGGGGCCTTCAACATCAGCAATCTAGAAAGTTTGTCAGCTGTTGTCGACGCTGCCATCGAAGAAAAATCACCTGTAATAATCGCTGTTACACCGAGTTCTATTAAGTATGCTGGTTTAGCTTACATTGGAAAAATGGTGAAAACGGCAGCAAAACTCGCTCCGGTACCCATGTCTCTACACCTTGACCATGGCAAAGATATGGAGACGGTTTCCAATTGCATAGACGCTGGGTTCACATCAGTCATGATCGACGGCTCTCACTTAAAGCTTAAAGGAAACATTGCATTAACAAAGAGTATAGTTGATCTAGCGCATCCAAAAGGCGTTTCAGTTGAAGCAGAGCTTGGACGGCTTACAGGTGTAGAAGAATCAACGGTTAAAGAGAAAGAAGCCATTTTGACTGATCCTGATGGAGCTAAAGCATTTATTGAACGCACAGGTGTTGATGCTCTTGCGGTTGCAATAGGTACCTCGCATGGAGCATATAAATTCAAGGGCAAACCCAAACTCGATTTTGAAAGGTTAAAGCATATTCGCAAAAAGATTAGTATCCCACTTGTTTTACATGGTGCTTCAAGTGTTCCATCATGGATTACTGAAAAAGCCGTCAAGCACGGAGCCGAGTTAGGCGGAGCAAAGGGCATTCCAGAAGAGCACCTAAGAACAGCCATTGCTTTGGGGATAGCGAAAATAAACATTGACACAGACTTGCGACTTGCTTTCACTGCTACTGTACGCGAATTCTTTGTAATATCACCCGAAATATTTGATCCCAGAAAGATTTTAGGTTCAGCCAAAGGCGCCATGAAAGAAATTGTTAAGAGCAAAATGCGATTATTCGGAAGCTCTGGAAAAGCTCTCTAAAGGAGGAAAAGAAAATGAAAGTTGGAATACTAAGCGGAGGCGGAGACGCTCCTGGAATTAATGCTGTCATCCGGGCGGTTGTTAGAAAGGGCATTGAATATTACGGCTACGAAATTGTTGGGATAAGAGATGGGTGGCGTGGTCTTCTTGAAGGTGAATTCGTACCATTAGATTTGAAGGCTGTATCTGGAATTCTTCCCCGCGGAGGCTCCATTTTAGGTACTTCAAGGACAAATCCATTTAAACACGAAAAAGGAGCGGAAGAAATATTGAAGAATTCTGAAAAGGCTGATATGGAGGCTGTTGTTGTTATTGGTGGAGAAGACACTTTAGGCGTGGCTTATAAGATGAGTGAACTTGGACTTAAATGCGTTGGCGTTCCTAAAACAATTGATAATGACTTGGCTGGCACAGAATACACGTTTGGATTCCGTACCGCGGTTGCCATCGTCACAGAAACCCTTGACAGACTTCACACAACAGCCGAGGCTCACCACAGAGTCATCATACTTGAGGTTATGGGTAGGTATACCGGCTGGATAGCTTTGGAAGCTGGGCTTGCCGGAGGAGCAGACGTTATATTGATTCCAGAAAAACCTTTCGACTTGAATGAAGTCTGCAAGTATATTAAGCACAGACAAGAGAAGGGCAGAAACTTCAGTATAATTGTTGTTGCTGAAGGGGCAAAACCGAAAGGTAAAGCAGAAATAATTTATGGCGAAAGGGTAGACGAGTTTGGGCATGTCCGCTTTGGCGGTGTAGGATATTATCTGGGAAAGGAGATCGAACGACACATGGGCATTGAAACCCGTGTTATAGTTTTAGGTCATGTCCAAAGAGGAGGTTCTCCAACAGCCTACGACAGAATATTGGCCACAAGATATGGCGTAGCAGCCATAGATCTCGTCCATGAAGGAACGTTTGGATGTATGGTCGCCCTTAAAGGAAGCAAAATCGTTCCGGTCCTGTTAAAAGATGTCGCTGGCAAACGAAAGACTGTTGATTTAGAGCTTTATGATATAGCCAACATATTTTTTGGCTGAAACAGCTGATGGCAACGATCCCAATCAGGTATACAAGTTAGCCAAGCTCTGACCCTGCCCAAAATACCGATTCTGAGAAGAATCGTTCTTCCGATGCCCACTTCTCTAGACCTTCTAGCGTATTGCAAAAAGAGTTACCGTTGCTCTATTAGTATAGAGCCAAATCAGTCAAAACCTGTTGCTATTTTGAGCAATCGCATGTAGGTGTAATGAAAACTTTCACCGAACCATTTGAGCAATAAACTTATCCAATCTTGCGTGCGCATTATCAAATTCCGTTTTTTTTCATACTAAAATGTAAAGTCATAATCTCTACTTCCACTTCATAATCATTAATACGTGTAATTGTTCTCTCATTATATAATATAGTTGATAGGTGACATTATTGAGAATTGGGTTTTTCGTATGGGAATATCCGCCTAAGCTTGTTGGAGGCTTAGGCACATACGCCGACTACATAACCCGTGAGTTCGTTGGGTTAGGTCATGACGTCACTGTCTTCACACTTAATCCAGGGAATTTGAAGACAAGAGAGGTTTTCAAGGGAGTGGAGATTCATCGCCCAATGATCGCAGACGCAAGTAACGTCTTCCCAATGTTCGTTACGGAGGACTTGAAAAGATGGGGAACAAACATCCGCTTCTTCAACGACCTCTTCATTTACAACATTCTAAGCGCGACAAAGTTGATCAACCAACTAATTAAGAAAGAGAAATGCCGCTTCGACATCGTATGTGTTCACGACTGGTTAAGCAGCATCTCAGGAATCATGGCAAAAAACGAAACAAAAGTGCCTGTAGTTTTCCATGTGCATAGCACTGAGTTTGGTCGTAGCGGTGGCCAAGGCTCTGCAGTGGTGTCACATTTAGAGCGGGCAACTGCCGATGTTGTGGATCGCATAATTACAGTCAGCGAGGTGATGATGGAAGATCTCACTCGACGTGGTTGGCCTAAACCGAAAATCAGCGTGGTCTGGAATGGAGTAGATCCCAATCGGTATGATCCCAAGAGATGCAGTGAGGAAGACGTAAAGAAGCTACGGGAGAAGTACGGCGTTCAGGAAGATGAATGTTTCCTCTTTTTCTTGGGGCGACTAACATGGGTTAAGGGCGTGAGAAACCTAGTTCAGGCCATGCCCATGATCCTAGAGAAATACCCCAAGACAAAGCTAGTAATTCTGGGTAAAGGAGAGCAACAGAGAGACGTAACTGAGACCGCGAGAAGACTCGGAATAGGTGATAGAGTAATCTGCAATTTCGAGTTTGTACCAGAAGAGGAAAGAATTCTGCATTATGCCGCGGCTGACATCTGCATTTTTCCGTCAACCTATGAACCCTTTGGCATAGTCAGTCTCGAGGCCATGTCCATGGAGAAGCCTATAGTGGTGGGAGCCCACGGAGTAGTTGGGTTCAAAGAGCAGGTTATATCATCTGGACCGGATCAGAACGGGATTCACGTGAACGGTGGAGACGCCGCAGATATAGCTTGGGGTGTGAAACAGGTGTTAAAGGATCCAGAAAAGGCGCAAAAGTGGGGTCGAAAAGGGCGTGAAAGAGTGCAACGATACTTCACATGGAAGAAAGCAGCGGAACAGACGCTTCAGATATACCAAACTCTGCAAGATAATATCGACGTCACTGCCGATGAAGCAATCGAAGACTATTCCAAAAAGCGTCTAATCAGCAAAGTCGAGTCTTAGCCATTCTTTCTCTTTCTTTCTTAATAATCCATTTGCACTGTTGAGGGTTCACACTTTTTTATTGGACAAATTCCTCCTTGAACCCTACACGTCTTCACATGTGTGTTGTCTCTAATCCAAATGCTGTCAGGCGCCAGGCACTGGGAAGAACTCGACGCCAGGTAATTGGCCTAATACCATTCCTACCAGTTGATGAGTTGCAATCCATGCTCCTCCGCTTAGGATCAAAAGTAACCCTAGATTTAGTAGGAATGTACCCCAGAAACCGCCCTTAATTTCTTTCATAGACAAAGCGTTTACTACTGTTGTTAGGATTACAAGTAGAATGTTTCCTATCTCAACAATTCCAAGAGGAACCGGCGCAAACCCTAAGAAAGGCAGTGTATATAAGGACTCAGAGAGGAATGTTGAAAGAGTTGTCAGAACCACAAGCAACACAACAATTATTGGTTGCATCACCAGAATTGTGACCTGAAAGCCTTTTGCGACTGTCTCTCTCTTTTTTCTAAATTCGAGAAATTTTACAACTCTGTTTCCGAGCAGACTACCAACTTTGAGAGGATCGGCTCCTTGATCTAGCGCATCGAGTAGGATCTTGTTACTTATATGTGCTTGATGAGAAGCGGCTTCGGAGGACATTGTTTCCAAAGAGATATCGTGACTTAAACCAAATTTGAGTCTACTTAATGTACCTTGAACAAGTTTCTTTAGTGGTCCCAGTTCCATATAGAGGATATAAGAGAGAGCTGCTTTGAGATCTGAGGTTGAGGCAAGATTTTCTCCCAGAGCCTTCAGAAATGTAGGATAATGATCATCAATAGAGAATACGTATGACTCAAACTTATACGCTATTACGCCTGGAACAAGCATACCGATGCCGATAGTTATGAAGGCAAATGCTGGTCCATAGGAAAGGAATACTAGAAAAGCGGCAACTGCAGAAATAGGTAAGGTGACTAGCAAGCTCCTCTTGATGTAGAGATAGGATCTGGGCGGAAACTTTCCTATGTGAACGACCTTATCGTCAGGTGAGATTGACCTGAACATCCAGCACATCATCACAAGCGAGGTTGCAGAGATGCAATATGCGTAGATGACTATGTCAGGATCCACCATAAACACGGTCATAATCGCCAGGGTCATAACCATGAAAATCACGACACTTTGGAAGGCTGTGAACACACCTCCTATCATCTTCAGCGTTTCGATCGCTCTCTCATAGTATCCCGTATATTCTTCCATCAGTGTTGTCGATTCCATTTCTAGGTATTCTTCTGGTTCTTCGGTTGAAAACACCGTTGTACATCGTACAAGTATTTCTTTCAGGGGAGACTTAACGTTTTGAGCTACCTGAGCGGTTGCCTTAGTGAACCCATATCCAAACTTCTTGGCGAGGCTACGGATTGTCTGAAAAATCTTGCTATAGAATCCATACTCTTCTGTGTCTGCTATCATTCCCACCAGGTCTTCTGGTCCAACATGACCCATCGACAGGGCGTGCATATGAAGAATTGTCGTAACTAGCTGGTGGTCAATCTTAGTTGGAACGCGTTCCTTCCTGATGAATGAAAATAAGACCAAGACACTCACGGCTACGGCTATTGTGAGCAATCCTGTGAGCATGTTTCCAGTTAGGAAATGATAAGCGGAGAAAAGTAAGGAGGGAATTAGAACTATTAGAGTCTTCTTTAACGTCATTCCCAAGGAATTTTTCCCTCCTTAACTCTTTCATAGACACCCCACACGCCTTCATTTTGAACTTTAACCACTGTTTTCCATACATCTACAAATCTGGGATAGTTTTGTGATAGATAACTAAAGATTTCGGCACGCACCTGCATTTCCTTGTATAGCTCGGGGATTTTTTCTTTTCCCCAAGCTCTGAACTCTAGAACCTTTGTCTCTAACATATAACTTGATCCAAGAACCCGGAGACGATCCGTGTCAGTGTCATACACAAAGGTTGGTATGAAGTTTAAATTCCCCCTCTCCATGTCATAGCTAATTATCTCGTTGACAGAAAGAACTCTCCTGATCAGCTTTTGCCCTCTTCTTATCCTACCTTGAAAGATAGCAAGGTTCAACGCGCTTATTTGCGATTTTGGAACATTTATCGGGTGTGAAGTCAATCTCTGGAAAAGCTGTCCCAAGCCACCAGCATGCATAGTCGACAGGACAGGATGCCCGGTCTGAACACCCTGAAAAGCTACCCTTCCTTCTTCTCCCCTTATCTCGCCGACTATAATATAGTCAGGTCTTTGTCTCAGTGCAGCCTTCAACAAGTCGAACATATCCACTTTAGAACCAGTGTGCAATCTGGTTACTTCTCTGACCCAGTTTCTATGGTAGATATTTACCTCGGGTGTCTCCTCGATGCTAACAATTTTTGAATCTGATTTGATAAAACCTGTGAGCGCGTTTAGGCTTGTGGTTTTGCCAGATGCCGTTTCTCCACAAAAGAAGCATGTAATTCCAACGTCTAGAAGCATCCAGAGATAACCGGCTAACTCTGCACTGAATGTTTTCCATCTAATTAAATGCGCAACGGATATGGGGTCTTCAGGGAACTTTCTTATAGTGAAGTTGCTGCCCTTTAGGCTTATGTCCTCTCCAAAAACGATATTGAATCTGGATCCATCGGGTAGATGCACGTCGAGTATCGGATGGGTGTAGCTTAACACCTTCCCATACCTCTCCGATATACTTCTAAGCAGAAGATCAACTTCATCTTTTAACACTTCAACGTTCGACTCAAGGCTGGCGAACATTTTATGATAAACAAATACATTTCCTTCCCCAGGCACGCTTATGTCTTCAAGCCAAGGATCAGCCAAGAACCCCTCTAAAAATCCATGTTTAATCTTCTGCCTCAAAAAGTAATATAAGACCATGTCTCTTTGCTCGCTCGGAATCTTCACCAATTTTTTTCTGACAGCCTCTTTATACAGGTAAGTCAGAACCGCTTCTGTGTCTTTCTCGTATTTCTCATCGCTTACTAACCTTGCGACTGCCGACTCAACCTGGTCAAGGAGGAGTCGGCTTGGTTTTTCAGGTTCCACCAGATTGTATTCGCCGATCCCTGTTCCAGCTCGAATGTGGGCGTATATCCCAAAACCTACAGGGTATATGAGATTCGCTTTTCCTCCAAACTTTTCAAAGTCGAGATGCTCCGCATAGGTCGGTTTTGCAGGCAATGCCTCTAGGTAGGAGGCGAAGTGTGGATGCTTTTGCATAGCCTCTTCTAAAGTTTTGCATATCTCTTTTCTCAGCAGGCCTAGTTTTTCTACCTTCATTTTCTTTGGGTGCTTCTTGAACGTCCCTGTTAGCTTCGTTTTCACAACCTCCTAAATTCTTACGCCACCAATAGGCATCACTCTCAAACCAATCGCGGGGTTGACTTCAAGCGTTATTGCACTCTTCCTTTCAGCACCTTCACTGCCCCACAGCTTAACAATCTTCAGAATCTTCACGTCCATTCCTGAGATAGTGTCGTTCGTGAGAATGAAGTAGATATGTGACGATGCTCTCAGCTTCATTATGGATTCCTCGGTCAGAAACTTTGGGTGAAAGGTGACGATTATCGTCTTTCCATCTGAAACGATGTTTTTCAGCCTGGTTATGAAAGTCAAGAACTCGTGTGGAGGGGTATCTACGGTCAAGACGCTTAGGCTATCAATTACAATTGCATCATATCTTTTTTTATGCAGCTCAAGAAAATTTGCGGTAACCTTAAGGAAGAAAGAGGACAGAAATTTGCTCCATCTACCTCCTTCAACATGAAGCGGGTAAATATCGAGTTGGCCTGAGAGATAGGAAGAAGAAGAGTCAAGTTTAATTGATTCCATCATCGAAAGATACTCTTTCACGGTTGTTTCACTCGACACGACACAAACCTTGAGGTCATTATTGAGCATCGAGTGAACAATCTGTTGCGTGAAAACCGTTTTCCCTACGCCGTGGCCTCCTTCGAGGGATATGAGGCTGGGATATGGAATTCCTCCACCAAGACCTCTGTCGAGTTCTTGGATTCCTAAGCTAAGAACGCCCACGTCTATCTCACCCCTTCTGTTTGACCAGTTACTCCGTAGTGAGAAGCGAAAACAACAATTACAGTAGTTCCTTGAGAAATCGCTGGGGCTTCTTCTGGAAGATTGAAGCTGATCCTTGCTTCTTCGCCAGGATTTATGAATGGGTGGCTAGCTGGGTTGAATAGGACCTGAGTATCAGTAACTCTAACATCTAGAACGGTATAGTTCTCAATTATATATGAAAGCCACTGGGAATTATTTTGGTAAGAAATTATTATGCTATTCCATTGGAAGTTCTCTTGGCTTTGGAGAAAGATGGTTTTGGTTCCTAAATTTTTCACCTTGATTGTACATGTGTCGGCTCCAATGGATGTTATGTTCAATTCAAGCCTAACATCAAATTTCTCTCTCTCACGGTTAACGTATTCCTTCGTCGTGTCAAAGAGTGTGTTCAAGCTATATACTAACACTGCGGAGAGAGAGCCGAAAAAAATGATCAAGCCTATCAGGACTATTGCGGATGCTATGGTGACCGAGAACCCCATCTGATCACCTCACGGTGGAGAGGGAAAGAGATAGCTGCTTGCGAGACCTCTGAAAGGGACCACCTTGGCTTCGAACATGACTCCCTCGACATCAGACGTTGGATAGGCTCTTATCACGGCAGTTTCTCGAGGCTCCCAAATACTATCTCCATTCGCATCTGTAAGATTGAAGGTTCCAGTTCCATTGCTAGCTGTTGCGCTGTATGTGTATAACATCGCTTTGCCATATTCGCCGACGTAAACGTCGAGATAAGTGAAGTTATTCATCATTATCCAACCTATGTTTTTGGTGTATACAACAAAATGGGAAGGAGTTGTTGAGTTATCTATCGTCGCATAGACTATCTGGACTTGGAGGCTCATCTGTCTTCTAATGTCACTGACATTTTGTAGAATGTTGCTTTGAAGGGATTGTCCAGTATATAATACGTATGCGGATAAACCACTAGCCAGCACCACTGAACCTATCACCATTAATATGTGGCTCAGGGTTACTGAGAATCCCATTATTCAGTCCTTACCGGAGTTTTGATTTCCTTAATAGCGACGGAGACTATTTCACTCATGTCCTCAAACTTCACTTCCACACCAGAAGCAACAGCCGCCTCATACATGCTCATCATGAGCTGTTCTTTACTTAATCCCTTCATCTTTGCTCTATCTGCCACGTGAGCTAGAAAAGATATGTATTCACTGGAGTTTGGCGGAAGGTAACCTATGTGCTCGCAATATTCTGAGAGCTGCGTTATGCCTTTTGGGGTTAAACCAAGGTCTAGAAGAGACCATACCCATTTCAAGTGGCCAAATCCAGTCTTTGTGCTCGGAGGTGGGGGCATCTTTTCTGTTGGTTTGTCTTCTTCTAAGGATAGAGGCAGAGAGGGAGGCTCAATCACTTCGTTCCCTTGCTCTTGCTCTTGCTCCTTTGGCTTCCCTAAAGTTAAGGTCTTCATTCTCAGTCTCGTTCGTTCATTGTTTAGGTTCTTCATGTCTTTTTCGCTTGAGACTGCCCTCAGAAGGTTGAATGGGTTTTCGATTTCACTTACAGCCGACCTTACGTCGACAATAGATTTCTTTAATTCTGACACTACAGAGCTAAGATCAGTTGAGATCTGTTTGATTTCTGATTCCACCTTTTCAACTCTTTGTTCGATATTACCCTCGGTTTCTTCACTTGTCATCTAAATACACCTTGACTTCTGTTAGGGTGATGGAAATTCTGTAGTTGTAGTGTATTTAACTCATATGAATTTGGAATCAACATTTGAAGTGAATCTGGAATTCGATTTTGACTTTACTCTGAATCTGAATTAGTAATATTTATTAAGTCGTAAGATACACTATACTAGTAGTAGTAGTATAAGTAGTGGTATAAAATTGGGAAACAGAAAAATCAACATCCAATGTCAAAAATGCGGATACGAATGGCACACAACATCAAGGCTGAAAAAAGTAAGCTGCCCATCTTGTAGCCAGAAAACTTCTAATACCACACTACGCAGTCTGGTCAAACAATTTGTGCGACATAGCCGAGCCATCATTGGTCTGGAAGCTGCTATCGTCCTCATCGCCTTCGTCATCATCGCCGCCGCTTTCAGTTTCATGGTCGTAAACCAAGGATTGTTTGCCACAGAAAGAGGCAAAACTGTGATTCAGGAAGGGCTCACACAGTCAAGCACACCGTTAACGGTAGATGGAACAACATTTGTGAGAACGGCACCGGAAGGAAGAATGGTGAACGTCCTTATGGTTCCGTTGAAAGCCTTCGGAGTCAAATATGTGAATTTGGGAAGGAATCAAACGGTTGTGACGCTAAGAATAGGTCAAAAAGCATGGGCAAACTCGTACTTGGGCGTATTATATGTTGGTTACAACGCCACCGGCAATTATAACGCAACGATCAATACGTACGACCCGACTGGGGCCGAATTCGATGATTTCGTGGGCTTTCAGCGAGCTACCCAAACAATATCTGGGGAACCATGCAACACTTACGTAAACGAAACATACAGTACCGGGTATGTTAGGGGATTGGTCACAGGAACCGTTCTCGCTATCGCAAACAGCAACGGAGACGAAGCCTTGGATTCGGGTGAGAAGGGCTATTTTATAGTAACGCTCGCGGATGAGGATGTTGCTTTGGCAAGAGATGAAATAAACATCGAGATAAGGTTGGAGAAGAGTGCTACACTCTCGTTAGAAATTGTGATACCAGCGTCTATGCCGGAGGACAGCTATATCCCAGTGTAAGGGTGAAAAATGATGAAGAATCTCTTGAGAAATAGGAAGGGTATAGTCGGCATAGAAGCTGCTATCGTCCTCATCGCCTTCGTCATAATCGCCGCTGCTTTAAGCTATGTAGTAATCAACATGGGCTTTTTCACAACCCAAAAGACAAAAGAAGCAATGCAATCAGGACTTGATGAATCGTTGAGCGCACTGCAATTAGACGGGATAATAACAGGAAAAACAAACAATCAAAGCCATATCGAATGGATAGTGTTCCCCGTGAAGCTTTCAGCAGGAAAGGCTTCGATAGATCTGAAAAATGGAACCGTTGTAGTGTCAGTTTATTTGCCGGAAGCAACATTGCTAGATGTCTATGAAGGTTTGTATGATGAGAGCGTATACGGAGCCGATCCTATCGACTTAGAAAAAGTCTTAGCTAACATGACGTCAATATTTACAGGTAGAGATAACGAGGATATGGCCATGTGTGTAATCTACAACGACGATGGCGACTCGGTGTTAGAATCCACGGAAAAAGCCTTCCTCATAATTCACCTAGACGAGAGCCCTGCCAGTGGCGGACGGCATACGATGGCGGATTATGACGAAATGCAAGTTGAAGTGAAGGGGGCCAAGGGGGCCGCCCTAACCATTGTGAGGATGGTTCCTGGTGGTATGCTTCCAGACTCGTACATCGCCCTCGGCTAAAATCCCCAATTTTCCCCTTTTTTCCTACGTTGGCAAGGCGAGTGTCACTGCATGTTACAGTGTAATCCAACCTGTAACGAGTCCATTTCATTGTAATTGAGCATGTATTGTGCACCCTATTCGCTTAATTCCTCTGTCATCTCTTCCGTATCTATTTTCATTATTTGCTTGCGCATATCTTCTGCATGCATGCGCATGGATTCTGCTATGACCTTACCAACACAATCTTGACACAGTTTCATTTTCTTCCCCTCCAATTCATGCACAGCCAAAATTTCCGCTTCTTTTCCACAAAGGTCACATTTCCCTTTTAGCATGCGCTTCCTCCGCCTCTAGATTCTCCATACATCCTGACATATATGCATGCAGATGGAAAGAGAAGAATTATTTTTCTGTGGAAAACAATTCTATAGGGTTCTTAAAGTTGTGCCTTTTCGCCAGAACCCTGCCACAGT
>JAOUKN010000001.1 GCA_029882515.1 Candidatus Bathyarchaeota archaeon
CCAATTTCACCAATCGCATGTGGTTTTCTCGCATTAATCTCCTTCCGCAATAGAGACAGCATAGAGGAATGATCTTTCATGGCCTGACCGCGTTGAATGCCAATAACATGAATAATATTACCAAATATAGCCTGAATTCGGTAATGCGGATACCTATCTGGATCTCCAATCACACCAACAATATGTGTTACCGACTTCTTTTTGGCTCCCTCAATTACTTCTTTCATGGCAACTCTTGTCGCATTAGGTATATCCAAATGAGCATGACAATCAATAAACATCTTTAATGAACCTTCTAAACTATTCATAATCGACTTTCTTAAGAATTTAAAATATCTTTCGTCCGCACTTTTGGGTTTGAGATAAGAATCTTATTCCTTCCTTCCTTTTAGCGCGCGCGAATACCTAGAATAACTATTATTGATCCTAACGTAACTAGTACTGTAAATAAAGCAAATACAAAGACGGGTTCTCTCATTTGTATGTGTATCATTTCTTTCTATTTTCTAAATATACAATTGCTATCATTATCCAACAAAACCCGAATATGAAAGCTAAACCTAAAAGTGGGTGCCAAAGAGGATGATAAAAAAGACCAAAGTCTACATGGAGACCACTAATTTCCTCCATAAGTTCTTTAATAATCGGTTCCTGTGAAGAAATTCCTCTCATTTCTCCATAAACATATGCAATCGCTATTGCTAAAACAATATTTGCTAGGGCAAAAACCCGAACAATTATTGAAAAATACTTCCTCATCATATTTCTGTATGTGACCTGAAGATTAATGTTTGTTGGTTACAGGGTATGGACACATCAGAGATACTTTTCGCATAAGTATGTCAAGTTAACTGTTCTAAACGCGCGCGCATAATTATGGGATGCTGTAGTTTTGAGTTACATCCAAAACCAAACTGCCTTCGAAAGCGCAGATAACTGTGACTTCTTTGTCCCAGTCTGTTTGATACATCAAGGGATCATTTACTATTTTTTCAGTTGGATCCACATGCACCCAAGTTCCATTTATGAACACTTCGGTCCAAACGTGGTCCCCATAAATATCTGCTATGAGTCGTGCTCTATATCCACAGGCAAGGCAGAGGGCGTTGTAAAGGATTGAAAATTCTCCACATCTTCCTTTTCCAAAAGCTAGTATTTGGAGAGGGTTATCATGTCTTGGAATGTTTTCCTTGGTATAGTTGAGCCGGTTATGTTCCCAATCTAGAAGTTCGAGGTGTGAGTATTCTGTAGAGTTCAATCGGGATCGGAGTTCTTTCTGTAGAGTGTCATTAGTCAAGCTCTGAGCGACTTTTCTATGATATTTGATGGTTGGATGCTCGTGATAAACTACTCCTCGGTTTTGGCCACCTATTGTGTATCCTATGGCGAAGGACGCTATTAAAACTATGACAAAAAGCGACATTTTCAGATACATGAGTTTAACAGTCTTATGATACTGCCTTTCTTCAGGCTCCATTTTTATCACTTTGTTTCAGAGAGCGGGGAATGCGCGCGCGCAATAGACAATGTTGCATTTTGCTTAAATTATCAGTTGTTTCAAGATTTGACATATTCCTAAACCCAACATGCGCGCATGACCCTTCTGAACAATTCCCTCCTTTTCCAGAACTTATACTCTCTGTTTCAGTGAACGATAAAACACATACTCATCTTCAGTTGACAAGTAGTCTTCTTTGTATCCACGCTGACGACATATTGTAACCGCAGCTGGGTGAAAAGCGTAATACACAATTGAGTCAAAGCCTTTATCCTTGATAAACTTTTCAAAGAAATCGAAAAACTTCTTTCCGTACCCTTTTCCTCTATACTTTTCTATTAGCCAGATTTCATGGAGTTCAACGAAGCCCTTCTTTCCTTCCAGAAACCTCTCTAATATTTCGCTATCTTCTTTGTCTCTGGGGGCTCCTTTCCTATGTTCCGCAGTGTTAGTTTCATGCCAAATTGCATTACCAACAATCTCATCGTTGTCTCTCCAAACAATGAGGTGAGAAGGGTTTTGAGTAACGATTTTTTCTTCTGTGACGCCAAGTTCTCCTGTGCCCTGTTCTCCTGCAAATCCATTTCTCTTATAGTATTCTTTGAACTCTTCTAAGTCACAACCTACAACGAACTTCATAACATATCTCTCCAGCATGGTATTCTCCAGGATGAATGTAATGAAAGAAGAACAATAGACAATATTATGTCTTCTGCGCGCGTTGATTTTCTGGACTTCACTCGGTTCTCTCATCGACTTCTCAAAACGTAGATGGTCCACGGTGCAATCCTTGTTTCAGTGACCCACCTGTAGGGTTCATTTGTTTGTGCCAATGGCCGGTAGATTCTGATTGTTTCTAATCCAGCTTTCTTATAGGTTTCTAGGTAATACTCAGGGGTCCAGATGATATCTACTACGGGTCTTTTGTCCTCGGTGTCCGTTTGGATTATTCTCACTTGGTCTCCGCTTTTTGCATGTTTGTTCGCTGGAAAGTCCTTGGTGGAGAATGATACCCATTCGTGACTGTATATTTCGGGGGAGGAGACTAAGTTGACCAGCCTTCCTTCACTTTTCAGTAGATTCCTGAGTTCTCTGAATATCTTTACTTTCTTTTCCATCGTGGGTATGTTGTCAAAGGTGAACGCTGACAGTACAAGGTCGAACGCTTTTTGGTTGAATTGGCTGAAATCGCCATCTGCGATGAGGCGGTAATCACCTTTTGGGTCTATTTCTCTTGCCTTCTTTAGCATTTCCTCTGATATATCAACGCCGACGGTGGTGAAACCCAGTCTTTGAAGAAATCTTGTTGAACGCCCGGTGCCACACCCAAAATCTAACGCGTTTGTTCGTTTGACGTGGCTAGCTATGATTTCAGGTAGATCCCGGTATGCTAGATAGTAGGTGCCGGGAAACTCGAGTTTGGAATAGGCTTCTGCGCGTTTGGCGTCCTCGTAGATGTTGGAGAATTCCATAGTCTCACCCTTCTTTTTGGTCCTTATATACGTTAGTTGAGTAAGATTCGAATTACACACAGGACTATTCGTCAGGTGCAATTGGGTCTGGTTGATCCGGGCCCACTTCACCTTTCCTGATATCTGCAAAGATGAAGTTCTCAGAAGGTACGGGAGAGTCAGCTATCCTCCTCAGCATCAGTAGTTGTCCTATGTGTGCCATAGAATCCGAGAGAGGTCCTTGAAGAAGCTGTTCCTCCGTGACTTTAATTGAATTTTTCTCTTGGAATGACTTGTCTAGCTTTGATAGGATGTTGTAGAGCTCATCAACCTCGGCATCCCATGACTTTATGTCAAAATGCGTTGTGTCATAGTGCTCAAAGAAACTATGTGCGTACGTGAGTACGCCTGTGATGTGATGTAGTATCTTTAGCGGTGTTCTGGCTCCTTTCCCGATGTAGAGATTCGGATAGGTTTTTGGAGCATTCTTTATCGCCTTGGTGACTCGATATGCTATCGAGGCAAGAAAGTGCCTAAGCATCGCATTCTTATTTGACATATTCTGAGCTTTACTAGAGTGTCAGTATAAAAACTGTTGATCGATGCACACGTTGAGCTATGCGTGCATTTCAATGGATCTGTATTTCTTATAAGGTGTGATGTTGTCATAGAAAAGAATAACGACCTTGACGGAAGTGTGGTTAGAGTTAGATGACAAAGACTCTGGTCATAGACTGTTCCTTGAGTAAGAGCGCAAAAAACGGGGAATTGGTTGGAGCTTTGAAGAGGTTCAGTGAGTGTATCACTGTGCCATTCAGCGCCATTCGTGCCGATTACCGGATTGAAATGGACGTAGATGCTGTTGTCCTCAGTGGATCTGCAGCCAGAATAGTGAAACCTTCTCACAGAGATATGTTCACGGCAACTATTGATTTAATCAACTGCCTCGATCTTCCAATACTTGGCATCTGTTATGGTCACCAGTTACTCTGTTGGTCATTAGGTTGTTCCGTGGCCTCCCTTGCAAGACCTGTCATAGACCGATTTGAAGAGGTACATGTGCTTGAAGTTGATGAGATATTCGCAGGCTTTGAAGAACGCAAAACTATACCTCTAGCGCAATCGCATTATGACTACGTCGAAAGAGGCAGCCTTGCTCCAGCAGATTGCATTCTACTTGCGAATTCACCATCATGTGAGGTCGAAGCGGTTAGGCACAAATACAGTCCCTTCTATGGCGTTCAATTTCATCCAGAACGGATAAAGCTCAAAGACCGAACATGCCTTGAGGGACATAAGGTCATTGAAAATTTTTACAACAATGTAGTCAAACGATGATACGCAGGCATGAGAATGTAGAGGAAATGCTTATGATGCTGAGCGAGCTAGAAGGTTCCACACGTTATGCCGTTGGAATCGTTTGTCTTCCATTGTGTTGTTAGGTGATGAGCTTGTCAGGTGCTAGCCGTCTGAGATCCCTTCTATACTTGGCCTCGGGTGTCTTCGGCATCAATTTTGCCTTGGCAATCTACAGTTCTACATACACAAATTTTCTAGTCAACGACTTAAACATCGATGCCTTTCAAATAGGGGCATTAGAGTCGATTCGAGAGGTCCCTGGGCTGCTCTCCGCTTTCATCTTAGGTTCAACGTTACGCTTTCCGCAGCCATCGTTGATGGGCTCCTTTCTTTTGATCTTCAGCTTAGGGATTGGAGGCGTCTCGACGGTAGATAGTTGGATTCAAGTTGTCTTATGGTGTGTTGTTTGGAGCATCGGCTTTCACTCTTGGGGTCCCTTGTCCTCTTCGATCACGTTGGGCCTTTCAGAGCAGAAGAAGGAAGGAGAACGGCTAGGGCAGATGAACAGTGTTTCTTCGATTGCTGGTATGGCTGCCATGGCGTCTGTTGCGATCTTTTCTAGCTTTTTTGCAATGCAATACAGGCTGTTTTTCATTGTGGCTGGACTTATTCCGATCGTTGGCGCCTTTCTGGCCTTTAGGATTCCTCCGACAGCTAAAACTTTTCAGAAGGTTCGGTTCGTCTTCAAACGTCGATACAGTGTTTATTACGTTCTGAATTTCTTGGAGGGAGCGCGACGTCAGATATTCTTGACCTTTGCGCCTTTTGTTCTCGTAAGTGTTTACAGTTTAAATGTCACGGTGATAGCTTTGCTCATGTTTGCCAGTACGTCTTTGACCTTTCTTTCGTCGCCTTACCTGGGAAAACTTGTGGATCGAATAGGCCCTAGAACCACGTTAACTGTGAGCTATGTTTTGATGATAGGAGATTTCTTGGGTTATGCCTTCGTCCGCAGTGTTCCTGTACTTCTCTTGCTCTACGTGCTGAACAGTGTCCTGATGATTGCCAGCACGATCTCCCGAACAACCTACATCAACGGGATCGCTTTGTCGACTGATCTAACTCCATCGCTCGCTATGGGGCAAACGATGGATCACGTCGCTGCTGTCATCTTGCCATTAACCGGCGGAATACTTTGGGGAATCATTGGGTATGAAGCAACATTCTTTATCGGTATAGCAGTAGCAACATGTCTGCTTTTGACTGCACAAAAAATCCAATTATGATGTTAGGCGCGAATAATCAGATAGAAGTCCACGATGTGATATTTGGCGATTGTGGAAATGATGAATGGTTCTGCATAGTGGTTGGTTCACCTGATGCTGAAAACCTGATTGAAGCTGGCTTTGAGTTCGTTGATGAAATAAATGATAAGCACTTGTTCCCGTTTGCGCGCGCCGTGTATGTGCGAATGGTACTATTCGGTTTCTTTAACCTTCGGAAATCTTGTCAAAATTTTCTGAATGAATTTATCTTCGAAGTCCCATGCTTCGAGTATGTCTGTTACTTCCTCCATGAGTTCTTCTTTTGTGTATTTCTCCAGTTTCCCAGTTAATTCGTCGAGCGCAAGTCCACAGGCGTACAAATGAATTCCTTTCTCGCTGGGGGAGATTACAACGTGTATCCCTGATCTTTGGGCTGCTCGGACGTACTTGTCTAGCCCTAGGGGAGACAGCAATGCCTTGGTCATCAAGGGCACAAGTGCACCTTCTCCTGCAAAAACTGTTGTCTGCCCTTCTTTGGTCGACTCTTCTTTCGTGATTTTTAAGCCCATGCCCTTCAGAACTTCGTGGCAAACTTTAACCACTTCATCAACAGTCGCATTACTAATGAGCAACTTTTTCTCAAAGCAAACAGACATCAATGACACCGTATTCCTTTCAATTCTTCCAGCTTATTTATCTTTTCTAGTGAGTTAACTGCACGCGCTGGCAAGTCTGCGGGCATGCGCGTGCTGCAAACATTTCCTCGAGAAAACACTACTATGACTAGGCGTGCTCGTTCACTTCTTAAGCTTGGCCAGATAGAAATACCGTACTTGTCTTCCGTTTTCTATTTTCTCCAGCGTCCGCTTGGCATCCTGTGCTCTGTCTTCATAGATGTCGGCGTTGCCTTCTTTGGCGAAGAGTTCTTTCAGTTCTTCAGCGGCTTCTATTTCACGGATCCATATCCCTCTGCTGCTGGCCGTGTAGTCAACTGTCTCATAAGCTAAACCATTGTTACTCAGAGCTGCGCCGACTTTCGAGCTTTGCGGAAGTAGAACATCCCGAGACTCATCAGGGTCGCAGCTCTGGCCATAGAAGATGGCCAATCTGCCGTTTATTGGTTTCAGAAGGCTCCTCAGTTTCTCTATTGTCGCATCGATGTTCTCAACGAAGTACAGTGTGTCTATCGAAATTATGGCGTCGAAACTCTGCTCTTGAAATGACAAATCGTCCATGTCGCCCACCACATAGGTTAAGCGGTCTTTCTTGTCGACTGTTCGCTGCTGTGCTCTCTTGATCACTTCAGGGGCAAAGTCAAGTCCGACCATTTTGGCACCTGTGAGGTCGGATATGTATTCGGTTATTCTTCCGTTCCCGCATCCCAAATCCAGAGCAACTTCACTGGGCTTCAGTTCCAACTTTTCTATCAAAGTGTTCAGCTGCTCCATGTCGAGCACGTTGTATTGGGATAGGTCTTTGCCGAAGACACGCTGGCAGAACATTGAATACGCTTTGCTGGTCTCGGTTCTTGACAAAAGATTGTCGTAGCCTTTGCTCATCCTTTCCTTCCTGCATTTTCTGCCGAGTTTCTTCCCGACATCCGACAGGAAGTAGCAGTCTGCCCTTTTCATGACCAATCCTATCTTCAGCAATTGCCGTAGAGAAGTGGCCGTTTTCTTGGCTTCTAGCGTTGCGCCGTCACTCAGGAATGATTTTATGCCCTCGACAGTGGGTCTGACTCGTCTGCCGTCAGGGAAAACGTACTCGCCTGAGGCTTCCAATCTGCGACTACTTTCGAACGCTGACAACACCGCCAAAACTTTCTTCTCCAAGTCTGGCATATCAGAAAAGGAATCTACAGTTGCTGTGTTTTCCGGCATAAGCAGACGCTCTACGCAAAATTACATAATCGATCAAATAAGTTTGCCGAATCGTCTTTCACGGACACGCCTATTTTCAAAGCCCCCAATGCGCGCGCGATTATGCCTGCACACGTAAGGCTTAAGTATGACGTACGTCATAATTTATCTCTTGGATCGTTTTCCGAGACTGTTAAGGAGACATGCAGGCACGATGTTGAAGAATGAGGAAACTGAGAAACCGAGATATGTTGCAGCTGTTGGATTGCTGATTTTCTATGGTCTTTTGGCCTTTTCCATGATCTATGTAGTACTAAGAATTTCAGGGATATCATAAATACACGTATGCGTTTTGTGACCGTTGTTGTTTTTTGTAAGGCATGTTTCTGAGTTTTTGCTATGTTGAAACCGTATGCTCTTAATATAGGGAACACGCGCGCGTATGAATAGCCACCAAACTAGATGAAATTAAGGAGTTCCTTGAAGCTGGCTTTGATTTCGTCTGTCAAAAAGACGACCTAACGTACTTCAGAAAACGCAAATAATATTCGTAGTATACTGGAAAAACTATGGGTATCTGGCCTTTTTCTCGAATTGCTGCTCATAAATCTCTTTGACTTTTTGGATGGTGTCAGCTTCCGCTGGGCTCTTATCGTCGCGAATCCGTGTAATTCTGGCAAATCGCAGTGCCATTCCACACTTGTATTTCGGACTTTTTTGTATCTCGTTGTAAGCTACTTCCACCACAATTTTGGGAACCACAACAACTCGTCCATGCTCTTCTTTCACAGCCGATTCCTTGAGTCGTTTTGTCATGCCAATAATCTCAGTATCAGTCAACCCCTTGAACGTCTTCCCAACCATCAGCAACTCCCCACTCTCTGAGTCCCTAGCCGCTAGATAATAATCGGAAAGCCAGCCATGTCGTCTCCCATACCCCCATTCGGCGGCCACAACCACCAAGTCTAACGGCTCCAAGGTTCTCTTGATCTTGAACCAACGTTTTCCCCTAACTCCCGGAGTGTAACGGCTGTCCAATTTTTTCGCCATCAGCCCTTCATGTCCTCGACTCATGGCTTCTCTGAGAAACCGTTCAGCCTCTGCACGGTCATTAGTTATCACTTGCTTGGTTAAGGAAATATCTCCGCTGATTGCTTTCAATTTTCTTCGGCGTTCTACGTAAGGATCGGTGATTAAACTCGCTTCGTCAAGATAGAGCAGATCAAAGAGGTAAAGTTGAATCGGAATTTGCTTGGTCATTTCCTCAATATTGTGGACTCTTCGGAATCGTCGCATTAAATGCTGGAACAGCATGGGACTTCCATCCTTCCCGACCGCTATAACCTCACCCTCCAGTATGGCTTCACGCGCCCCTATCTGATCACGCACCAACTGAACAACCTCAGGCAAGCTCTCGGTCACATCTGTCAATCTGCGACTGTACACCTTCACTTTGTCACCTGATTTGTGAATTTGAATCCGCGCGCCATCGAGCTTGTCCTCAAAAGCTGATTCCCCTCCATGCCCTCTTAAAGCCTCATCTACATCTGCCGCCATCTGAGCCATCATCGGTCTAATAGGTCGAAAAAGCTGGAATCGGATACTCAAAACGCCTTCCTTCCCCTGCACTTTCGCTATTGCCGCAACTTCGCTAACATCACCAGCCAGCATACTAGCCCTTTGCACAACGTCCAATGGAATTTGAAAAGCTTCAGAGACGGCGAGTTCCATCATGCCCTCAAAAAATCCTGTCCGCATCTCACCAATCAAAATCTTGACAAGGTACTTCGCTTCCAATGAAGTAGCTACCCCTAACAGAGTTTCCAGCAGACGTTCTTTCCGTTCTCGAGAACCAGACCCTGTCGTCTCAGCAATGACCGCTAATCTCCGCCTCACCTCCAGAATAGTCAAGGCCTTTTCAAAGAGCGTAACCTGTTTTCGAATTTTCCCTCCCTTCTCCAAAATGATCTTCGTTGCCGCCCCAACGTCACCCGTATGACTGAACGCTTCTCTAAACTCCTTCCAGTCAACATTCGCCAACCGTTTGATCACACCGCGTAAGGTCGCCCAACTCACTTCCAGTGTTCTTTGATCCCATTTTGGGAATGCGCGGCCAAGAATCATAGAGGTTGCAGGTTCCACCTCGTCGGCCTGTACTTTTTTCAGAAAGTCCGCCACTAAGTCTCTCATTAGCAGACGTTTTGATGTGCCTTCTAGTTTTTCGCAAAGTTCAGCTAGCGTTCGGAACTCTGTTGGCATAGTTGACACTGTCTGGTTGGGAATTTATACAAATTTCCCTTTTCTATGCCTGTTATTCTGGTAAAATGAGTGTGCTACTTTCCGAAGAACGTTTTTGCCCTGATCAAGTCTTTCATAGTGTTGATAGTTAGCCACATACCATCGTATACGTATCCTAGAAGTATTCTCTTATCGGCTAATATCTGCATCGTTGAAAATTCAAAGTCCCCTTCGTCTGGGAAGTGTCTCTCCACAATTTTCCTTTTGAAAACGTGGTGCCCCGCACTGACATAGAACTCTAGCGTTGGATTCCTTTCAAATCGAATCACATTTCTGTCATTTTGAAGAGTAACCTTTCCAAAGGGCAATATTGGCTTGGCGAGCAACACCGCTGCTCCCTTGCCGGCATAGTCAAAAAGTTCTTTTGGATTATAAAATACAAGATCGTCTACATTCATGACGTACGCGATGTTTCCTTTAATCTTTTGAAATGCTCTCTTGGTTGCTCCTCCCGTTCCTAGCTTGTTCGTCTCGACTGAGTATTCTACGTCAAGGGTTGTGAGTCCATCTTTGTCTGATGCTACAATGATGTTTTGGAATCCACGGGTTTTAAGCCATGATATCTGTTTGTCCAACAAGGTTTCCTTATTAATCTTCAATAGAGGTTTCGGTGTCCATGTTTCTGGTTTGAGTCTCCACCCTTCGCCACCAGCCAGGATTATTGCCTCATTCATTCGTATCACCATCACACCGTTGAGTTTTTGACGCGATGTTTGCGAGTAGACCCTATTGCCATTTCCTTTATAAGAATTTAGCTTGAGGAGGCGGTGATATCTCCTGCAATCCGAAATCTTACTTCCGATTTCTACTTTCTCCAAGAAACACAAAGGGCGCGCGTAGTTATAGCCAAAATAGCCAGTAAGTTAGTTGACTTCTAGATCCATTTAATCGTGGGTTTGACGTAACTTTTATGTTGATCCATCCAGCGCTTTTCAGGGGCGTCCTTTGGATAGCCAAGCAGGATAGGCCCGTATATTCGTTCACCATCCGTTAGCTCAAGGGCTTGTACGATATCAGCATGGCCTTTGACCATTGCACCGAATCCTGTATAACAGCTGCCAAGACCGAGAGCGCATGCGGCAAGCATGATGTTCTCGCAGGCAAGCGCGCAACTCACTGCATTACTAATTGGGCCTATGATAAAGAGGATGACAGGTGCACCATGGTAAATCATGTCTTTGGGTTCGGGCATCGCCTCATAGAGCTTCATTGCTTTCTCGTAGATTTCAGGGTCCGTCTCCTTCATGCTTTCAGTCATCTTTTTCCAGATCGGAAGCGCGGTCTGCAAGAGTTTTTGCTTGAACTCTGGGTCCTCAACAACTACAAACCGCCACGGCTGAAAACGAAGGACTCCTTTCACCATGCCCATGGTTGAAGGGGCCTGATTGCCAGCCTCGATGATCGTATTGATGACATCCCTCGGAATTGGTTTAGGCTCATAAGACCTGACCGATCGTCGCTTATGCATAGCTTCAATTACTGGGTTCATCATTAACTTCACTGTCAGGAGGCTAAGACCGGATAGCAATAAAAGCGTTCTGATCCGTATTTTGTGCATACAATCGCTTTCATTTGGACATCCTTCCTTATTTTTGGATGTGCGCGCGCGACATCGATGTCCCTAAATACTCTAGAGACTGTGATCTTAACTGCTCCAATGTTCCAAAGTAGATTGTCCGAGACTCTTTGCAGATGATGCATGCACGCATGATTTATATGTTTAAGTAACAATTGCTGTAAATAAAGGGAAAAATGCTTTGAATATATTTTTACTAATTATTGTATCTATAACAGGATTTTTTTTGCTTCTCTATATCGGGTTATTACTGTATAAGAACTATTTGAGAAATTCGACTAGAATAGAGACATCTAATGGCATAAGTTCATTGGAGGAGATTACCCTTGGTGATTTAAAACAATGGATATTTATCAGAAGTACAGATCAAAATAATCCAGTTTTGTTATTTTTGCATGGTGGTCCTGGTGCGCCTTTGTTGGGGATGTCAAGTTCGCGTAAATATGATGCTGAGTTAATTAAGCATTTTACAGTAGTTCATTGGGATCAACGAGGGGCGGGTAAATCATTTAGTGATGATATTCCAATTGATTCAATGACTTTGGATAGATTTGTTGAGGACTGTAATGAGTTAATAGATTATTTACGAAATAGATTTCTCACTCAAAAAATCTTTTTAGTTGCTCATTCAGGGGGCACGGTAATTGGAATTAAAACTGCACAAAGATATCCGGAGAAAATTCATGCTTATGTTGGAGTGGCGCAAGTTATAAACGAATATGAACAACAAAAAGTTTCATACAAGTTTATAGTTGAAAAAGCTGAAAAATCTGAAGATTCAGGAAGACAAAATGCTATAAAAGCAATAGGACCACCACCTTATGAATCACCGAAAAAATTCTTAAAAATGTCTGGGTATGTTGCTAAATATGGAGGACTCTTGCATAGTAAGTCTATGATGGATATGATAATTATAGCGTTAGACTTCTTAACTTCGCCTGAATATTCATTATTAGAAGGAATTAGAACATTCAGAAATAAAGGATTTGATTTTACTATTAATGCAATGTGGGAGGAATTGAAAAATGTCAATCTTACAAAAGAAATTCAATCTATTAAAGTCCCCATATACTTCTTTGAAGGAAAATACGATGTGGCTACTCCCACAGTTGTTGTTGAGAAATTTTATGACAATTTAGATGCTGAAAAAGGTAAAAAGCTATTCATTTTTGAAAATTCAGGGCATATGCCAATGATGGAAGAAAAAGAGAGATACGAGGAATTATTGATAAATGTTGTTTTGAAAGATAATCTGAATAAATAATAAACTCAAAAATGAAAGCGATTAATTATGACAAATAGGATCACATAGACCGGCATGATCAATTTGCTAGAAGAAGTAGATTCTGTCCAAATTGTAGAAGGATGAAGAGCGCTTTAGATGAGGCATTTGAAAGGAAACGCTAACACCTGAAAGAAGAATTCCAAGAATAAAAGTTGGAAAAAGACGAACTCTTGAAGCGTTGATTAATGAAGAAGTTTTATTGCTGGCAAAATATCAAGAGATGAGTGTGATAAATGGGCTTTCAGAATTGTGAACATTGACTAGATATCCGTTAACCTTCCTGATTAGACCCAGTTCCATGCATACCAAACAGTCAGTACATTAAACCCAAGTCCTACAATTATCAAAAATTTGTCATAAGCTCCAGGGTAACCAGGCAATCCAATGAGATTAAAACCAAGCAAGAATATGGCTACAATGATGTTTACCCAGCGAATCAAAGGATAGGTCAACGTTAGGGACAAGAAAAGCATCACAATCGGAATCAGCATTAATATTGCCATTAACATCAACATTGTCTGCGTCAGTTGCTTACCTCCCACTTGCCCCGCTGTAAAGTCACCGGCAAATATTCGCAGCACATCCCCCAAAAGATAAACTAACATTAAAGCTACCCACAATCCTGAAAGGATTATTCTCACATCGTCCATAATTCAATCACATCCGTTGGACAATTGTCCTTGCTTAATATTTCAGGTTTGGGTTTGGGGGTTAAGATTTAATCCAACCAACCAACCAAGGCACGGCTAACAGCTAAGCCAATCACAGGCTAATAAACGACTGGCATGTCAACCTGTTTCTCCTGAACCACATACCACATAATAACCTTTGGTTAGCGCCTGAAAATTGAGATTTGGAATGGGAAACTTGAGAGTAAGTATTTCCTTATTAACGCGCGCGCTTCTTACTGTGGACCTATTGTGGAGCCACCAGATGTATTGACATCGATCGTGGTGGGGTTCCCTGTGTATTTGAGGTGTGAGCCTCCGCTTACGTCACCATCTAATCTGCCATCAAGGTTTACTGTTGCGTGGCTTCCACCACCTAGGTTGACAGTGGTATCATGAACAGGGAAATCCGAGAGGTCCAAGTGGCTTCCGCCAGAAGCGCTGATGGTCAGGTCATTGGCTGCACCGTCCAGTCCAATCAAATGACTTCCTCCAGACAGGGTAAATTGGGCATCTTCACTGGTCGTAAAGTCGCCACTGAGATAGCTACCTCCCGATAAGTCGACAGCATATTCATGCGAAGAGGTAAATCCTTCAACGGTACCGTGTGTTCCTCCTGAAAGCTTCAACTCGTAAAGGTCAGGCATTGTGATTTCGGCTCTCAAGATTACATCTTGATAACTATAGCCCCATTTGAGACCGATTGTCAGGGTATCTCCAGTCTGAGAAACCTCGATATAACCGAACATATTGTCGTCTGCCATTATGTTGATGCTATATGAATCTGCTTGGCCAATATCAACCTCAAAACCCCATCCCACTTCAACAATCGTGAAATCAGTGAAGTCCTTCTCTTCGGTATCTAATGTTCCAGAACCGGCTACATGACCGAATGGTTTCCAAAATCCAAGTAAGACTGCCGATATCACTACGGCCACTACAGACCCTACTACAATAATGATTATCAAAGCAATGACCAGAGTGCTTATGGCATGCGTGTTTGTTTTCAACTGCTTTCTACTCATCCTACATCACGCATTACGTATCCTGTTACAGTTTTTATGACTTGTGCAAGAATCTAAAAAGATCAGATTAAGTGTCCATTCTCAGTATTCTTCATTGCACGCGCTCAGGTGAGATCGGTAAATATCAATTCTCTTCTATTCTTGCCAACCATTCTAATCGCACCCATTTTTCTGAGACAATAAGTCATCTTTCGTGTTAGGTAAAGGGGGATTCCTGTTAGATCTGCAAGGCTTCGGTTAGTGAATGGTCTTTCAAGGTCATTTGGCAAAAATCTGCGAAAATCAACTTCATCCTTCAGAAAAACTCTATCCCTGACATCAATCAATTTTCTGTCTTTAATGCTTACTCCCCTTCTTCTCCAGCTTCCCTTGCCATCGTTACATCTTATCTCTTCTTCCTCAATCATCAAAACGTCCAACGAAAAATTCTCTCTAGCAATCAGATTAGGGATACTCACTAGCTCATAGAATAGATCAACCAGCTTTCTCTTTCTCGGAGACTTTCTCTTACTTATTAATTCGCTTGACTCTGTAGTTCGAACTATCCATTTCCTCTCTGGAATGGGATACACTAGTCGGACTTCATGATTTTCAACCAAACTTGAAAGTTTCCTTTTAATAGCCCGAAAACTCTTGGTTTGAACTTCAATCAGAAGACTTCCCCTTAAAATGTCAATGATGAACCCATCTATCCTAGCCTCAAATCTGTCTTCTGGAAGTGAATACCACTCTTTGATCGCTGAATGAAGTAAATGTTCGTTCATTATTCCCCGAATAGATGACATGGGATAATAGCATTGTTAACACTAAGGAATATACATCAAAAGGTATTGGCGCGTGCCTTTCACTTCCAAGAACTCTGCAGTAGAACCGATCTGATACTAAAGATTTGGGAAAGAATCCTCTACCCAAACCAAAAAAAGGGAGTTGTGCGGGAGACATCTCCACATGCCTTTGGTTTATTTGCGCGCGCGTGTAGTATTCTGGACTCGCTTAGAGGAGAGGTGCGTGCGCATAGTATGTGTGCATTAAGGAGGAGTTGGCGTTCCCGGCTGTAAGTTAAGGTTTTCAACATATCCGTCTATCGTGTATGCTCCGTCCGCCGCGTATTCCTTGTGAAAAGGAATATAGAGGTATTGGTAATTATCGTTCCACCCTGTGCAATCGCCAGAATCCCAAACTATAGTTCCGCTATGGGAACCTGTTCTAAGCGCTAGCCTAAACGTTGAGCCAATTTTCGTGACAGTAACGTAATAGGTGGTTCCCACATCCATATAGATGCCTGTAAACCTGCTTGATGCCGCAAAGCTATCAACGTCATTATGCAATGCCATAAACGTGACATAGTATTTTGTGTCATCGCTTGGCTTTTTCATAATGTAATAGAAAAGTCTGTCATCATGATGCGGATATGGATGGTCATTCGAGACAGCATAAGGAAACACCATAAGGCTATATAGAGCAGGGTCGTTTCCTGCGCGCGCGCGGATCCTTCTTCGCGCGCGCCAAGTGTATTAGTCCATGTTGAAATTTGTGCGGGCGCATCTTGAAGACGCCTTGGGGGTTCCGCGCGTTACTGAAATCTTTCAGATACAAGATCCCCTAGCAGAGTTAATTTCCCTTGCTTTGTTAAACCCATACGTTCAAATTTTGGGATCAATTCCTTTTCGTTGGTATATTTGCGCGCCTGTCCCATAGCGATTCCCTTTAGGGCATCAATGGCTTTAGGTCTCCCTTTTATCCATTTGTAGAGCTCTTCAACCTTGCTCGCACGAGTAGGTGCTCTTTCCCAATAGTATTGGAATAAATCCTCACACCATGTGTGTGCTCTTTCATCTGTGGCTGTGAACCCAAGATAGTCAAATTTTTCATCTGGGAGTGGGAAGGCGACCCCTGCTACTTCTCTCTCCGACATGGAAAGGAATACGTCTAGCCGCTCTAATATCCTCTCTTCCAGAAAATCTGCAATCCTAGCTCTATCAAAGGCCTCCCTGTCGTCAGGGAGATAATGATAGCGGTAATAGTCAATAGGCTCTATGTTTCTTACGCTCACCTTCCGTTCAACTGCTTCTCTGAATAAGGGGATAGTGTTAACGAGGTATTGATCAGCAATTGTCCAGATATACTCCTCCGCCTCACGCATCATCTTCTCAATGTCATAAAAAGCGACCATAATGTTATCTGTACGGTGTGCATCTGCCAATTCACCTATTCTACACAAAAACTGAGAAGGAACATGAGCCAGAGTGTGGGAAGTGAAATAGTCATTGTGCTGCGATATGAATCTTAATCCCCCAAGTTGTTTCAAGACAACTTCGCCATAAAAGGTCACATGATGTAGACCTTCAACGTCCTTCTGAGTTAATCCAACATCGCTTAATCGGGAAACGTGTCTGCTTGTCTCTTGAGTAGTGAGATCCAACGCCTTTGAGAGACGTGTGACATTCATTGCCTTCTTGTCCAATTGATAGAGTATTCTAAGTCGGTCCTCGTTTGAGAGCTCGAACAACAAGTTACAGAACTTCTCCAACACAAACACCAACTATTGATCAATCTTGAATTTCCTCGGCGATACTAACATTCCCACATTGTTCTTAACTTCCTCTATCAGATATTAATGTTCCCAAACTCTTCTTGCGGAGACTTTATCACAAAAGTCTTGGATGTTTGATAGTAGGTGAAGAAAAATGGGAAATGGAAAAATGAGTTTGAACAGATTGAAAATACAGAAGGTGCTTCGATTGGTTGGAATGAACGGAGGTTTTGAGCAGTCATCGGGTCTCCAACAACAAGTTGTTCATGGAGGCGTCTCTTCAGGCAACTATCACAACAATTGGAAGGAAATCGAAGCTGCTTCATTAGAAGCAGAATACAATAAAGCGAAAGCACTAATGGAACTGCAGAAACGATTTATCTGTTAAAAGTCGCCACTGTCACAGAAAAAACACACGCGCGAAATTGCGGATGAAAAAATGGAACACACATTCTCTATAGAGATCAGGTCAAGGATGCATGTCAAGTCAATAGAATACTGTTGCTCAAGCAAGTCCAACGACCGGGTGTTGTTCGAGGGATCTCTAGGTAAACTGGAAGAACTATCCATGGTCGAAGGCAAGGTTCTGGAGATAAAGGGTACAAATGGGATACTGAGAATAGATCTTAGCGAGGACATGCTGTGTAAGATGCTCTCTCATACGCACCCGCGCGCGAGACTTTAAGTAGTTATTTAACGTTTCAAGCTATAGTATTTCAAATGAGAGAGAATTCCTATGAGAACAAAACCATGCAATCCCACGTTCTCAGTTCAAACGAGCAATATTTGGAATTGTCGATGGATAAATGTAAAAACACGGAAACACAGAACGAAGGGATTCTAGGATGCTTTACGAAGGAAGTTGGTGAGGATTGTCACTATCGTTTCGGGGCAATCTTCCTGTAACCAGTGGCTGGCGTCAGGCAACTCGTAGCTTTTCGTGCGAGGATACACTTTCTTCCACCAATCGAGTGTTCTTTTGGGAAAAATGGGGTCCTTCATTCCCCAGATTATGATTTTTTCTTTGTCCCTTAGGAGATCCAAGTTCCGTTCAATTGAACGCATAGTCTTAGCGCTAGGATGGTCATCTCCGACTGGAATATCTCTCGGAAAAGCTATGGCTCCGATACAAGAAGCACGATTCGGGAAAGGCGCTGTATAAGCACGAATCACAGTCTCACTTGGAGGTCCACTCACAAGGGTCGCTGCAAACATCCTTGGAATGAACGTCGCCATATTGCCGAGAACATCTTCGTAAATTCCTTTTTCTTCCATGTCAGAAATCCAAGTTTTTGCGCCTGCAGGTAAGACCCCTACCCCCGTATTCATAATTACCAACCGTTTTACCTTTTCAGGATGGGTGGTAGCAAAACCCAAGGATATAGGACCTCCCCAATCCTGACAGACCAGCGTGATATCTTTCAAATCCAATTCAAGGAGAAGTTTTCTGAAGTTGTCGATGTGTTGAGCCAAAATGTAAGGCTTATCTTGAGGAACATCACTTTTGCCAAAGCCCATATGGTCCGGAACTACTACACGGTTAAACTTGGATAAGGGTGTTATGAATTTTCGATATAAATAACCCCAAGTTGGTTCTCCATGAACACAAACCATGGGCTCCCCTTTTCCTTCATCAACATAATGCATCTGAAAACCATTTATCTCTCTGAAGTTCGGCTTGAACGGAAACGTTCTATCAAAAGTCTCGTTACGAATATCCTCCTTCAAACAACCATTCTCCACACACCCGTAACTGGTGCCTAGTTAAATCTCTTAGGTTTTCATTAGAGAGGAAAAATGAAGAGTTTGCGGGAGATAACCACACTCTATGTTGTGCGCAGATTAGTTTTGAACCCTACAGCATTCTTTTAACGTTGATTGTAATTCTTTAGGGCGCGCGTATCAGTCACAAGAAATATTAGAGCATCAGATCACTGATGGTGTGAAGGTGTTCGAGAAACTTCACGCCCTTCTGAGTGGTTGTATAAACTGTCTTCTCACCTTTCATGGTCTCCTGCAAGAGCCCAACGTCCAAAAGAAAAGCCATGTAGCCCTTCAACTGATCAAAACTCAAATTTGCCCCATACATAATGTGGGTCTTCAAGCACCCGTTCTTCGTCATCTCCAAAATCTCAGCCATAATGTACGTTCGATTCCGGCGTTTATGCCCATCAGACACCAACTAGCTCTCCTGCAACACCATTCTGTAATTGTCTATGACATTCTTAAGGAAGCGAATTCTAAAAAGGGGTACTCCTGCAACACTAATATTCTCCAAAGAAACTATTCGATTTGGTGCACAAAACAATGCGCACGCAGTCAAGCCAGTTCTCTATTCTGATTCTTTTGGTGAAAAAGTGATAACGAAGCGCCCGCTTTCACCAATGGAATTTAGAAGGCGGATGCTTTTTCCTTTAGCTCCTTTATCCTTTTCGTAAGTTCCGTCTGTTCCTTTTCTTTTCCTTGTGCTTTGTAACTGTCTAGAGCGTATTCGAGTGCACTGATGGCAAACCGGTCGAAGGCTTTCTTTAGGGCAAGGTCGGCTGCTTTGAGAAATCGTTCAGCGGCAGGGTCATACTCTTTAAGCAGATAGTTGCACTCCGCCGCCTTAAACAGAGCGTATGAAGCGTCGAAGTAGTTGCCTTCCTTTTCGTAGAGTTCGCTGGCCCTGAGAAATTTTTCCAACGCTTCATCATGTTTGCCAAGGTCAGAAAGGGCTGTGCCTTCCTTATGAATCTTGATTGGGTCTTCTTTGGTTGGCTGCTCACTTTCCATGCTTGATCCCTTTAACGGTTTGTTAACAATAGCTTACAAAGTTTATAAATTGTATTCCCATGCGAGAAAGGGTCGGTCACATGTTTCGTTGAAAGCGAGCTTTGTCGCGCTATAAACCTCATTGTATAGGCTTTTGTGAGACTTCCAATATTCATCTGGCTCCCCCGTAATTCCTAAGCGAAAATTTTTCAACCGACTCGTCTCAAATACCAAATCAGTCTCTTAGATGATTAAAAGGTGAACTGAAGGTGTTGAGCAGATTCAAAATTTGTGATGCGCACGTCCATCTGGGTAGGTCAGGACCGTGGCAACCCTACTCAAAGCCCACTATATTCGTGGAGGAATTAATCAACCTCTTCGATCAATTCAACGTTGAAAGAGCCATTGTCTTCCCTAATCCAAACGTAGGCGATAAATATCCAGAAACAAACGATTACATCGCCCAATGCGTCAACAAATACCCTGATCGTCTTGTAGGATTTGGACGCGTCGATCCGCGGAGAGGAAAAGACGCCATAGATGAAGTTATACGATTCAAAGAGAAGCTGGCTTTAACGGGGCTCAAGTTGCATCCTATGGTGGAATGCTTTAGACCTGACCACCTATTCTTTGACAAATTCTTTGCGAAGATGACTGAGTTGCGAGTGCCACTTCTCATTCACACCGGGAACGGCTTCTCATCTCCAGGGCTGATACTTAAGGTTGCCAAGAAATATCCAGACCTAACAATCATCTTTGGACATCTGAGAGAAGGTTGCATCAACGCACTGAAGCAATCAGAAAATATCTATGTAGAAACCTCAGGCACCCTCCCAGAATTCATAGAAATCTCAGTGGACATTGATGAAGATTGGGTTTTATTCGGCTCAGATGTGCCTTACTACCGTTATCCAGTGCAAATCGCTATAGTGGATGCTGCCAACATCTCTCAGAAAGCCAAACGAAAGGTATACTGCGAGAATTTCCAAAGACTGTTTACGGCCACATGATTCAGTGCACGGAGAAAATGTTGTTAGCCGTTGAATCACTTCCCAGAAATGGAGTCTATACCCTTATCCTATTCCTGTTAAGGGAAACCAGCTTGAAAATCGGAGCGCTAGGCACTCGAAGATTTCCAAAGGGTTACTACACATATACCGGTTCGGCCTTAGGTCTCGGGTCCTCTAGTTTGAAACATCGTGTCTTAAGGCATTTGAAGAAGAAGAAACGGAGATTTTGGCACATTGACTATCTGCTGGGTCACAAAAATGTATACCTAACTGGGCTGGTTGCTGCCGCAACTGACACAAGAGCAGAGTGCAAAATAAATCGTTACATCAAAATAAAGGAAAACGGGAAAATCCCCGTTTCACATTTTGGTGCTTCTGATTGCAAGAAGAACTGTGGAAGTCACCTTCTCTATTTTGGTCAAGAAAACATTACGCCGAAGATCGCAACGCTGTACAAAAGCATGTTAGAAATCGAACATATTACCGTTGATTTCACTGAAATGGTCTGATTCACTATTTATAAGGCAAGTCCTTTACTATCCCCACACAAAGCAAGCAAGTTGGCGGTTCTCCTGTTTCTCAAAGTGAAGCCTGCAACCATAAACGACCTAGACGTGCTTCATGAAATTGAGAGAGAATGTTTTACCATAGAAGCTTTGCCCAAAGAGCAGATTGCTCGACTTTTGGAGAATCCCAACACCATAAGCTTAGGTGCGTGGATACTTGAGGAAGTTGCAGGCTTTATCATCGGTTCCATCGAAGATCTTGACGAAACAAAAGCTGGCCATGTATATACATTAGACATCGCGGTAAAACATCGAAGACAAGGGATTGGACTCAGGCTTCTTACGGAGTTGGAACGCATCTTTACTGCAAAAGGTGTGGAAACGTGCTATCTCGAGGTTGGTGTTGATAATGTGGCTGCGCGTGAACTTTATCGAAAGCAAGGTTATACAGAAGTTGATACGCTAAGCGATTACTACCATAAAGGAGGTCATGGAGTTCGCCTCGTAAAGCGATTAAAGACGTAGTCTGTAACAGGCAATTTCATGAGCCGTTATAGATTATCTCAACCAGATGTCTGTGGGTCTGCGTCGAAAGACAGTAGATAAAGGTTGGTCTTTTCATCTAGCTTTCGCTGCAACGTTACACCTGTATTCTCCATCAGGGTCAATTCTGCAGTCGCAGCTACAACGCAACCTGGCAACAAGTGTCCACCCAAGACTTCACCCTTTCTGTTCGAAACTGATAGGTGTGCGTGAACGACCAGTTCCTTTTCGTCTTTAAGCGAAATGTTTCCCATGCAAGAAACAATTTCTACGGGTTCATCGATGTGGATGGGTTCGTATTTGCCGTCCTGGTAAAATCCTAGTGTTGCCTTCTTTAGAGTACCAATGAGAACGAAGAACCCAGCCTTGGTTCCTGTCTGCTTTGCAGCGTCAGAGATGGCTTCAAGCAAGTCTTCATCTTCAAACAATCTAGCGAAGATGACGACTCCAGGTTTTGATTTAAGTGTCTTCACTTTTTATAATTCCTCCATTACACTTTTTTTGGGGCCAAATAACAATGCCAAGAAGACTCCAGAAATGAATCCTCCTAAATGAGCCGAGTGAGCGACATACGGTAACCCTCCTGAAACAAAATAAGCTGTTTCCATGACAATTAGTAGAAAGACAAAGATGATGGCAGGGAGGGGAATCGGGATGAAACCGAAAAAGGCTATCACTCTTCGAAAAGGAAAAAGCGTAGCGTAAGCCGCGAGAATACCGAAGATTGCCCCCGAAGCCCCAATAGTCGGGGTATACGATGCACTATCAAGGAAGGCGTGGAAGAGTCCAGCGACAATTCCAGAGAGCAGATAGAAAGCCAAAAAACGAGAACTGCCGATAGCTCGTTCACAGTCGTAGCCAACGAACAAAAAGACAAGCATATTCAAGAGTAAGTGAAGGATGTCTCCATGTAAAAACATGGATGTCAACAAAGTATGAAGATATTCTCCCTGTACAACTAGAGCAGGGATCAGCCCGAAATTCCAGATGTAATAGTCAGGATTCTGAAGTTCCAGAAAGTAGATGAAAAGGTTAGTGGTTATCAACAAGTAAGTGATACCCAGAATCTTAGAAGCCAAACATCTTTCTCCTCTAACAACTCGCTCCATTTATCAAGCAACTGTTAAAATGCTTTTGGTAAAGACAACACTAGTGCTACCGGCTACTTCGTGCGCGCATTTGGCGTTTCCACTAATTTCTAAAAAGCTCCGCCTGTGACCTTGATGACTTCTCCTGTTATGTAACTGGATTCATCGGACGCTAAGAAGACTGCAACGGTTGCGACATCTTCTGGCTTTCCAAGCCTGTGATTGATAGCTCGGTATTGCAGAAAAGGAATCATTGTGCTTTTGACTTTTTCGGGGATAGCTCTTGTCAGTTCGGTGTCAATGAACCCTGGACATATCGAGTTGATGTTGATTCCGTGTTTTGCCATTTCTCTCGCAAGGCATAACGTAAATCCTATTACTCCAGCTTTACTGGCCCCATAGTTGGTTTGCCCAACGTTGCCAGACACACCAGCCATGGAGCTTATAGTAATTATCTTCCCGTATTTCCTTTCCACCATATGCTTGAGAGCTGCCTTAGTGCAGTGAAAGACTCCTTTTAGATTCACCGCCATCACCTTATCCCAATCTTCCTCAGTCATTTTCAGAAACAAGGCATCCCTCGTAATGCCAGCATTATTAACTAAAATATCTATTCGTCCAAACCTATCAATCGCCGCGTCAATTATCTTCTCAGCTTCTTCTCTTACCGAAACATCCGCCACAACGGCAACCGCTTTGCCACCCAAACTCTCTATTTCTTTCACAACATCATTGGCTTTCTCAGCGTGTACATCATTGATCACCAGATTAGCCCCTTCTCGAGCAAAAGCAAGGGTGATAGCCCTTCCTATTCCCCTGGCCGATCCCGTTACTACCGCTACTTTACCGTTAAGTCGCATAGAATTCACCTCTTGCCTTTTCTCCATGCATCCATATTTAATGATTTTTGAGTCACTCCACTAAATCCATATTACATACAATACCCTGTGAAAAAGTTGAAGCATATTATTAGGTTGAACTCAGAAAGGTAGTATTCAAGAGGGTCTATCATTGCATGCAGCCAACCTTCGAAACGTCTTAGTCATAGGTTTAGATGTCGTTTCATTGGCTGCCTCTGCCAAAAGGGCTGGCTATCACGTTTATGCTGCGGATTTTTTTGGAGATCAAGATCTTAAACCTCTGTGCCAGAAAAATCGTTCAATCATCAAGCAGAGACCCTGGAAAACTTGTGGACAAATAAGTACCGATTTCAATCCAGCAGCCCTCCTCCAGCTAGCCCGAGCCCTTCTGAAAATGAACGCCATAGATGCGGCGTTATTGTCGTCAGGCTTAGACGACTCCTTAGACGTTCTATTTGAGCTCAACGACGTGATTCCCATACTTGGAAACCATCCCAACGTGATCCAAAAGGTACGTGATAAAATGCGATTTTTCCAGGAGCTTAAACGCTTAGGGATACCGCATCCTGAAACCGCATTCGCTGAGAATTACACGGAAGCAAGAGACACAGCCAAAGATGTCGATTACCCCGTTCTGATTAAGCCTTCACAGAGTTTCGGAGGCGCAGGGATACGAAAGGCGGAGAATCCCAGAGAATTTGCGCAAGCATTCCGAGAGGCTTCGTTCTACGATGAACGAGTTTTGATTCAAAAATATATTTCCGGAACACCTGCAAGTGCGTCTCTGATCTCCTCTGCTAATGGAGCTGTTGCTCTGACATTGAATGAACAATTGCTAGGAGTAGAAGCGGTGGGTCAAGAAGAGCCTTTTGGCTACTGCGGAAATATCGTTCCTCTAGTGATGTCCAGAGCGGTTACGGAGAACTGTAAAGCCATTGTTGAACGAATTGCGGCGCGCTTTGGTCTTGTCGGATCTAACGGAGTAGACTTCGTAATATCCCAAGAAGGAACACCCTACGTTATCGAAGTCAATCCCCGTTTTCAAGGAACTCTAGAATGCGTCGAACGGGTCCTCGGAATAAACATCGTAAAAACACATGTGCAAACGTGTTCTGAAGGGACCCTTCCGACAATCGCGAAAACCTCTCAACGCTTTTGCAGCAGACTCATCTTGTTTGCCCCGCAACGCTCACTCATGCCAGACCTAACTGCTTTCAAGGAAGTTAGCGATATTCCCCTCACAAGTGTCATTGTGGAGAAGGGGGAACCAGTCTGCTCTATAGTTGCAGAGGGAGCAGAACGACTTTCTTCATTCAGAAGCACAATGATTGTCGCGGAATCTATCCGCAAGTTACTGCTGCCAGTTGATGGCGGGCCACCAGAATCCCAAGCGCGCTCTTTCCAGAGTTTTGGTGAAACTACGTAGGAGAGCGAGAGCCTTCGTGAATTGGGAGTTCATTTCAATCCCTAGCGCAATTTGGTTCGATTCAGCCAAGAATGCACAGTTTTAAATATTCTTCTGTATTTTTATAAAGATGAAGAAGCGGGAGGATAGAATCTGAGTTTAGTTGACACTATTTCCCGAAAACTTCGGGTTCGGAAATGGCAATCTCTTTTATTGGTTGTAGTCGGGATAACAATCCTATGTACCTATTATATCACTAGTGCTGCAACCGGTGAAGGAAAGAATTACCTTCTCACGATTACATTGGATAAAGATGTGTACCAGCAAGGTGAAAGAATGTACATTACGATAAAAAACGTGTCAAACGAAACATTGCACTTTACTAACTCAAACTATGGCTTGGAATATCAATTTTGGAATGGGTTCAGCTGGACGTTTTTCATAGGGATGCCCGGTCGAATGGTTGTCGTGGAGTTGAAACCGGGAGAAATTGGATACGTCCAACATTCTCTAGTCGGAAGCTGGTATCTTGAAGTTGGAAAATGGCGGGTCGGAGACAGCTATTATGACTGTTGGACTGAATTCTTCGTAATTCTTGACTGAATCTCAATCATTGAAGAACATGGGTTCGCGCAAGAAATTAGAACCTTCATATTACGCAGAAGGATGTTACGAAACCACTAAAGTAATTCCATTCTATTAAGCACGCTTGGCCTTAGACGCTTCTCCTTTTTTGGTACTCATTGCAAAAGGACGGAAGTCTAGTTTTCTCATAGCTTTGATTAGTGGAGGTCCAACGGTTGTCGTTACCAGAATAGAGATCGCTACCTTTATGGGAGTTATGGCAGCTGCTTCAACCCAAATGGGAACCAACTGGTCTACTGTGAATTCATAGAAGAGCCGATAAGTTTGACCTGGAATGAAAACGAAAATTCTGAGCAGTATGTCAGCTTCTAATCCAATCAGGGCCGACAACGCAATGATGTACACTAACCCTTTAGATTCGGGATGCCATATCCTCTTCCAAATCATCATCGTCACAGCAACTACTAGAAGAACGGCGTAGGCCAGATAGACGTCCCACATGCCCCAGATGGGAAGCTGCCCGGCAATGGGCGTAACGAGATAAAATCCAAGGAGGGCAGTGTAGTAAGTCAGAACGATCTTCCATCTTCCTCTAAAAACGAACCCGGCCATCATAGCTCCCAGCGGAGCTCCCAAGGTAAAAAGAAACTCGTACACATCTCTGAAATATATAGAATGGCCAATCATGACTCCGATCAGGCTGGACAGGAATCCGGCATACGGTCCGAGGACAATACCATTAATGGGTTCTACTATGAAAATCCAACCAGTCCACACTCCAGATGATAACTCGGGTAAGCCTGTCAAGGAATCCAAAATGGCATTAATGGACGCAAAGAGAGCCACGAGAGCCAAAAACTGAGATTTTCTCATTTTCTTTCCTTCATAATGCCGTAGGCTGTTGCTAATAAATCTTCGATTGTGCGTGGCCGCTCTATTTCAGGAGTGTTCTAGTTGTGATACGCTACGTTCTAGACCTGTGTGCGCGCAAATGTATTATAGAATCTCGAAAATAGCATCAAGCAGATATTTGGCGATAAATTTTTTATCTATCAATTCTCCGTCTGGATCGTTTAAACCTCTACAACAAGGAATAAACTTCAACATAAGAGAGTTAGAGTTGATTCTCTCAAAATCGAATGGATAAATCCTACACAAAGCTGGTCTAACGTCATAGATCGAACATTCGTAAGCCTTCAATCTCTCATTAAATTTGAGAAAAACACAGGAACCATCCTCTCTCTTTCTCAATCTGCTTTGCGTCATTGACGCATGGCGACTGATGTTTCTCGCACTCGTTTCAAGAACATTATCATTGACATAACCTGCTTCCTTTATTCGCTGAACGTCATTTTCAGCCAGGGTTGGACCTCCCAACTTGCAACAGAAAATTGCGCATCTTTTACACTTGAATCGGAGATTTCCTTTGCAAACTGTTATGTCTGCGATCTGTTTTGTTTCTAAGACGATTTTCGCAATGTCGTCCGACAACGTGATTCAGCGTCCACCTTGATGTGATACTCCAGCGTGGGTCATATAAGTTGAGGTTTCCAGTGTCCCTCGTTCGTAGCAGAACAGTTTTAATATCGCAATCAACCTAGAATCGGTGCATGCGTTGAGGGTGTGAATATGGTTAGACGGACTAGGGAAGATGCCCAAAGAATGATCAGGTCCATTGCCGTTCTACTTCGGAACACAACTTGGAAGTGTGGGAGAGTTGAGCGAGTAGTCGTAGACTATCTGAGGAGTCGGTTCCGGAGATGTGGACAGGCAAGCACCCCTATACGAGAAATGCTACAACACCTGAAACTTAGTGGAAAGCAGAAAAGCGAATTCTTGGACGCAATCAAGCGATTGGAGAAAAGAAGAATCATCAGAATCGTGGGATATTCACAATCTTTATGAAAACTCATGTTCTTTTTGCTTCATAGTGAGTATCGTGCTATCACCGGAATCATAGCTTTACATGCCTAGAATAGCAGCACTGCGCACACGTACTCGTTAATTCGATTTTGTCTCCAAAAATTTCATTTTGTTATAAAAAATGGGCGTACACACATAGATGTAATCTTTATTGTGCTTTCATAAATCTAAAGTATTCAGAAAGCAGAAACTCCTTGCAAAAGATTTGGAAGGAATGAGAAATGGAAACAAGAAGTAGATTAGATGTTAGGACAGTTGTGACAGTCGTCTCTGTAGTAGCACTAGTGGCATTCGTCTTGTGGAACCTCGGATTTGGACTCGCCGCGGCCCAATCTTTGCAGAATCAACTGGACAGCGTAACCGCAGAAAGAAATACTTTACAAACTGAAGTAACTAGCTTGCGAAATCAAGTTGCATCATTAAACACGCAAGTGACCTGGCAACAAGAACAAATTCAATCCCTGGAAACGCAGATGGAACTTTACGTAGACTACATCTATGAGCACCTCTACATCTTTGCGCAGCCCTAATACCAATACGTACAAGAGCCAGTACGGCGGCATATATCCATACGTTTCTGACAAAGAAACTCTGCAATCTTTGAACATGACAGATATTCCACTTTTGCTTATCAAGTAACTCATTTTTGTGATCGGTAACGCTGTCACATCTCTCAAGAGAATCATGAAGACATAACTCTCCTGCAGTGGCGTCTAGTATCACAGGTCACTGTTACATTAGCGTGCAAAACGTTGACTGTTTCGCACGCTAATATCCAATGGTTCTGAAAGCTCAGAGTTTCACTGATCATTTCGACAAAAACCCACATATTTTCGGTTCCACTTTCTGAATCGTTTAAATATGTTCACAGAGATTTACAGAGACAAGTGGAACCGATGAAGAACATTCACTGTATACTTATTCCCGCTCTGTTGCTACTACTAGCATTGTGTTTTGCAATTCCTGAAGCAATCAATCTTGAGAGTTTGAGCGAATTTAGTCCACTTTCACAAAATCAAACATTATACTTTGCAACTGAAGAAATTGATCTAGACGGATACGGGAACGCCTTTCTATTGGATACCGCTCCTGTGAACAGCCAAGTACCGGAAGAAGCCAATCACGTAGAATTTGTTTCCCTTCCTCTCGTAGGTAACTTTACATTTGCCAACTTGACCGTAGTGGTTTACCACACGTTGATATTCGAAGATGGTCATCAGTTGGACATTAAGGTTGGATGGCTCGACGTTCAGAATCAATCTCATGTTTCTCATTTCAGCTACGAAAGCTTGAAGGTTGAAACTCAAGTGACCTTACATTCATTTGCAGTTGATTGTTGTGGCATAGTGGTCTTTGAAGGAGAAAGACTTTGGTTAGAATTGCAAACCAGTAGTTCAAACATCCATCTTTTCTGGGGAAAACTAACCCACGACAGCAGAGTATCATACCATGGAGCCGCTTCATTCATACCCGAACTTCCTTCATTTGCCGTCGCACTTGTCCTAATATTTCTGACATTGATTGCCGTTGTAGCACGGGCGAGAACTCATCAGACTTGACACTCATTTACTGAAGAGAAACTTTATTACACATTGTGCACTTATTTCTTGATTTGTTAGAAGGTGAATTTATGTTCCAGAGGGCTTACGTTTGTTCATAGGACTTTTGCCCTAACGGAATCAGCTTCATGGGTTTTTGTTTTTAGACGAATAAGTTCTCGAAAAGAGACTCGTGTTCTAATAACACATTTAAGTGTTAAAAGTAGTGGTGATTAATCATGGTGTCATTAAAGGTTTATAATACTCTTACTAGGCAGAAAGAGGAATTCGTACCATTAGACAAGAATAAGGTTGGAATCTATGTCTGCGGTCCCACTGTTTATGATGACATACATATCGGCAATGCAAGAGCCTTTGTAGCCTTTGACATTATCCGACGCTATCTCGAATACAAAGGCTACAAAGTAACTTATGTGTGCAATATAACCGACGTTGATGACAAGACTGTCACACGTGTGAAAGAAACTGGAATAAGTCTCCAACAGCTCGGAGAAAGACATACTGACGCTTACTTCGAAGACATTGCCAAACTTAACTTAAAAAAACCTGACATCAACCCCCGAGCAACACAACACATGGAAGACATTATCAATCTCATTCAAACTCTAATAGACAAAGGGCTAGCCTACATAAGCGACGGCGATGTCTACTACGACGTTTCAAAGTTCGACGAGTACGGCAAACTTTCTGGAAACAAAGCGGAAGCGTTGAAAGCCGGAGCACGAATCGAAGTTAACCCACGCAAAAGACATCCAGCCGACTTCGCTCTCTGGAAAAAAACCGAACCAACAGAGCCTTCTTGGATTAGCCCTTGGGGCAAGGGGAGACCCGGCTGGCACATTGAATGTTCCGCGATATCGATGAAATATCTTGGCGAGACATTCGACATTCATGGTGGAGGCGAAGATTTGATATTTCCACATCATGAAAATGAAATCGCTCAATCTGAAGGCGCCACTGGAAAGATGTTTGTGAAGTACTGGTTACACAACGGATGGCTTACTATAAATGGCGGAAAAATGTCTAAATCTCTTGGAAACTTCATTACTGCTCGAGAGGCCGTGGAGAAATATAGTCCACAAGTTGTAAGATTCTTCTTGGCGTCAGTTCATTATCGTAGTTCCATGGGTTTTAGCGATAAAGGCTTAAGGCAGGCCCGTCGAAACCTTGAGAGACTAATCAATTCTCTTGAGAATCTTGAGGCACTGGAAGAAAGCCAGCAAAAAAGCGTTGGCAATAAAAGTCTTTTAGCGAAGGTGGAAGAAATGAGGCAGAAATTTGAGGAGGCCATGGATGACGATTTCAACACTTCTCTCGCGGTTGCTGCGCTCTTCAATTTAGGAAAAGAAATCAACAAATTCATTGACACCAATACCGAAATAGAAGGTAAAACCAGAAGAGAAGTCGTCAGAATTATGAAGAGTCTACTTGAAGATGTGCTTGGCGTTCAAATCGAAGGGTATAAACCTGAAAGTGAAAAACTTGTAAAAGATCTGATGGAACTGATTTTTGAAATGCGACAAGCAGCTCGTAACCGAGGAGACTGGAAGACTGCTGATGAAATCAGGCGAAAGCTGAGGAAAATAGGATTTGTCATCGAAGACACATCCAAAGGTACAAAATGGAAATTCCAACAACTGAAATTGTAGAGTGCGATCGCCTGAGAAACTTGCATCTTCGGATTCTGTTCTGATGTAGTGGTTCGAAATGTGAAAGGAACGATAGTGTTACTTGTTCCATGTGACATTGATGGCAAGATACCAAAAGCTACGAATTGAAATGCTTCTCATTTTTCTGAGAAAGAAAATGCACAGCGCCTAACACGGTTTTCGCCAGTCCGAGAAGTTCAACAAAGATAAGCATCGCTAATATGATGCTGAGATCGACGGCAATGTACAACATCTCAATTGTTACAGTTATGCTACCGCGACCTAACGTGCAGATGAAAAACACTATCAAAACTATTACTCTCAAGAAACTGAATATATATTGAAAAATCGTCCCTGAAGTGAGTTCAACTATGACGATGAAAAGTATGATTATTACCGCAAAGATGTTCATGGAAAGTTTGTATTCAGCTGGGAGAAAATCGTCTTGAAGCAGAAGTGATGGTATCAAGTAAATTAACACGAATGCAATGATGGATTTGAAGGCTGCCTTCAGGATCCTTGGTAACAGCTTTTTGACAAGGTTTTTTCCATTTCCTTCCTCATGATCATACATGAAGTTATCACCAACTCATTATTATGGGGCCAAGGCTGAATGTAGAAGTCTCAAAATAGAAGTGTACTTCCCCTTTCTCTGTTAGCTTTGACACATCCACGGATACTTCCAATCGGTCGTCATACATATGGCCAGGCGGCACGCTTACGTCCATCATTCCAGAACCCAGGTGTTGATTGTTGCCGTTGTAAATCTCCAGTCTCAGTGTTCCGTCAATATAGACTGGTGAATGGTTCTCAAAGTTTAAAGGAACAATCATTTCTTGAGCGATCAAGTCAGCGGAGATTTCTCCAATAGCGAAATTACTTAGAGGTGCGCCCCACCACAGGGTTGTATTAGCTGACATTTGCAATGAGACCGCATGTGCGAACATCATCGCTATGAGGACGTTAATTGTGAGATTACTGTCCTCAAATACGAGGTAGGTCAGATTCTGTGCCATGTAAGGTAGACTAACGGAGATGTTGTGGGTTCTTTCGACAAAACTATCTGCGGGAATCAAGGGCACTAGAGTTGTAGAGGTCGACACAGAAGTTCCATTGTGATCTCTTATTTCGGTTGTTATGTTGAGTCCAGATATGCTGTAGAAACCGGTATTATTGATATAGAAAGGTAAAGCCAGTGTCATTAGACCGTTTGAGACCAGAGGAGGCTGCGGTTGTCCAACACCTGCTTGCAGGTTCGTGGCAGAATAGGCGACTGTGAGCCCAAATATGATGATTGCGACCCAGAGTATTCTTGTGGCCCAGCCTAAAGCCCGGACGACTTGTCTCATCGGGGAGTCTTCCGTTTACTCTTCTCTGAAAGAATCATTCGTTGCTCGTTTGGTTGCGCGTGCGTGTTTCTCGTTGTTTTGCTTCTTGTCGTGTTTGTGTGAGAATCTGTATTCCTCTCATAGTTATGATGGAGCCGATCCATCCCATTATGCCAAGGTACATTACGCGAATGCTGGTTTCGATTAGTGGACCGAGGATTTCACCAAAAGCTTCTACAAGATTGGTTGATAGGATGCTAAGTTTTTCTCCGAGAAATAAATAGGCATTGACAAATGTGAACACCAAAAGCCCGATACCTATGAGAATTACGGTGTACCCCAAGATTTCGGATTTTTCAAGCAAGTGCAATCCCTCTTAATATTTCAATGAGTATTACCATCAGCCTTTTCTGAGCCCTAGTGCGAATCCGACTGTAAAGCTAAGTACAAGTGGCAAGTTCGTGATTAGCGGCGTCAGCACCTCTACTGCTTGAGCAGGATCAAATAATTTGGATACGAATTCCACAACACCATCATAGTTTATAGCAAAGACATTTGTATAGTCGAGTAGCATCAACGCGAAAATGAAAATTCCAATAGTCAATGCCAATACTTTGATGATTTTCCTTATTCCATAACCTAAGAAAAAGCCTCCGATTCCACCTATTCCTAGTAAATAAACTGCAGGAGCTAGACTCATATTACGTCGACCACAGGTTCTTCTTTACGTACCAATAATAGTGTTTTATGAAATGCAGATCACTATTCCGAATTCAGATGGTAGGCTCACGATATTCCAGCTATACCCACCGCCCGCGCGTGCCATCGGTATCCAATTGCAGGGAAATACCCAATCGGATTAGGAAGACGGCGTTGTTCAAGCGTTCTCGGGTGGAGGTGAAACGTGTCGTTGTCCAGTTGAAGAGAACACTAGGGCTGCAGTCATTGGCTTCGCACTGAATGGAAAGCCTAAGAAGGAAAAGTGTCGGATTTGTGGCGAGAAGGTAGACAGACTCAATTGGCTTGGGCATGCTCTACTCATTTGTTTTGGTTCTTCGTTTTTCTTTCAGACTGCGAAGAAGGTGAGAAGCCTGTTGTGCAGTTTCTGCACGCCTGACTTTTTTTGTTTGGACCAAGACTAATCTTGCGTCACAGTAGGGGCATTGTTTAGTCTTCTGACTGTCCTTGGCCAGCAGGTACTGTCCACACCTATAGCAAATAATCACTGAATACATTTCTTATCCTTGTATGTTTATTAGGCGAAAAGGCTTTCTCTTCCTTGATAAGGCTAAATGGTTACTTTCTTTTGCGATAAATCTTGAATTCATCTCTTTCTGTAACATATTCAAACCCTGCTTTCAACGCGCGCGAGATGACTTATCCTTCTGTTGGTTTTCGTGTTTCAAATCCCAAACATTATGCATTTTATCAGGTATTCCAAGAATCATCGATATCCAAATCAGGAGAAAGAGAGCACGGGTTCCGAATACTTCGGAGAGGAGTCGAGAAGAATCTGAGAAATCTGTTGTGTTGATAGTAAAGTTTGGATTTTCGTTTTGCCATAGAACGGTTCCTGAAGGGAGAGTTTGACCGTTATAGAAGAAGACAACCTCGTATGGATTTTCAAGCGGATTTTGATAATATTGCGCGGATACCCCATGATATAGGCATCCTCCCCACATCCAACTCCAATCAAGGTAGGAAATGTCGCCTTCTATGGACCAGGCGTTTTCAACAAGTTCCCACTCATTTTTATTGTATTTCAAAAGCCGAGGGTTCTTTAGATCTACGGACCAATAATTATTAGATATGCTTGTAGAACTTACGACTCCAAATTGGAAATATTGGACGTAGCGACTAAAGGGAAATGGTCCCACTATGCGATTGCCCACGTAGAACCATCTAAGGATAGCCTCACAACCTGGAAAATCAGTTACACTGATGGGGGGAAGGGTAACATTGGATCCAGAGGCAGAAACTGAATAGTGAACACAGCCTTCTAAATCCAACCTTGCACACAAGGTAATAGGAGTTGCGGGGTCTATACCCAAGACCCGCCAAGTATAGGCATAAACCAATTGTTCCGTTGGCCTGTGCAGCGAAGCTTCCTCCCCTGTCTGGTGCATGCCAACATCAAGAAAGAGATTGCCTGCTGCATCTAATACAAGCATTGTGTAGAATGCATAATCTACAAATTTTAGGTGGCTACCCTGACCTTGAACAAACATGCCACCTCCGAGCCAACTGCCAGATGGAAAATGGCTTGTGTTCGTTGAAGGAAAGCTAACGGTGATAGCTGTCGCGCGAGTTGCTCCTTTGAAAGTTTCAAGGTCCGGTGTATAGACATCGAAGCCAGCTACATAGGGCTGATTTGAATTTAATTCCATGATGTGATGGTTATCCGTGGGTATCAATTTGATGGTCTCAACGGCCTTTACATCAGAAGGGGCAATCAACAGAATGATCGCCAAAGAGATCACAAGTAGAACGAAACTGCTTATCTTCAAGAACAACTCCTCATTCGGTTAAATTCAATATGGACATAAAAGAACTTCGGAATTATTTATTAGTACGTTAGCACAAACTTCTCTCATGACTTCTGAATGCCCAAAATGCAGTAGAACCATTCCAGATGATTCAGTTTATTGTTCATATTGTGGGCGTGGACTCCAACCTTCGGCCAGGTCAACTCAAGTCTCGGTTGGTGGTGCTTTAATGATTGTTGCAGCGACGGGATCCTTGCTTTTTTTCGTTCTTTCTCTCCAGGCGCTAGCAAACATTTATGATTGGTATCCACTGCTAGTCGCCCAACGTTGGTTTATCTATGATCAGGTGCACGCTGTCCTCTCGTTCTCTGGATTGTTGTTTGGGTTCTCGGGAGCTATATTATCGTTGACTCGAAAAAGCTACAATTGGACCATGGCCTCCACAGCACTCTGCACGCTTTCAGGCGGCGCCACGTGGATTCTATCCATGATTATACCGCACTCGGATGCACTACAATCCTTTTTGTACTATTTCCTGCCTCTTTTTGTGACGGCATTTGTTGGAACTGTACTAATCTCTTTTAGAAAGGCGGAATTCAACAACAAGCCAAAAAGGGCATCACAAGCAACTGAGGAAGAATAGGGATTGTATACAAAAGCGAGTTCAGGAACAATGCTGGCACTACTGTTGATAAGTTTACTAACGTCAGCGTTCAGCAGTCAACAAACTAGGTCAGAGGCTACAACAACAATTGTTCCAGACGACTACACGAAGATACAATGGGTCATAGGTAATGCCACTGATGGAGACACCATTTTCATTAGGGCAGGGACATACTATGAACACGTTATAATAAACAAGTCAATCTCACTTATCGGAGAGAACAAGTACAACACCATTATTGAAGGGAACGGAACTTTCAGTGCTGTTGTTCATGTCACTGCAGATAATGTCAACATCAGTGACTTCACCATACAAAACAGAAACAAAGGTGATGTAGGCATCTGGCTGGAACATTGCAGAAACTGTACAGTCAGCGGAAACATCATAAAAGACATTGGAGCCTCCAACGGTGTAAGAGGCGTCGGAATTGCACTAGACTATTGTGAAGGTTGCACAGTTGAGAGGAATAATATCAATAACAACAATAAAGGTGTGGTGTTAGCCTTTTCTTATGGTTGCATCGTCCACCGAAACAATGTGGACAACAATAACAAGTTTACTGGGATCGACATTCACTCATGCAGTGAATGCATAGTCACGAGAAACATCTTGAGTAATAATGAAAATCGTGGTGTCGGAATGTACGACTCGAGTCATTGCACTCTTGGGGATAATAACATATCTGGTAGCAGCAAAAACTTCGGGGTGTATGGTTCCGGACTTCCTCACTTTGTACATGATATCGACGTTTCAAATACAATAAATGGTAAGCCTATAGTCTATCTGTTAAACGAAGACGATCTCACAATCAGCTCAACAACACATCCAGAAATAGGATACCTCGCAGTCGTGAATTCAACTAACATCACCGTTGAAAATTTGACCTTAAAACATAATGGAGAGGGAGTTCTGTTTGCACACACAAATGACTCTATCATAAAAAAGATAAGCACCTTCCACAACGGCTATGGTATCTATCTGGTGAATTGCGACAACAGCGCAGTCAACGAAAATACTGCAACCAACAACATTTATGGAATCCGCCTCTGGAATTCTTCTAATTGCATGGTAACCGAAAACACAGCGACAAACAACAATGTGGGAATCATACTTAATTTTTGCCGAAACTCTACAGTCAGCGGAAATAAAGAGCGAACAGTTTTGTTCTGGATGGAATGGTGGTTTTGGTCGATCACAGTACCAGGAATCGTAATGTTGGCCGTAGCATTCTATTTCTTTGTCCGTGCTTGGAGGAGGAAAAATTCCATCTGTTCAGTTAGGGGAACCAATAAACCGCATCCTTAAATAATCTATTTTTGTGTGTGTGCAAAACAGAAAAAGGAATTTTGCGAGAGACATCTCCGTCTCTCACATTTATTAGGCGAAAAGCTTTTCCTTACTACGAGATTAACTGCTGAAGAGGATGAATACTTGCGAGACGCCTCTCTGATCGACCTTGCAGTCGTCTATTTCCGGCAAAGAGGCTACAAAATACAGAAAGACACGTTCTTTGAAGGCTTCTCGGGACTTCCACGCAGTTTTGATCTACTTATTCGTAAAGGGAAGGAGCAGCACCTGGTTTGGATCAGAAATTGGAAACGAACCGTGGGCGTCAACATGGTCATCAGCATGGATAGGGCATGTGACGATGTGGACATCCCTAACCCCATCATGATCTCTGACAAATTTAGCGGTCACGCCAAAGCATATGCTAATCGCCGCGGTGTTACTTTGCTCACAAAACGTCAAATCGCCCGAGGAGTACGATAGGTGAATGCATGCACTCTTTTGATTCGACTAAAAATACGACATCATCTTCATAGATAACTGCATCAACCTTTATGTGTGCCCAACATCCGTCTTAAACCTGCACGGAATTCCCACGCGCCAATAGCGCTTCCTATGAGAGTAAGAGCGTACGCCCCAAAAATGGAGAACCCAAGTAACATATTCATTAGGACGCTCCTGTGAATTGAAAGGAAGAGTGGGACATTGTTACTGAGGATCGAAAGAGGAAATGTAAGTCTACTTATTAAGAGTAGTGGGATGCCTACAAGCGTCAAATAGTGCCATCCTCTAGACCTAGCCGTGAGTCCTATCAACATCAGCGAAATACCTATGAGAACAAGACATGATCCTAACCAAAGGATGTTGAAGTAATATGCCCCGGTAAGAAGTGAACGAAACCCAGGTGGATGAAACAGGAACCCTAAGGCCCCCAGAAACCCTCCTACAAACCCTATTGAGCACAGCTCGTTGGAACGCTTGACAGAGGATACTAGACCAAGGAGACCGCCAATGGTTGAGATAAGCATTCCAAACGTGAAACCATGAATCTGAAATGAGAAATCCCCAAAACCGATCACAGGGGGTCCCATGCCTAGAGGAGGAAAGTAAACCGTTATGTAAGCCAAACCTCGAACGAACGCACTGAACAAACCGAAAATCACCGTCATGATCCCACCAAGAAACACAAACAATCGGAAATACGAAATCCTAGAACACCCTCCTCAAATTGTAATTGTATACGTATTTTTCTTAAGAATGTTTCGAATACCATGCGTGTCCATAATGTCAAAACATCATGAACTGCGCTTCACTGGAAATCCGTATCATTCATGGCAACAGTCGTCACTGTTCTATTACATCTTTTCTGAACCAACTACAAAAGAGAAATAAGCCCCATTTCCTGAGACTAAATTTCCGCCGAGAACAGACACCCTGAAAAAACTTACCCCTACCACTGCACCGATGCAACCGTCATCACCTACCCACTACAAAAACGAGTGCACTTGCTGCTCTTTTCGAGCGCGCACAAGTTCAAACCAACAATTCGTATATCGCATCCACATCAAAGCATTACTCTGACCGTTTCCTAAATCCTTGTTATGCTCTCATTTTTCCGTGAGTTCGATTCCTTCCAAATTGAATAGTTTCTTTGGAGAATATTCATGCCGTAGGAGTACCCCTTTTTAGAATTCGCTTCCTCAAGAGTCCTGTTGATGAACGTAGGTTGCGACAGCTATAAATTGACTGAATGCCCATCTGGGTGTTTCATGCTTATAGAAATAAATTCCATAAACGTTTAAGATGCACGCATACCTTCAAAAATATAGTCAAAGCACCTGAGAGAGAATCGGACTTGAGAACCGCCTCACTATGTGGACTAGTCTTTCTCATCATACTAGCATTCAGTATGATGCCGATCGTCAAATGTCCTCCCGCTACAAGCATCTACTTAGAGCCCTCACACTACACCTTCGATTCAAGCGTCGTCTCAATCGGCCACAAATTCAACATAACGGTGAAAGCCGACGAAGTTGCAGATCTTGTCGCTTGGGAGGTGAGAATGTACTTCAACGATAGCATCATAAACGTAACCCGCTGGTTCGAACCAACATGGGACTCCGAGTACGTATTCTATAACGCAACAACATTTGGCGCACCCATCCAACCAGACTGCGCGTATTACCATGTAGGTCCCGATAACGGATCCCTCCAAGTTGCCGCGATTCTACTTCCTCTGCCCCCAGTCCAATCCTCCTTCAGCGGGAGCGGGATGCTATGCATACTGGAGTTCACAATAACCGCGGTTCCTTCCGAAGAGGAGACCCTGTCCTGCCTGTTAAACATCAACAACCCAGACACTTTTCTCCTCTTCTCGAATGGCAGCATCGTACCCAACGTTACCGAAGAAAACGGATACTATGCGTTACATCCCCCTGCGCCTCCGAATATGTATACGCTTACAATCACGGCAACTTCTGGAGGAACCACAGATCCATTGCCTGGTGAATCTAGCTACTTGGATGGAACGCAAGTTCAAGTCTCAGCGATTCCTGATGCCAACAACCTATTTGACCATTGGGAATTAGACGGAGGAAATGCCGGCACCACTAACCCAATTGAAGTTACGATGGATTCAAATCACACCCTACATGCAAGTTTCACCCTACTCACATACGATTTAACATTGTCGGCTACTGCAGGTGGAACAACAGACCCCACACCAGGAACCTATACCCATACTAATGGAACTGTGGAGTCCGTCACTGCCACGCCTAATATCAACCACAAATTTGAATATTGGGTTCTAGATGCTGCCAACGCGGGTTCTGATAATCCAATCGACATTCTGATGGATTCCGACCATGATTTGCAGGCTGTCTTCACTGAACTTTCGTACCAGTTGACGATTGCAGTGTCTACTGATGGCACTACTGATCCCGAACCCGGCAACTACACCTACGTGAACGGAACAGTCGTCTCCGTGACGGCAATTCCTGATGCAAACTATGTTTTCGATCACTGGGAGCTCGACGAAACTAACATAGGCACAAACAATCCAACTGACGTTCTCATGGACGCGAATCACACGCTGTTAGCAGTTTTCACTTCATACACATACACCCTTACAATTACCGCCACCGCCGGAGGATCCACGGATCCAACTCTAGGATCTTATAACTACTCTGCTGGATCTTCTGCAACTGTAGTTGCAAATCCAAATTCAAATTACTTGTTTGATTACTGGCTACTCGATGAAGAAGAAACAAATGAGAATCCAATAACCGTTCAAATGGACGCAAATCACACTTTACATGCCGTTTTCACACTCTTAACTTACGAATTAACAATCACCGTTACACAAGGTGGGACAACCAATCCCTCCCCAGGAACCTATACATACACTAACGGAACAACAGTGTCAGTGACATCAATTTCCTTCACAGGGTACGAATTTGTCTACTGGGAGCTCGATGGAATAAATGTCGGATCCGACAATCCATACGAAATACTTGTCGATAGCAACAGTTCGTTGCATGCTGTTTTTGACCCGACACGCTACTACTTAACGATTAACGCTGTTGAACGGCCATCAGGAACCACCGATCCTTCTGCAGGAACCTATGAACATTTTGCCGACACCTCATTGAGTGTAATTGCTTCTCCTGATTCTGGCTTCTCCTTTGATTATTGGTTACTCGATGGTGAAAAAAGAAGCGAAAACCCCATTGCCATAGTCATGGATATGAATCATACGCTGACACCTTGCTTCGTCGACGACATCCCGCCAGAAATAGGCAATCCGCTACAGAGACCGCCCAATGATGTTATGACATATCAAAATGTAACCGTTACAGCTAACGTTACAGATCTTGGCACGGGGATACACAACGTAACTCTATGGTATAGCATCAACGGCGGAACAACTTGGACACCTTTAGACATGAGTGAAATCTCTGCGAACACGTACGAAGCAACAATTCCTGGATGTGGAAACTGTACTTGGGTGAGTTACAGAATTACCGCTTATGACAACAACGGGAACTCGGCGGCAAAAGGCGATTATGGATATTACTGCCTGCGTGAACATGCCTATGCAGCCAGATCAAACAGATCGATTGTATTTCTCGTTGGAGCATTGGTAATAATTTTTGCGGGTGCTTTTCTGATCTTCTTAAACGCAACGCGTGTGCTTATAGATGAAAATTGAAGTGTTATATTCTCAAAAATTCGTGCAGTCGGTTTTCCACTTCCAATTTTCCTAACCAGTCAACTATCCCTACTCGACACTGCTCTTTCCCATGCAGAATCGAAATCATCTGTTTCACAGTGTCCTCAACGTTTCTGCTGCTGATATCAATCTCACAAACCTTCTCCGAACCACACGCTGATATAGCATCCCATAAACAAACATCCAATATTTCTGCGGCAAGGTTCTCCCAAAGTTTCTCTTTTCGAAAACCACGACTCTCCAAGATTTTCTTCAGTTCCTCAGGGGTCCGCCTCAGAACAAAGACCGCGTGAACATTGTTTGGTGAAACAACATCCATCGCATAGTGACCATCAATTACAACGTAACGTTCAGAACTTTCCAGTATTTGGCTCACTCTTTGTGCGATTTTTCCAATGTCGGCAATCAATGTGTCTCTCGCTTTGTCTGCACTGAGTATTAGGTTTTCTTTCCTAGCGAGTTCTGCCAGATTGATGTACAGAGCATCTATTTTAGAAGTTAGTAGTTTAGACACAACAGTCTTTCCTACCCCTGGTGTTCCTACAACTAAGACCGCATGTTTCGACAGCCAACGTCACCTAACCATAGAAATTGGTCTTTTCAAATATAACACTACACATCTCCACTTCACGGTGGAACCAAATCTACGGTCAACATCACAAGCCGGGCATAATGAAAGAACGATTCATAAAACCCAAGCAGTCTTATAGTTATTCCTAGTAAAGCACCATTAGGGGAAATGACGTGCCGAACGAGATTCGGAAAGATTACCTTTTAGATCGTTGGGTAATAATTGCAGGTGAAAGGGCTAAACGACCCACAGATTTCCGAGCTAAAACTTCTGCTGAAGAGACCGAAACTAAAACGAAAAATTGTCCTTTCTGCCCCGGAAATGAGAAGATGACTCCTCCGGCTGTTCTTCTCTATCTACCTAACAATAACGGTATAAGGAAAGATACAGATCACAACGGTGAACGAAGAAAAGACTGGCTTGTCAGGTGCATTCCAAACCTTTATCCCGCCCTTACTTCTCGAAGACCGGTTGCCCTAACCAGCAATGAAACGTTCAAAAGAATCGATGGTGTAGGAGTTCATGAGGTCATAATCGAGTCACCTCGACACACTGAACATCCGGATAAGGCTCCACTCGAGCAGGTTGAATTAGTGATACAAGCCTACGTAGACAGACTGAAGAGCCTTTCCCGATGGAACTATGTTTCCATTTTTAGAAATCACAGAAAAGAAGCAGGCGCATCTCTTTCTCATGCACACAGTCAGATAATAGCCACTCCCATGATTCCCAAAACAATCTCGGATAAACTCATTGCTGTAAAGGCGAAGTATCAACGAACGGGCGTATGTCCCTATTGCAAGATAATCGAGTCGGAGCGAAACGGGCCCCGTTACATATTTGCAAACGAAAGCTTTATTGCGTTTACACCTTGGGCCAGTGTCTATCCTTTCGAGTTTTGGCTTTTCCCAACGAGACATCAGCAAACTTTACTGCACCTGCAAAATGGCGAGAAAAAAGATTTAGCGAACGCACTAAGAACGTGTCTCAACAGTCTCGCAAAAATCCTTAATGATCCCCCGTACTGTTATGGTTTCCACATTGCACCCACTGGAGAAGACTATGAGTATTTCCATTGGCATCTTGAAGTATATCCTAAGCTCACTATTCAGGCAGGATTCGAGATCAGCACTGGCATGTTCATCAATGTCACCCCTCCAGAAATAGCCGCTGAAAACTTGAGAAAAACCTAATCAAACAAACCTTCATAAGCAAAGATGCAGACGGAGAGAGGCATGTCAAATGCACACATGAAAAGCATGCGATACATGCACAATATGTTTATATTCACAAATTCCCAGTTTTCAATTGAGATCAGATGGCAATAAAAGGTCAAACATTACTGCTTCTAATGGCTTTCCTGTTACTGTTGGCCGCCAGTGCACTATCAATTAGCTATCAGGTTAACCAGTTATCACATCTTGAACTAGAGTATTCTGACATGGAAAAGCAAGTTTCAAACCTGATGAAAGAGTGGGACGCCCTAACCTTCGAGAGATGGTTGCTTCATGATTTGGGAACATATCCAAGAAACTCTTCTCCTCTAGAAACGACCGAGAGCATCCAAATTCTCACGTTTTACTTCAACGATGTTTCAATAGAAAACCTGACGTCAAGATTTGACCCATTGGCCGGAACTTTCAACGTAACGGTTGCGTATCTAGATCTTGGAAATCAAACAAACGTTAGCACATTTGAAGACATATGCAACGAAACTGGCTTTCCTGAGCCAAATCCTTCACAAAGTTACATGCTTTTCTTAAACTCAAGCAAGATAATACGTTTGAAACTAGAACAAGTTGACGACGAGGTGTTTAGCAAATGCGTGGGATATCTAAGTTTGTCAAATCCGAGAATCTGAATGTATACCTGAAGGGAGCTGTTCTTCTCCTCGTCCTAGTACTGGTTTTATCTAACATCTTCGTTTATGCCCAATCAACTTTGATTCAACAAGGGTTGGAGAAACTGCAACATGACCAGTCAGAACTGGAGAATGCCGTTAATGAGTTGAGAGAAGGAAATGAGAACTCTACTGCGATACTTGTAAATATCTATGCCGAGACTGGGCAGTTCCCCATAAGGTTTAATCAAACACTTTTCTCAAATAATAGGACCCATATATACCACTTTTACTGGTCTCGCTGCGGCTCTTGTGAAATACGAAACGAAAGGAGCTTCAATCAAAGACTTCCCAATTGGACTATGAACGCATCTGAGAACGACTTTGAAGCTGCGCAATACAACACTGACAAAGAGGGACAAGACATAGCAGAAGAAATATTCAGTGTATTTGCGCTTCCAGAATCTGAAGTAACATCAAGTCAACGAAACCGTCTCATGTTGTTAAACAACTTTGAAGGGTTAATTTTTGAGTTTCCCACTTCCATACTTCCAGAAACAGGTGACGATGAAACCATAAACGTTGCAGTCTTGTATTTGGTTGAAGGCGGCGTCGCCCTCATACAAGACTCAAACAATCCGAACTTCCCCCCAGTCGACCCCGATGACGAGGATCTGTCTTCAATTCCCTTTCATTCAGTTTTGACCCTGATCGTGGTAAGCGGATTGTTAGACGGCATCAACCCCTGTGCATTTGCCGTCTTACTCTTCTTCACCGCTTTCCTCTTCATAACAAGCCGTACATCCGTAGAACAAACTAAACGGAGACTCCTACTAGTCGGTTTGATCTACATCCTCGGAGTCTACATTGCATATCTAGTGATAGGTGTAGGTATCGTTCGGACAATCACAATAACTCCTTTTACCCATTTAGTGGGGAAAATAGGTGCCGTACTTGTAATCTTGCTTGGGGTCGTTAACATTAAGGACTACTTTTGGCCAGGGCGGGGATTTAGCCTAAGTATGTCAACTTCTCAGTGGAAGACTGTGAGGACGTGGATGCGCAGTTCAACTGTTCTTTCAGCATTCGTAATGGGGTTGATCGTGAGTCTTTTTGAGTTTCCTTGTACAGGAGGAATTTATTTTGCTATCTTAGGAATGCTGGCTGAGAGGACAACCTTTACGCAAGGATTTGGGTATTTGCTTGTTTATAATGTGGCGTTCGTTCTCCCGTTGATTGTCCTTCTGGCGTTTGTATCGCGGAGAAGAGTGATGAAATTCTCGTTGGAACAATGGCAACAGCGTCATGGCAAACGCATGAGGTTACTGTTAGGTTTAGTGATGATTAGTCTAGGAATTTTCTTGCTGTTTTTCAGTTTCACTTAGACCCCTTCTTCTTTTCTGTACGATTTCAAAGCGATCATTTTTCTAGCCAAACAGAAAGACGATAGGAATGGATTTCATGAGTTTCAGAATACAATAGATTTCAGCAAAAGAAATTAAATAAATCCATACAGAACTGTATGATTTGGGCACGAAAATGGGAATAGTGTTGAAGAGCAAAATGTGCGTGTGCATGTGAACAATGGAATGAAAAGGAGGTGAGAAACATGACCAAGAAAGGTGAAGTATACCTTTGTGAGATATGCGGGAACAAAGTGCAAGTGCTAGAAACAGGCGCTGGAACCCTAGTTTGTTGCGGACAGGACATGACGCTACTACAGTGAAGCTTAAAAGACTGTTGCCCTCTCAAGCAGGTAGGTTTTGCGATCTGTAGAAACTCCGCTCAGAAATGAACTAGCGAAATCATTGCTTATGAAGGGGGCTCTTCATAGTTCTGTGTGGTGAACTGGTAAGCGGTCTCGGAGAAAGCTCTCTTACCCAAGGCACAGGCGTATCAGGGATTTGATCAGAACGTTCAACTAGAAAGGTTGAAGCCTTTGATGTCTCAGCGACAAGTTTTGCCGTTTCTTCCAGAAAGTTAGCAAGTTTCATTCCAGAAGGTGTCAATTCGTACGTTCTGGGTTTCTTTCGAGTAAAGACGAGTCGTCTCTTCCTCAGCCTTTGCAGATATTTGTAGGTTCTTCTGAGATTTATGCCAACTTGCTTGGAAAGCTCTCTGGTAGAGATGCCATCATCTGGAATAGTTTCATAGACCTTTCTCTCGGTTGGAGAGAATGCCTTTTTTGGCACCTTCTTCGTTCTGAAATAGAAAACGTAGTCGGGAGTTTTGCTCTTAGCCACCAGTCCATTTTCTATCAGCCTCCTTAGAGATCTTGACAAACTTTTTTGAGTTATTGATTCAGCAAAGTCAGCGTAGGATTGTGGTCCATCTTTCAATTTTTTCAACAATATTTCTTCATGGCACTGCGAATGAGATGGCAATGGATTTTCTCCATCAAATTCGTTCAATAGGTCGAGAAATTTTTGCCCATACAGTGTTAACTTATGTTTGGTGCCATCTTTTTTGACGAGACCCGTTTTCACAAGTGGTTCAACATAGGCGCTGGCGATGGTTTGTTGACTGTGATAGTGTCCTCTACTTTTCAAGTATTGTTGCAATCCTTTTAAGCTATGAGGATGTTTAGAAAGGGCCTCAATAATTTTCCGCCGTCTATCGTTTTTCACAGCATTGAGCAGGTTATGTACATGATCATCTGCACACAACATCCCATTCATTTCGAAGAATTCATTTTTCGCCTTCCATATCTCGCATTGTTCAGTGCATGTCATAGGAGAAGTGGGCTCACAGTATCGGCAAATACTGTCTGCCTGTTTGATAATTTCGCCCAAATCTGTACTATTGTTTACTATTTTCGATAGCCATTGTCGGGAGAGTATTTCAAGAATCATGTTGGGCCCCCTAAATGATGCATGTCATAAAGATACTGTGCTGGGTCAGTACGTCCGATCCAGCTGAAAGAGAGAAAAGAGGAGGGAAGAGAAAGGGAACGCTTCATGCGTCTAAGCCTCTTTATGACATACGTCATATTCATACATGACATACGTCATACTTAAATACGTTTCGATACCATTACAGTGGTTAGTGAAATAAGACATGTTGCTTCCATGTGAAGTCGCGGTAAGATCAGTTGTCCCCGCCATCCGATCTGCTATTGCAAGAGAATTAACACAATCGTGTGGATTGAAGCAAAAAGACGTGGCAATACTTTTAGGGGTCACCCAAACGGCTGTAAGTAAGTATACCCGACAGATTAGGGGAATAGTTCTGAAAGTTGAAGACATAGAAGAAGTGCAACCGATATTAAAGGAGGTCATTGCTTCATTGACCAAGAGGCACATGTCCAAATATGAACTGGTAGAAAGGCTTTGCACCGTCTGCCGGATCATTAGAGAAAAAGGGTTGATGTGTGAGATATGCAGACGTTCTGACTCATCAATCGATGTGCAGCAATGTTTGATTTGCCGTTGCGAAGGACGTTTCTAAACAAACGTTAGGAAAGTGAACATGAATCTCGCCTTTTTTCGTATGTTTGGATTGAGAATATTTCTAATCACAATAAGGTGGATGTATGTGCACACGCACTATGTTTCAAACAAGGTTTCCAAAATCCACTAAGGCAGTAAACAAGCAATCATATCCTTTTTTCAGAATTAATCAGATGTATACATAGTTTAGACTCCCAAAAATCTACAGTGATAATATTCCAAAAATTGTTGAGAACAATACTAAAATCCAAGTGTAGCGCATCTGTTTTATAGAATTATGGATTAGGAAAGTGTGCCGATATTGAATGAGTTAACCGTAGATAAACTTAGAGCGGTATGCGATCCCAAGTTAATACGTTGTAAAACCACGGAAGAACTAGTACCCTTGGAAGAGATCATTGGTCAAGAGAGGGCAGTAAAGGCTCTCAGATTCGGCTTAGACATAAAGGAACGCGGGTTCAACATATACGTGGCAGGTCTTCCCGGGTCGGGCCGAAGAACAGCGGTAAAAAACTTCCTCGAGGAAGTCGCCAAGAGCAAACCCGTACCTTATGATTGGTGTTATGTAAACAACTTCAGTAATCCTTTCGTGCCAAGAGCAATAAAACTGCCCCCTGGGCAAGGAGAAAAATTTCATCGGAATATGAAAAACTTCATCGGCGAGATACGAAACTTATTGCCCAAAGCCTTTGAAAGCGAGGATTACGCTACCAGGAAAGACACAATTATTGGGGCTATCGAAGAAGAGCGAAACGGGCTTTTGGCTCAACTCAACGAGAAAGCTCGGAAAGAAGGTTTTGTCCTCAGAAGTACACCAATTGGAGTGCTTATTGTCCCGGTAGTTCAGGGGCGGCCTCTGAAGGATGAGGAATTCATGGCTCTCTCTCAACAAGTGAGGGCTGAAATTGAGAAAAAGAGAGAAAGATTAAGATCAGAACTGAGAAGCGCTATGAGGCAACTTCGCGGATTGGAGAGGAAAGTGAACGAAGAGGTCCAAAAACTGAATCGAGAGGTCACCACTTACGCCATCGGCTCTCTATTCGACAATCTCATGGAGGAATACAAAGAATTTCCTTCTGTGAAGACGTATCTTGAGGATATACGAAACGATATTCTCGAAAACGTAGCCCTGTTCATAAAAGGACCTGAAATTCCTCAAGTTCCATTCCCCGTTCCTTGGTTAAAGGAGCTCCCCCTCAGAAAATATGAAATCAACGTGATCGTGAATAACTCTGAACTTCATGGGGCGCCGGTTATCATGGAATTCAATCCCACTCATCAAAATCTATTTGGAAGGATAGAAAAGGAAGCACAGTTCGGTGCCTTTACTACTGACTTCACCATGATTCGTGGAGGATCCCTTCACAGAGCAAACGGTGGATATCTAGTGCTCCCGGTTGAAGATATACTTCGCAATCTCTTCTCCTACGAGGCCCTAAAGAGGTGTCTAATGAACGAGTGTATCGACATAGAAGAGGCCGGAGAACGCTTAGGCTTCATCACCACAAAAGGACTGCGACCAGAACCCATCCCCTTAAAGGTCAAAGTGATTCTCATCGGAAATCCTTTGATCTATCATCAGCTATACCTATTGGACAAGGACTTCAAAGAACTTTTCAAAGTGAAGGCTGACTTTGACACCACTATGGATCGAACAGACGAGAATATAATAAAGTATGCCTCTTTCATCTGCACCTTCTGCGGAAAGGAGAACCTCCAACACCTTGATGCGTCAGGTGTGGCCAAAGTCGTTGAGCATAGTTCTAGACTGGCTCAAGATCAGCAAAAGCTTTCCACTAAATTTGGCGAGATTGCTGATATCATTCGGGAAGCCAATTTCTACGCTCTACGTGAGAACTCTAAGTATGTTGCTAGTAACCATGTCATGAAGGCCATTGAAGAAAAAGTCTATCGCTCTAATCTCGTTCAAGAGAAGATTCGAGAAATGATTGAGCGAGACATCGTACTCATTGACACTGATAAAGAAGCTGTAGGACAAGTGAATGGTTTGTCGGTCATGAGCTTAGGAGACTTTGCCTTTGGGGCTCCCTCCCGCGTAACTGCTAGCGTAGGATTAGGACGGGAAGGAATTATAGATATTCAACGAGAGGCCAAACTGGCGGGCCCAATTCACACTAAAGGAGTAATGATTCTGAGTGGCTATCTAGCTGAGAAGTATGCACAAGACAGCCCCCTTACCCTTTCTGCTCGCTTAGTTTTCGAACAAAGCTACGGTATGGTCGAAGGAGACAGTGCTTCCAGTACAGAATTATATGCTATTCTTTCTGCTCTTTCAGGTCTCCCCATCAAACAGAGCATTGCAGTCACAGGCTCCGTGAATCAGAAGGGAGAAGTTCAGGCGATCGGTGGGGTGAACGAGAAAATCGAAGGGTTCTTCGAAGTCTGTAAAGCTAAGGGACTCACCGGAGAACAAGGAGTAATCATCCCAGAAAGCAATGTACAGAATCTAATACTGAAGGAGGAGGTAGTCGGGGCTGTTCAAGCAAGAAAATTCCATATATACCCCGTAAAGTCTATTGATGAGGGCATTGAGATTCTGGCAGGAATCAGAGCAGGCTCAAGGCGCCCAGATGGAAATTTCGAGGAAAAAACAGTAAACTACCAAGTGGACAAGCGCCTGAAAGAGATGGCGGAGAAACTAAGAGAATTTCCAGAATTCGTTGTGGAAAAGAGAAAGAGACCTAGCAGCGGAGAGAGAAATTAATCCGTCTTCACGTACGCATGGAAGGATTAATGCTGGAAATTGCATGATTCAATCAGAAGGAAAAGAAGAAAATGAGAACCATAAAGGTCCCTGGCAAAAACAATAAACATAGAGTTCTCGTATATGCCCTAAGCACTTGTGCATGGTGCAAACGAACGAAGAAAGTCTTGATCGATAACGATGTCGAATATGAATATGTAGATGTTGATCTATGTAGCGAAGAAGAAAGAAAAACAATAAGCAATGATATTCTAAGCCGTGGAGGCCGCCTCAGCTATCCTACAATTCTCATAGACGACAGAATAATGATCACGGGGTTCCACGAAGATAAAATAAAGGAGGTCTTGGCGATTTGATACCCTTGGAAAAAGTGAAACAAAGAGCAGAAAGTGATGCAAAGAGTCATGGCTACTACCTGAACTCTGACCCGGAGTTTCTCAAGAATCTTCTTGAAGGACTTAAACAAAACGAAGAGCGATATGGCTATCTCTCATGTCCATGTAGACTCGCGTCTGGAAAGTTTAGGTTTGACCGAGACATAATATGTCCATGTGACTACCGAGACCCAGACATTGAGGAATATGGGTGCTGCTACTGCGCGCTATATGTAAGAAAAGATGTGTTTGAAGGAGAAACTCCAATACAACCAATTCCAGAACGTAGACCTCCGGAAAAACAAACCAGCGCCTACGCAGGTTCGACAGGAGCCCCTGTTAAAAAGCGGTCTGAAAGAATTGCCACTCATATCGAGAAACCTACCAAGAGCAAACTGGAAATGTGGTACTGCAAGCAATGTGGTTACGTCTGCTTCCGTGAAGAACCCCCTTATGTTTGTCCCATATGCAAAGCCAAGAAAGAAATGTTTACTGAAATAGCGATATGCACCGATGTTTATGGATAAAGCTTGGCCACTTAGACAATAAACGAAAGCAGGATAGAGTGCAGGGGCATACATCAGAGACGAGGAAAAAGAATGGCAACCGATGTCGTTATACGAACGATAGTGCCTATTCTACTTCTAGTTGGAGCAGGGTTTTTTTCGAGAAAAATGAAATTCTTAAAATCTGGTGACGAACGGGTCCTCAGTGCTTACGTATATTATTTTGCCTTACCAGCTCTGTTTTTTGTTAATATGGTTGAAACAAATTTCGTGGAAGAAGAGACCCTGAGGTTCATGGTGGCAGGAATCATCCCTGTCCTTGTTGTTCTGACGATCTACCTCTCGCTCTACCTTATATTTAGATTCCCGAGGAACACCTTATATCTGCTTATTCTAAGTACCATTTTTGGTAGCCTCGCCTTTTTCGGCATACCTTTCATAACATTTGCCTTTCCCCCTCCCGCAGAAGGGGAGTATCTGGCCACGCTATCAGCAGCTACTATTGCTATCATAAGTGTTACAATTTCTATTACAATTCTCGAATTGTATAGACTTGAACAATCTACAGTATGGAAGGGGTTAAAACATGTTGTAAAGAGGCTTTCCAGAAACCCACTGGTTATATCAATTTTGTCTGGTATTCTGTTATCCGTTACTGGAATAGAAATTCCCTCTCCAGTATCAACTTCCCTGCATATGTTGGGAGGCACCACATCTGCGGTGGCCATCTTTATGCTTGGGGTCTTTCTCTATGGACGGAAGTATACGAATCTAGTTGAAGCTTTTGGGTTAAGTCTCTTGAGGATAGTGTTCTTACCCATCGTAGCTCTCTTGACTACGGTGCTGTTTAACTTGTTTGATGTGGAAAGATCTGTGTTGGTACTTATGCATGGTATGCCTGTTGCCATTTCAATGATAATTCTCAGCGAACGTTATGATTTTTATAAAGAGACGATTGCCTCTCTAATCTTAATTTCTTCACTTGGAGCGGGATTGTATCTAAATTTATGGCTCACCGTGGTAGGGTATTATTAGAGATGTTTAGGAATTTCGGGTTGATGCGAGGTGAGTGATCTACAAAAGATGAAGCCAACGAGGAAAAAGAGTAAATGTGTTTAGGCATCAGAAAAAAGGAAGTTTATTCATTTATTGTGCCGCATGGTGCTCAGAACTTCTTTGAGTGACATCGCTTGTTCCTTGAGCGTGGACACTTCTCTTTCTAGACCTTCAGTCTCCTTTTCCATTTCTTCCCCAAGTTCTTCTATTTCACGTATAAGCTCGGCTCTCTCCTTTTGCAATCTTCGTGCTTTTTCTAGAAACTTGTCTAACGACTTATCAAGATCGATCTCCGTGGTCTTCTTTTTCCCATAGAATTCGTACGAGTTCTCGTCATCAGCCATTTTCTAGACTTCCCTTCATATTCACAACATTTGTCTAGTGTTGAGTTAGTGGATTGTCTTTTAAGATTTGAGAAGTAGGAATCAACATTCTAATTATGGATGCATTCGCATGCTCAGTGTGCGCGTCTTGATTTGTCTCTCGCACTCCAAAGCTATTGGAAAAAAAGAAGGATAGGCAAAGCCAACCTGTATGGGTACGCTTTATTTTGTTTCAAAGCTAAACTAATTTTGTTGTTATTAACACACAAGACCAAACATACACGTATGACTGTAATGTGCTCAATTAAATAGTCAGACTTATAATTCACAGCAACCCTTTAGAGGTACTCCACTGATAGAGGGAGACTATGGTTGAGTACGACGCGGTCATAGTTGGAGCTGGCATCCTAGGTTTATCAACTGTATATCATATCAAAAAAAGACATCCAAACAAGGAAATTCTGGTCATAGACAAGCTAAATGCTGCAGGTCAAGCTGCTACTGCTAAAAGTGCGGCTGCCTTTCGATGTCTATTTTCCTCCAAAACAAACTTCCTTCTTGCAGACTCCTCTGCTGAGTTTTATCGTTATGTACAGGAGGATTTGAACGTCGATCTAAAGATGAGATGGGTAGGCTATCTATGGCTTTTTAACGAAGAGAATTATGAGAAAACACTTCCGGTGCTAAGAGACCTGTACAAAAAAGGGTTCACGTACGAAGAATACAACAGCGACGAATTGGCTGAGAAATTGGGTATCCGAACAAATTTCGTTGATGATGAAGAAGCACAGTTAATGGGCTTGGGAAATGCTTACAAAGGAATTTTCATTCCCAAAGCAGGACTAATTGATGTTGATCTTCTTGTGAAATTCTATGAATCAGAGTTTCTAAGACTAGGCGGGAAGATTCAGTACGTCACGAAAGCAGAAAGTGTCGTTGTCGAACCTGGTGAACCTTTAGAAATACCCGGTGAGCCCTACTTCTGGCAAGATGCTAACGTTGTTGGAGTAAACACAAATAAAGGTACAATCAAGGCGAAGAAAACTATGATTGTTGGTGGGGCTTGGTCTTCTCAGCTCTTAGACTCTCTTGGAGTCGAATGCCATATTAAGCCGAAGAAAAGGCAAATTTTCTCTGTAAAAGCCAACACTGACGCTTTGGGAAAATTGTTGTTCACCAAGGGTTTCAATGACGTTGGCTGTTTGCCTTTTACCATTTTGCCTAATCCCTCAGTGTTAATTAGACCCGTTCTTGAAGAGAATGCTTTCTGGCTGGGTTATGCTGATGAATTTCCAAGGGCTTTCAAACTTGAGGAGGACTCGCAGCCTGAGGAAAACTTCTATCAATATGGAATATACCAAGTATTGGTCAAATATTTCCCGCAGTTTTTTGGCTGTCACCCCTTCTCAGCTTTCGCTGGTTTATACGCTATCAACACCTTGGATAGTCAACCCGTGATTTTTGAAGAAAACCGTTTAATGGTTGTTGGTGGTGCCAGCGGAAGCGGGATCATGAAAGCTGATGCCATTGGTAGGATTGCCGCAGCGCTTTACAGCGGAGATGAGTATGCCGTTTTGCACGGCGGTAAGGCGATTAAAGTCAGTGATTTAGGCCTGAAAAACAGGCTTGTGGAACCGGAAAAATTGATTATTTAGAATGCCTATCTATGCTGTTCTCGGACACGCGATACTGTTAACCTGCCGGGATCGGAAATTCGGACTCTGTAACTTTGCGCACGCGCATCTACTTATACCAAAGTAGTTGCTTATCGGGGGAGAACGTCACGCCAGCAATTTTCGCGCCTATATTCAGGACAGGAGTGAGACCACGTGAAGACAGATAGATATTGCCATCGGGGAGAGGTGGTATGTATACGTCAAGCCATAGGAGAAGTGTATCGTTAGGACTGAGCTCGCTCAAAGTTGTTTCTAAGTCATTCGAAACTTTTAGTGCGTTGTTTTCTCCACCTGAAACTTTGTACAGTGACGTACTAACAAATAAGAGAGTAGCAAAACACAGCAACAGACTAGCGGTTTTCTTCTTCAAGTTACCTGAGCCCCAGACATGCTTCATACAAGGTTTCCCCTGTTTCTTCATCAATATCGTGGGTCACGAGATAGTCAACACCGCCAAGACCTTGAGGATTGATGTGCCACGTTACATGCCAAATTTCATGATCCTTACCGTTTTGTGTTTTGTTTAAGTGACGAGCCTGTACCGTATACCAGTCAGCACCCTCCAATAGACTTTGTACAAGCTTTGAGTTTCTGCTTATTTCTATTGCTTCTTCTCTAGTCAGTGAATTTCCTTGTAGTATTAGTGTGTTTATTGAAGTCAAAGCAAAAGAAGCTATTACAAGTGTCACTATTACTCTTTCTATATTCACAGCCAAGGTTTGACCCGAAGGATAAATATGCAAATAAAAATATAAAAGCCTGATGGAACAATATTAATAATCAAAATGTTAATAACTAAAATGTTGATTGAGTTAAATTATATCTTTTTCAGTCTTATTCTCGTGATTTATAGTGCGTGGCACTATTTCAGAAAACGAAACAGACATCTACTTTACTTCACCCTAAGTCTGACACTTCTAGCGTTGTCGGCTACATTCCAAATGCTTAGTTCAACGCTGATTCATCTAGGAATATACTTTAATGTAACAGCACTAAGGCTCCTTGAATTAATTGGTCTAGCTCTCTTCGCATGCTTCACAATATGTGTGATAGTAGCCTTAAAGAAGATATAAACTCCCAGCGCGCGTCGCGGTCGATGCAGCTATCGTTGTAGAGTCTCCAGCCTCGAATTTCGGAGCAAAGAACTCCAAGATTTACTCGTAACCAAAAACGGAGTCCAAATATTATAAAGACTTGAGATGCAAATATACTGCTCTTCAGGTTGTGAAAGAATGCACGGTTGGAACGGTCAGTTCTTGCGAGCAGACTTAACTAAGGGAAAAACGCTCGTCCAAAAGTACGAGGCGAGCTTGGCTAAGAACTTCCTCGGAGGAAGAGGCTTCGCCATCAAGATTCTCTGGGACGAGTTGACCCCAGGCACAGACGCCTTATCGCCAGACAACAAACTCATTTTTGCAGCGGGGCCATTGACTGCCCTTAGTCTTCCCAGTAGCGGCAAATTAGTTGCTGCAGCAAAAAGCCCCATCACCAATGGCTATGGAGACGGAAACTTGGGCACATTAGCCACGGTGCAAATGAGGAGAGCAGGCTACGACGCAATTGTAATCGAAGGAAAAGCCCCAAAGCCTACATTTCTTCGTATAGACGATGCAAAAACAGAACTAGTAGACTGCAGAGATTATTGGGGACTTGGCTCCTTCCAAACCGAAAAGCAGCTTAAAAAGGAATATCAAACAAGTACTGGCGTTGTAGCTATAGGCCCAGCTGGGGAAAATCAAGTCAAATACGCCACAATAGTATCTCAAGAAGGAAGAGCCGGTGGAAGACCCGGAATAGGCGCAGTTATGGGTTCCAAAAACCTTAAAGCCATCGCCATCAATGGCACGAAAACAATTCCAACAAAAAACCCAGATGACCTGAAAAAACTAGGCTTAGAGGCATATCGAGAGATTCTAAAAAAACCAAACTACGATTTCTGGAAACGCCAAGGAACGATGGCAACTATCGAATGGAGTCAAGAAAATAGCGTCCTCCCAACATACAATTACAGGGAAGGAGTTTTCGATCAATCGGACCAGATAGGCGGGTTTTTAATGGAAAAACTAAAAGTCGCCCAAAGAGGATGCCCACTGTGTAACATGACCTGTGGTAATGTTGTAAAAGATATAGACAATAAGCAATCAGAACTGGATTACGAAAATGTTGCCATGTTAGGTTCTGATATAGGTCTCGGTAACCTTAAGAAAATAGCAGCCCTCAACCGACTAGCCGACGATTATGGGGTAGACACGATTTCGCTCGGCAACACCATAGGTTTTGCCATGGAGGCTTCGGAGAAAAATCTAGTCGACTATAAGATCGAATGGGGTGATTATGAGACGGCTCGTTCTCTTGTTGACGAGATAGTCTACAAGCGAGGAAAAGTAGGTGCAATGCTCGCTGAAGGAGTACGTTATGTGTCTGAAAGACTTGGTAAAGGGGCTTCGAGATGGGCAATGCACGTAAAGGGTTTAGAAATGTCCGCTTATGACTGTCACACGACACCTGGAATGGCCTTATCTTTTGCCACATCTTCTGTGGGCGCGCATCACAAGGATGCATGGATTATATCGTGGGAGGTAAAAACTGGGCGCGAAACTTATGGTGAAGCCAAAGTAGACAAAATCATTGAGCTACAGCAACTAAGAGGAGGAGTGTTCGAATGTCTAACAACATGTCGTCTGCCTTGGATTGAAGTAGGGTTCGAACTAGATTGGTATCCCAAATTTTTGAAAGCTGCAACAGGTCAAGACATAAGCATGAACAATCTCCGTACAATTGCGGATAGAGTCTTCAATCTGACGCGGGCTTTCTGGGTAAGGGAATACGGAGACCATTGGAGCAGGAAAATGGATACACCTCCTGCAAGATGGTTTGATCAACCTCTCACAAAAGGCCCTATGAAAGGATCAAAATTAGACAGAACACAGTATGATGCCATGCTTCAATTATACTATAACAGAAGAGGCTGGGATGCCAGAGGCATACCTACCAAGAAAACGCTAACAAGACTAGGATTACAAGAAGCAGTTCACGAGCTCAGTAAAAGCGTTCAATTGACCGCATGAGCTTACTAATTCTCGCGTTTCCTCTTTATTCAGAAGCCGGGCTTAGTAAGTCCTTCCAGAAGTTTGCATGATTTACTCCAGAATCCTTATTAGTCAATGCGAATGAGAGTTTGATCGGCGGGTGAGTGAGGGTTCACCCCCACCCGTTCCGCCGTAAATAAACCCCGGGATGTGGAGGTGAATATACGCGATTTGATGCAAGAGATGTGATTCTTTCAGCGGTTTTCACTAGCTTATATGTAGTTGTAAATGTTATTCAAATGATTTCGATTGGGAATCCCACTGTTTATGGTCCAGTTCAGCTGCGTATTGCGGACTGTCTCATCGCTTTGTCGGCGCTGTTTGGTTGGCCTGTTGTAGCTGGGGTGACGGTTGGCTGCTTTCTAACTAACGCATACTATTTTCTTGGTCCGGTGGATGTCGTATTTGGTCCCGTCGCCAACTTAATCTCTGCAAGTGTTATTTTGCTTCTTAGAAGAAGACAATTATTGGCTTGTATTGTTGGTTCTTTTCCAATAGGCATTGTCGTGGGAGGATACTTGTGGACTTTCCCATTCATTTCAGCACCAGATGTTCTAGGATTTCTACCTGCGTGGGCAGCTATGACTGTGAGCATCACCATCAGCAGTCTTATAGCTATCGCTGTGATCGGCTACAGTTTGCTCATCATTTTAAGCAGACCAAATGTCATTGAGCCCTTAAAGTCTCGTGGACTTAAGGCGCTGTCTTGAAATCCATGGTGCGGGCTTACATGAACCTTTCAAGTTTAGTTAGCCCGATTATTTCATTGAAGTTTAGTCCCATCGCATCCAAAACTTGATCGAAAGTTGACTGTAAATAGGCGACATACTTATCCACATCTATTTCGCTATTGGAAGCCAACTCAACAGGCTTTACATGAGGATCTTTTGTCACTTTCACAAAACTAATTAAGTCACCTGCTTTCAGTTCGTAGCCTCTCTTCTGGAGGAGGGTGGCAGCTTTAACGTGCTGGGGTGTCGTCTTTGTATATCGTTCTGGAGTTTTTCCGAGAACCACCTGAAACGCAAGTTCATCTGGGGTCTCTCCCCAGTCGCGTCGTTTTAGTCTTAGATAGCGATCTTGAACGATTTTTCGGATGTCCTTTTTGGCTGTTTCAAACTCTATGGGTGACTTCACTTGTGCTAGGCGTTCTTCCATCTGGTCAAAGGCTTCCTTGATAAACATGGGGATATGTCTCTTTTTTCCAGTTAATCCCTTAACATCGACACTTCCATCCGGGAAAACTCCAAGATAGTTCTTTTTTCTTGAACTGAAGACTGAATAGCGATAGATCTTGTCTACGTCTAATTCCATTCCTAATTCTTTTTCTGACCATTTAGCGATTGAGTTAATTTGACTCGGGGATGGGCCTTTCAAGAAGATGCTATCCGTGTCTCCATAAATAACTTCAATTCCTGATTCTCTCGCCTTCTTAATTGACTGTGTTATTACATGTCTTCCAATAGAAGCAGTCGCTTCAGCAACTGGGGGACAATACAAATCAAAAGATTCTGCACCAAAAACTCCATAACTCGCATTAAGAATAACCTTGAGTGCACTCTGTATAACATCATACCAACTTCGCAGTTCAGCTGACAATGTTTTGTCTTTTGATTTTGGCTTATACCACCTCACTCTCAGATCCCTCAAGGCTCCTACTAGTAGACTTTCAAGGGCTTGCTGTCTCTTGCACACCCAGTGAGGAGTCTCAGGCACCTTATTGTCCTTGCATTCCTCATGGGAACAAAGAATGGTTTGGTAGCCCAAGTTGTAAACTTTGATTATTGAGGGGTATAGACTGGCAAAGTCCATGACTGCTACGTTGAAGTGTACACCGGGTACTGGTTCAACCACAATTGCTCCCTTGTACTTCTTGCCTTTTATGATCGCTTTTGTGGCAGTTGTTCCCTTTAGAGTAAGTATGTCTTCAGCGTTGGGAATCAGCATTCCTCTTCTTCGATGTTCATGATAAAGAAAGTTTCGAATCCATCTTGAGACTCCTTGTCGACTGACATCTTCCATGGGCATACGACTAATTCTTGTAAGAGCCAAGATGAGTTTCATGACTAAGTTGTCATCAAAGGTTGTCAAGCGAAGTGTAATTTCTGCATCCCGAAAACAATAATGGGCAAGCTCCGTGTACGTTAATTGGGACATGGGTTTTGTAAGTTCAATTTTGGAGACACCTATTAGAGCCTTGCCGACGTTATCTAAAGTTAGGTCGCGATATTTCTGACTAAATGCATAGATCTGAATGGATTTGTTGAAGAAGAACTTATACAAATCGATGTGAAGGTTGTGAGTGAGCAAACAAACTCTTCTACCGAGTTCGATGGGAATCTGGTTTCTCCTAAAGCCAAATTTTTGGGCCCGATGAAACAAATATCGAAGATCAAAATCGTCGCCGTTAAACGTAATAACAAAAGGATAGTCACAGAGAGTGTCAAAAATCCCCGTAATCAGTTTTTCTTCAGAACTATAATATTCAACACTGACGTCCGAAGGTATCTTTACAATGCCCTCTCTAATACTGTCTCGTTCTAAGAGCAGAATTCTCTTTTTTCCGTCGGATCCATAAAGTGAGGCACAAATCACTGGATGCTCAGCTTCACGAGGATCAGGGACACGTGAAGTTTTTATGCCTTCACGCTCTATTAGGGGAGGCAAAACTTCGATATCAAGGGCCACTCTTCGGAATTTTGGTGCTGGATATTCAAGTAGCCTTGCCCACATTTTGATATATTGCAGAAACTCTTTAGATTCGTCTCGGAATAACTCTAGGATTTTCTTAATGGTTTCCTCGGAAGTTTCATGTTGTGCACGAGCAAGTTTCTGATTGTCTATTTTATAGAGCATGCCGGGAGCTAGATCCCGGTCATAAATGTAACATTGATAATATTTGATGGCTGCTTCCCATACTTTGACGGGTTGTTCTATGCCGGTTGTTTTTGGGTATTCCTGTGGAATAATGTCTCTTATACAGCCTACTGGACGTCCTCCAATTGCTAGAGGGTCTTTGGCGACAACTTTTGTCACGGTGACCTGACGATCTAGAAGGGGGTCATACTTTTTCACTAATTCAACGTGATCGAATCCATGATGGGTCTTTAGGCGATCAATTTTTTCGAGTTCAATGGGCGATAGGTTTGTTAGGCAATAAGGTTTGTGTCCAGTGTTGTCGTACCAGTAATAGATTTTCTCAGATTTCGGCTCATACAGTTTCAGACGCGCAGAACCCTTCTTCCCATCGTAAGTGGCTGACACAAAATATGAAGGAGGCAGATTTTGGGGAATACGGTCAAAACTTTGAGGTTTCTTTTCTTCTGATGTCTTCTCTTCTGAAGGCTTGGACTCTCCTTTCCCTTTTTCCACCAAAGTATCGGCAGATCTTAAGAACGCATCTAAACTTGTCTTTGCCATTCTTTTTTTGTCCCATCTGATATGTGTCTAATGTCCTAAAAAAACTCTGTGATCAATACAGTCAACCGTTATCTTCTATTTCTTCATATGATAATACAGCGCACCTAATTCATGACAAAATAGAAATAGGCGTGAAATGTGAGAATACTTGGAGAAAATGTGTTATTTGACGATAGGCTATTATGTGGTATGCCTTAGTCCTTTGTTGTCCATACTTGTCTACATATATGTTCCTGAACTCTTAGTAGGACCAAGTTACGACTGGCTTCATCCGATGATAGTTTATACAGGAATACATACATTGATCATAGGCGTCCAATTGTGTGGAATATTTCTCTATCTTCTATGGTATAGAAATGAGAGGATAGAATCTAAGCAATTGCCCTTTGTGAGACTCTCTAGCGTTCTTCTTATACTGTGGGGTGGTCTTGTAGGCTTGTTTGTAGCTGGCTTTTGGAACAAGGAGGTGCTACCTTGGAGCAGGTTGCCCGGTGTTAGAGGGCTCATAATTTGGGATTACCTGCAATTTGTATCTTGGGCTCTCAAGGGCTTTCTGTGGATCGCCTCGGGTCTACTATTCCTCGTCATTTTCCAATTCCAAAGACACAAAAAAAGCTAAAACCTGAAGAACTAGATAGAACTCGCCCTTCTAAATCATGCGCTTTGACCGAAAAATGTTCTTAGCAAAAAGGCTCCCACTGTTATCGTATTGCTTAAAATGCCATAAGTCCTGAAGAGTTAACAGAAACGTGGTATACTATTCGTGATGGGAGAATTAGGTTGTTACGAGATGCTTGGGCGCTGGCTATTGAAACGTTGAGCTGGATCGAGTTACGGAAGTTGGGAGAGCGATTAGCGTTAAGCAAAGCCGCCCGACAACTGGAGATAGGGGATTCAAAGACCCTAGGATTAGCGCACAAACTGGTTTGTGAGACGATTCGAGCAAAGAATCTTGTTGACTATCTTCTAAATTCAGCGTTAATGCCTCGGTCACTCACGGACCTCAAGCTTGGCTTGCGGGCTTTTCTTCGTTTGTATACATACGAAACGCAGATAGTTGGTCACGGTCTTGAGAAAGCTATTGATATGACACGGATTGGTCGTTCCATATTGGGTTGGCAAGAGTTTTCAGAGGTTGAGGAAACCCTAGGTAGGATACTTGATACGCAGCCCAATGTTCTCTTGCAATATCTGAGTGATGAAGAGAAACTCGGGTTATCCACCTATAATCCGCGATGGTTTGTGAAATATTGTTTCAAAATGTTTGGAAGAAAAGAAGCCTTACGCTTCTTGGAAAGTTCTAGGGAAATTCCTGCGACGTACATAAGGATAAACACGTTGAAAGGACCTGAAGAGAAATTAGTTGAGAGTATAGAAAGAGAACAGGTTGTTCTCGAGAAGGTGAAGTCACTCAGATACACGTACAAAGTGGATAAGAATCGGCGACCCCTTACGAGAACACAAAGTTTTCGAGATGGTTTCTTCTTTATTCAAGACAAGGCTAGTTGTCTCAGTGTGGAAGTTGCCAATCCGGCATCAGGTGCAACGGTGCTTGATGTGTGTGCTGCCCCTGGAGCGAAAACAACGTACTTAGCGCAAGTAATGGAGAATAAAGGCACTATTTATTCGATAGATTATTCGAAACGTAGAATGAAGGTTTGGAAAAGAGAAATAGAAAGAATGGGCGCTGAAGTCAGTGCTGCAGTTATTGCTGATGCTCGTAAGCCTTTGCCTATTACGGTGTTGGCTGATTTGGTTATTTTAGATCCTCCTTGCACTAGTACTGGAGCCTTTGGGAAAGTTCCTTCGGCAAAGTGGAGGCTTACAAAGAGATCGGTGTCAAGAATGGTGAAGTTGCAGTGGGAAATGTTGGACCAGTGTGCAGAGTACGTAAAGAATGAAGGGTTCTTAGTATATTCGACGTGTAGTGTTACCTTAGAAGAGAATGAGATGTTGATTGAACGGTTTCTGAAATGGCATCCAACATTTACGTTTGTAGAGACTTTACCAAGAATAGGCCTACCTGGGCTGAGAGGTCAGAGCAAATGTCAAAGACTGTATCCTCACCTTCATGAATGTAACGGCTTCTTTGTTGCAAAACTTTTGAAAGAGTAGTTGACTTCGGATTAAGGCTGTGTCGTGCGAGACCCTAAATATCAAAGACATGTGGGGACTACATCTTCTTTCGATGAATGCGAGTGGGCCTTTCTGTAGCTGCTTTTGCTGTCGAAATTCATTCTTCTTCCACGGTTATTGCTTCGGTTGGGCATGAAGTTACACAGGCCATGCAGAGGATGCAATCATCTGGTCTAACGGGTACTGATTTCTGTGTGTCTGGATGTTCAGGAAGGTCTTGCAGTTCAAAGACATCTACTGGACAAACATCCACGCAGACTCCGTCACCGTTGCATTTGGTTCGGTCAACCTCAACTTTTGGCATGTTTATCTGACCTCAGATATTGCCTAATCAGCGTGTAGAGATTTTAATATTTTCCGTTGTCACCCAGCTTTTGTGGGATGCCACGTTTTTGCAAATCGATATCAGCGAAGAGAAAATTGCTACTAAGCTTCGCATCTTTTTTTGGCACAGCAATAATCTTACTTTGTTACTTTCACATTGATCTCTTTCCAGTCCTTTTCTATTCCGCGCAACGATGTCACTGCTCCTACAAGGGTTCCACTCAACATCTTTGTAACAAACTTGTTCAGAGCAATCTCTTTACCGTTAACGAACAGCTTAACATCCAATAACATCACCCCAAAACGCCTTATGTCATTAGAAAAGTAAAGGCTTTGCGTAAACTATTTAGCCCGAGCAGTTGTTGAAATCGCGTGGCAAGAGCAATCTCCACAAGTTGAAGCTGGATGAAAGAGAAATTGAGCCCGATTGATATGAAACTTGACAACAAAGCTAGAGTGTTAAAGCTCATTGACCTGCTGGAAAAGGAGCACTCTGACGCAAAGACAGCCCTAAACTACACAAACCCTCTGGAGCTCCTAGTAGCCACAATTCTTTCAGCTCAGTGCACCGACCGAAGAGTAAACACTGTCACGGAGGCACTCTTTAAAAAGTACCGAAAGGTGGAAGACTATGCCAATGCAGATCCAGAGGAACTTGAGGAAGACATAAGATCCACGGGTTTTTACAGGAACAAGGCTAAAAACATCAAGAAATGTTGCCGGATCCTAGTTGACAAGTTCGACTCGCAAGTTCCAAAAACAATGGAAGAACTGCTTAGCCTACCCGGCGTTGCCCGAAAGACTGCTAATATTATTTTATCGAATGCCTATGATGTTATCGAGGGAATAGCCGTTGACACTCACGTCCGTAGGCTTGCCAGAAGACTAGGTCTCACGCAGCATGAAAATCCGAATAAAATAGAGGATGATTTGATGAAGATAGTTCCTAAGAATTACTGGAAACGAATCACAGACTTGTTAATATTTCATGGTAGAAGAATATGCGTGGCAAGGAAACCAAAATGTGGAATCTGCATCTTGAACAAATTCTGTCCATCGGCTTTCTTCGTTGACCAATTAAGACCATAATCGTACAGAGAGAAGGTAAGATATATACGTGGAATGCCAGAATCAGAGTAAAAAGAATGGACCATCTAATACATGCATTGAAGATGCAACCTTGACTGTATAGAGGCAGCAGGCAGAGACGCTAGGAAGATAAGTACTGGAATGGACTTCGTGAAAAGTGGTCTTCCATATGCACACAAAAAAAGGGGGTTCAATGGCTCATCGTTCGTTGGACTATTTGAACTCTGGGTTGTAACCTTCAATTACGAATATGAAGGCTTTGGCGGTTATGTTTGGATTCAACTGGAACTCTAGATCTATGCTTTCGTTTCCGTCGGCGTCCGTCCGCTCGTCGTCACTGAACATCAGTTCTGGGAGAACGTTTCCGTATTCTGAGTGAACTGCTTTGATTAAGGGTAACTCCGTCAGGTAGTCGTTTTCATCAATCACGTAGAGGTCCACCTCATCTAGGTGAGAGTGTGTCAGAGGGTGCTCCACTAACCGCAGTAACACCTTGTTATTCACTGGTTCTGGGTCAGTAGTTAGTATGCGTCGATGTACTACGTCAAATCCTTCGGGGTTATGTATGTTTAGCGCTCCCTCATCTATGTAGTTCTCGCCATCGTAGACGTAGAGAATTGGGCATGTTCCTCCGCCGCCGCCGCCAACGTATGAGAAGTAGGCGGTCAAAGTGTGGTCTGAATTCATCGTAACCGTATATGGATTGTCATACTTGGGTTGTCCGTCGAGTTTCCAATAATTAAACTCATAATTCGTATAATTAATTGCCCAAACAGTTACGGGGGTTCCCTCGTCATGTACGTAAGGCCCTGGCGAAGGATTGGTCGTCCCTCCAGTAGTCGTCTGAATAGTCAGTGTATAGGTTTTTTTGAAGTAGGCTTCTAAGGTGTGGTCGGTGTTCATAGTGACTGTTGCTGGATTGTTATCGTCTGGTGATCCGTCGAGAAGCCAATAGTCAAAGTCATATCCATCGTTGGGAAGTGCTGTGACCTCGACAGGTGTTCCTTTGTGATATGTATAGTCTCCAGGCAGAGGATCAGTTGTTCCACCTGAGTTGGCAGAGAGCGTTAAAGCATGGCCTATTTCCATGTTCAAGATTACTGATGTTGATATCGTATCATCATAGCTGACACCATATGTGTTGTAGTAGGTGTATTCCAGTTCAGCAGTTATCTTGACCGAATGGTCTTCCGTGGTGTCATCGGTGAACACCCAATGAACTTGAGCACCGATGGCTGCGTCAACTGGCCAGCCATAAGCACCCTCAGCTTTTGCATAAACGTGGGCCTCGGGGTCATTGATACCCGCATCTACAACGTCTGCTTCCTCCTTCTTAAAGGGTGAAAACTCTCTAGCATACGCCGCGGCGGCGTCAAGTGTAATCAAGCTAATCTCGAAGATTAAGCCCGCTGTGTTGGATTTTAGGAGAATCGGAATTACAAAACTGGACATTAGTAATGCAAGACCGTCATTAAGGGCGTCTGAATACCAATATTCGGTATCTGGATTATCGTTCGCAACCATAACATTTATTCCTTTAAGCCGTTCGTAATCCTCGCCCGCATCTATGTCAATTAGTGCATTTGGATCAGATCCTTGTTTTTCTATTTTGATTTTAAGCTTTCTGATTTCAGCCGATTTTTTGTGTGGTAGAAACTCAAGTTTCTCCCCATTAAGGGGTTGAGATCCCAACGTACCTTTGTATCCTTCCTGGTCTTCTATACCTACTAGTGCGCCACTGTCGGCCCATGTTACATCTTGATATAAGAATTTAATTGCATTTTGGCCTCTTTCGAAAAGTCTGTTACGTTCTATGATCACCTCGAAAGTTTGTCGTTGCCCGTTGTTTTTGTTTATAACGTTCTTCCACAATACACAGAACACATCCAAATTGCCATAATACGTGATTTCAGCTTGGTCATCCACAAGAAGATCTGCCCAGTGAACAGCTAGAAGACTGTTCGGTTCTGCAGGATCGGGAATCGTAGTGGCGGGTGGCGGCGGATCTGTGATTTCACTGTCAAAGCTTAGAAAACCGTTATCACACACCCAAACTTTGTTGTATTCAGCGCTTTGACATTCATAACCTGGACCACCAAAAAAGCGAGCACCATCGTCAAGCGTGATGTCAAGCCATGTACCATTATTGTCACCGATGATAGGCACTGGATCAACTGCTTCAATCCATTCATCAGCAACATAGAGCGAAGGGCCAAGGTGGTAATATGTGATTCCCTTCCTTGTGTTCGCAGTAAGGGCCACCCTAAGAGCTACACCATCCCTACCAAGATAGGGATCCCATTGCCAATCCTCCACGTAATCCATAATGTTTACCCCTATTCCCACCGATGCCTCATCATTGGTGTCAGCGTTGCTGATTGTCTCATTGATATGGTAAGTGTCATACGGATCTAATTTCGGACGGTACATCTGCCATGTTGGGTCTTCAGATTGTGCTGATACTGGCAGAATGTAGGTCGACATCGGCAGCATTAACAGCACTGTTAGGAAGCCGACCACTATCTTTCTCTTCAAGTTCTAGCCTCCATTCAGGTGGAAATCGGTACATCCAAGGCTATTGGCATCACTATTTTTTGGCTAGTTGTTTGGTTGAAATACGTGAATTCCAAACTCACTTCAAGCTTGTGGTCTTCAATGTTTTGGTCATTGAACATCCATTCTACCTGCGTTCGTAGGCTGCAAAATGAACCTGTGGATTCAGCATGTACATACGCTTCGCCCAGATTGTGCCAGCCATCGCTCGTCCACTCTCTACTGACTAGTCTCATCTCCGTCACTGTTGCGTTACGCAGAACTAGAAATTGATCGGGGCCGCTCACCTCTACGATGGAGTAGTCGTCAAGGGTACGAAATTTGATGGCAAAAGATGCGTCGACGCCTTCTACAACAGTTGCGGTAACATTAACTTTGAAGACTATTCCATCTTTGTATACAAACGGTATCCACGACCAATCTTCCACATAATCCATAATGTATACACTTACTTCTGTTGATGTATAATCGTCTGAATACCTGTTTTTGATTGTCTCATTGATATGGTGAGTGTCATACGGATCTAATTTCGGCCGGTACATCTGCCAGCTTACAGGTTCTACCGTAATTGTTCCGATCCCGGGTGTTCCCATCAGTCTAGACGCGCCTAGAAGGATCATGGGAACTGCAACAATTAATATGACAAGAACTCTGTTCCACTTCCCACTCCACGCTATCTTTCTCACTTCTCTCTTCCCCCTAGAATTCTCATGTGAACATCTTACCATAAAATGGCATATAAGATTTTCGGTTCTTAATATTCTATAATATTTCTGCATTATTTCTCTGTTTTTTCGAACATTATAGAAAAGTTGTAATCACTTGGTTAAACCACTATTTCACGCTTTTCTCAACCACACTTTGAGTTTCTATTCCTTCAAGTCGCTAACGTGAGGCAAGACAATGAGATTTAAGCGAAGGGAGATGCTTCCGTTAGATATTGAGAAAATGGTATGGGATTATCAGGATAGAGAACGGAGAAGGTCTTGATGTTGTTTTTACTAGATTCCTCCAATCGCGGATTGCCCTGCTTCTTTTAGGTTTAACTGCCATGATAGCAGTTGATGAGTTGGGTCTCGGCGTCGTCTGTCACATCTGAATCCAGAACGCGAGTTCAGTGTGTATACATTCAATAGAAGCCGTTGAGGCATACACAAACCGATAAACTAACAGGCAGATGGGCTTCTAGTGTTCGCTAGCCGCTTTCGGATAGTATTCGTCTTCTAGTTGGATAGTTGTGTGGTCAATTCCAAACTCTTCTTTCAACATAGTGATCAAAGTGGTGATTAGCTTTTTCCGGTCAGTTCCCTCTTCTGCTACAATGTGACCGCTCATGCAGCACATCGTGGTGGGGGTGATACACCAGACATGAAGGTCGTGGACTTCTTTCACGTCTTCTACTTCAAGTATTCTGCGATTTAGTTCACTTACATCGATGTGGGAGGGAACGCCTTCCAGGAGAACGTTCAGAGAGTCGCGGACAAGTTTCCCTGAACTATAGAAGATCAGCGCGGCTATCACCATACTGATTAGTGGGTCTGCTTGGTACCACCCCGTGAAATACATGATTATTCCAGCTGAAATTGCTCCGATCGAGCCTAAGACATCGGCGACCACGTGTAGAAAGGCGCCTTTAATGTTTAGACTTTCATCCTTGGACCGTGAGAGCGTGGCTACAGTCAGCACGTTGGCTATGAGGCCTAAAACCGCAATGGTCAACATGTTTAGGCTCTCGACTGCAATTGGTTGTAGAATCCGCTGAAAGGCCTCATAGACGATGTATCCTGCAACTGCCCACAAGAGAATTCCGTTCAAAAAGGCGGCTAGGATCTCGGTGCGATAGTAGCCGTAGGTTCGTGTGACTGAGATAGGGCGTAGGGCGAGCCATGCAGCTGTAAGGGCGAAGACCAGAGCAAAGATATGGTTTAGCATGTGCCAAGCATCAGTGAGGAGGGTCAAGCTCTTTGTCAAAGTGCCTCCTACCAATTCAATGACGAAGAAAGCAGCGGTAATGCCCAAGGCGATTGCGAGATATCTTGTGATTTTGGATGGATGCGTGTGTTCATGCATTGAAACTTCACTCATCATATAGCTTTTCATCCATTACTATTAAATCTAAATTCGCTGTCGAGTCTAAAAGACAGAACGTCCATATGAATTGTCAACAGACAAGCGAAATCCGTGCAGGCAAAGATTCATCAAACTGCCAAACTAACGTTTTGCGCGCGCGCAACCAGCAAAAAACTAGTTATAGAAGATATAGGTAAGCTCTTCGCTGATCGGAGCATCACCATAGCAAAATATGATTCTGTAAACGATAAGGCTTTTTCTCTGTTTCTAGCCTGAAACCGCGCAAAATGGGTATCTATAGAGCTATTGATCTTCTCCGAAGTGTTGGACAGCTATTAGAATATCATCAATTCGTATCTTGCAGTCTTTGTTGATGTCTGTGTTCGGATCGTATTCCGGGTCTCCGCAATTACTTCCAAAGGCTATCACAATAGCAAGAATGTCATCGATTCGAACTTTTCCATCCCCATTAACATCGCCAATGAGTACTACTCCAATAATTCTGTAAATGCTTCCGTCAGCATCCAAAGCAATGTAACTTTGATCCGGTTCCTGCGCAAAGGTTTCAGTATCATCCGGGTAAACACCAACGAACGAGAGAAGACTGGTCCATGTGACTCCGTCCGCTGGAACATTGATCACCTCGAATTCAATCCACGCCAAGCTTCCATACCCAGGATTTCTACAAGGTTCACCAAATACACACTCTCCATAATATATACTGTTGTGAGTGCTATTCCAAGGCATGAAGGCAGGGGTAATTCCAAAGGTAGAAATATTAGAATAGAATTCACTTTTGGACCCCGCAGTGTAAACACATCGCGTCACACTCAACAGATTCTTCTCATAAACCAATTTGAAACTCCACGATCCTGAAGAAACTGTGAGGTTTATCCAGACAGTGACGTTGAACCTGTAACCAAATGAAACCGTATCCGTGAAAAAACTTGACGTTGAAGGTTGAATCCATATAGCGTTGCCATCATGAGGTTCAATATAGCTTACTTCCACAAATTTGCAAGCAGAGTTGTTATTCGTCACGTCCTCTCCAGGTACAGGGACGGCATGGATGGTTAGGTTGTATATGTTTTCTGTCTGAGGTGATATCCACGGAAAATTGGTTATTATGCTCGACATACTAGCAAGCTGTGGAGTGAGTGAGTAAGCATAGAGAGTGCCTTCGACCAGAAGTTGAACATGTATATTTGATTCATGGCTGAAGCCTAAATTGCGGATCACTGCACTGATGGTAGTTGGAGCTTCAGGCAAGATACAACTTGGAGCTTGCATCATTGAAACAACTATGTCATGTTCATGGGTAATCTGAAAGCTCCATCCGTCTTGTTGCATAAATGGGTAATTATCATAGTTGTATTGGTCGATTTCGTAAGGTTGATCTCCGATGCCCTCACCGCCAGTCTCATTTTGATATGGTCCTTGGAACATGTCCGCACTCCAATATTCGCTCCAATAATTGCCCCCCAAAGAGTAGGTGCTATTCCAAATGTTGATTGATGGAGGGTCAGTGGGTTCACTCCATGAAGAGAAGCTGACCTGCCTAGAGTTATTAATGAGGTTATTATGGAAAAAGGTGTTATTACTGGAATGCGCAAGGTAGACTCCATTGTTGTTATTAAATATGCTGTTATCCGTAATTGTGTTATTATAAGAACTGTACAAGTCTATTCCACACACACTATTGTACGAAATGCCGTTGTGACTAAACACGTTACCTAAAGAGTGATCGATGCAAGTTCCAATCAAATTACCTATAGCCAAATTCTCGAAGACAACACTATCATTGGAATCTTCAAGATAGATTCCTATTCCCATATTTGCGGTTACATTGTTGCCCGATATAGTTATACTTGACGAAGCATTAATGCAGATACCATAATAAAATGCGCTAATCTCCACATTTTTGATTGTTACATTGGTTCTTGAGGTCAAGTCTATTCCTGTTCCATTCCCTATTCCCTGAACTGTGAATTGTGCTCCATCAATCAAAATGTTGTTTCTCTCAATAACAATGCATCCAGAGACGTTAGATGTCAGGGTATAAGTAACGTTGTCCAGACTCGAAATAGGTGCATCTATTGGATCAACACTACCATCAGCCCTGATGTAGATAGTTCCAGATGCCATGATTGGTTGAATATTCGATGCTAATATTAGAATGTCTGCTACAAGGAAAATCCACATCAAACTAGAAACTATTCTCTTCACCCTTCTCCTCCCCTGTCACTAAATATGGCGCGCGCGAAACTATTAAGAGTATTGTACTATGATTCTATTAACTCTTTGTGACTTTTCCGCAGAGAGAATTTTTCGATTGAGAAGTGTGAAAAGAATATGTTACAAGCTAATGAACCAGTGAAATAGATGGAAAACACAAAGTGTTGACTCCATGAAAACCTCTATGCTTATTACCATGACTTTTGTGTTCTTGGTCCTTCAAAGAGAGTAGCATTCTTTTTCTAAGAGGGTTAATCCCCGCGTGAGATAGGGGAGACACTCCCTAGAAAGAAGCATCCGTTTATGATTACACAGATGCTGAGGACTGTTTGTAAACAAAAGTATAGAAATGAAATGTCACCGCGCGCTTGTGTAGAATTCTTTGAAATCCTTCTTTTCAAAAATAAACTCGAAAAAAGACGCAAAATGTACACAGGGTTTTTTTCCCCCCCCCGCATTTGTTAGCGTTTGTTAGTGTCCAAACTAACAATGAAACATACTTTTACGTTAAAAATTGCGTTCGTGAACCTATTTGATTCCAGAACAAAGGAAAAAATAAAAAGTCTTAGCAGTCTTCTTTAGGTGTTCAGTTTGAGGGATTCTGTGACGGATGTCTGGCTATATAGTCTAGCAAGCGTTGTCATCGTTAGTTTAATCTCCATGGTCGGCGTGTTGACTTTCTCGCTAAAAGAAGAATATTTGAAGAGAATACTATTGTATCTTGTGAGTTTTTCTGCTGGAGGGCTTTTTGGAGACGCCTTTATT
>JAOUKN010000036.1 GCA_029882515.1 Candidatus Bathyarchaeota archaeon
GTCTTTGACTTCTAGTCCTGCATGGTTGAGTGCCTTACGGCTAGCTGGAACAGGGCCCTTCCCCATCACTGAAGGAGGAACTGCTGCCCATCCTAGTGACTTGACCGTAGCGAGTGGGGCTAAACCGAGTGACTTAGCCTTCTCTTTAGAAGCAAGCATTACGCAAGATGCACCAGCGTTTAAAGGAGAGGAGTTGCCTGCCGTAATCACGCCGCCTTCTTTGAAAGCTGGTGGGAGACTCTGAATCTTCTCCAATGTTGTATCAGATCTTACACTGAGATCTTGATCAACAACTTCCTTTGATCCATCAGGAAGAACAATTTCAATAGGCAAGATTTCATCTTTGAAGAAGCCTTCCTCTTGAGCTTTTGCCGCTTGTTGATGACTTCTTAGACCCCACTTGTCGATGTCCTCTCTGGTTATCCCGAATTTTTTGGTGCCTTCTTCGAAGAGCTTTTCTGCGGTCAACCCCATGACAAAACCAGTTTCCATTTCGTACTTTCTATATTCCTCTTTCTCCACTAAATCCATTGGCGGATTAATCCATTGGTTTTCCACTCCCATTGGGACATGGGTTAAGTGCTCCATTCCACAGGAAATCGTGAGATCTGAATGGCCAGTCATGATCTCCATAGCACCCAGATGTAATGCGCTCATTGAGGAACCACATTGCTTGTCAACGAAGACTGCTGGGACGTCATCAGGTAAATGAGCCAGCATCGTGATTGATCGTCCTCCATATGTCCACTGCTCCCATACACCGAAGGCGCAACCCACCTGCACCTCTCCGATTTCATGTGGATCTATACCCGTTCGTTTGACGATTTTCTCTATCAACATGGCACCGACATGATCCATTCTCAAACTGTTAAATTTGTCTCGTTCAGGTTGTCTGGGTCTTGATCGAGAAAATGGGGATCGTAAATAATCAACTATCACAGCTTCTTTCATTCACTTTCCTCCTTCTATTTTGAGAGTTTAGACGTACGTCTGTCTCTGATGCGACTATTAAATGTAACTTAGAAAAAGGATTGAGAGAATTACTATTTCAAACTGAAGCTAGACTGACACACAGTAAATTTGGGTATGTTTATTAAGAATAGACTGAAGTCCTATTCCCATAAGTGGCGATGTTTATGGCGGAAGTCGATGTTTACGAGAAACTAAGAGAGAAGATCAGCTTATGGCCTATAAAGGTTCCAAGAACGAAAGAAACAATGAAAATGCTCAAGATTTTATTCACCGAAGCGGAGGCTGAGTTCTTAATTCACTTCAAAGCTCCCTATCAAGACCCAGAAACAATGCCCCAGATCATCGAAAGAACAGGAAAATCTCGAGAAGAGGTTCAGGTCATTGTGGACCGTTTGGTTTCTAGAGGATTGCTTTTTAGGTATACCAGCAGGAGAGACAACCAGGTATACTACAGTTTGATGCCGATGGTTCCAGGAATCTTTGAATTCTATTTCTCTTCTGGGCGTGATTCGGATGAAAAAAGGAAAGTAGCCAACCTTACGGAAAGAGCTTATTTAGATGGTTATGGCTTGGAAGCCGGGGCGTCTAATTATCCTTGGGCTCGAGTTATGCCCATCGAAAAGACTATAACTCTTGACAAGAAAATAAACGCGGAACTCACAATTTTTCCTTATGAAAAAATGTCTGAATTCATCAAAACTTCTCAAACAATGGCTGTCATAAACTGCGCCTGTAGAACAAAAAAGAAATGTGATCACCCATTGGAAACCTGCCTTGTCTTCGGATACTCTGCAGAATTCATGGTGGAGAGAGGGTACGGACGCTATTTAGACGTTGAAGAATCGTTAGAGTTGCTAGAAGAGTGCGAAAAGGCGGGTTTGGTTCACTCCACCACAAATGTTCAAACTAGACCTCAATTCGTCTGCAACTGTTGCACTTGCGCCTGCCTAATCCTAAGAGGCATTTCAGAACTGCACAACCCAAGAGCGGTTGCTACGTCGAATTTTCTCCCAGTAAGAGATGACGGGCTCTGCAATAGGTGTAAGAAGTGTGTCTGTATTTGCCCCATGGAGGCCATCATATACCACGCCGCCCACGATAGCGAGTCAGAGCGAATCCTTTTCCTAGAGGAAAGATGCATCGGATGCGGGCTCTGCGCTTATCATTGTCCAAATGATGCTATCAAGCTAGTTAAAGTCAAAGATGAGGCTCCAGAAAAGACTCCTAGAGAAGCCTACGTTAGAACAGAAGCGGAACGAATTCACTAGAAATCTGATAAAAGACGTGTGATTAACTCCGGTCGGAGTTGTAAAGATGATTGAATACTGAAGAAGATTACAAAAAAGGGGTGCGCCCCTTTCTAAGCCATAAAGCGGGGCAGTTTCTTCGTAATGATCTCTTCGGCTTCCTTCATTATTCCACTGACGAGTTCTTTTACTGTTGGTATATCATCTATCAACGCTTGTACTTCCCCAGTTAATACGGGTGCATTCTCAGTCTTGCCATGCTTATAGGAATCAGCCCAGGAGATCTTTGTTTTTGCATCCAATGTCTTTGGATCTTCAGACTTCTCTTGGAGAGTACCTGTCATGCTATCAAGCAGTTTCTGAAGGTTCAAAGAGTATTGATTCTTGAGAACTCGAATAGGACCAAAGATTCCCGCGGTCACTATTGTGTCCCTCTCTTTTCCTCCTAGAACAGCTTTCTTGTACCCTTCGGCAAAGTCGCTTTCTTTGGTCACAATGAACCTGGTACCCATATAGATGGCCCCTGCACCGAGCGCTAAGGCAGCTACAAGCCCTTTTCCGTCGCACCATCCTCCGGCAGATAAGACCGGAATGTTTACTGTCTTCCTTACGGCTGGAAGCAGAACTGTGGTGTGGACTGGGTCCCAGGCTACGTGCCCTCCGGCTTCGTGTCCTGAAGCAACCACTGCGTCTACTCCCGCAGTTTCCGATTTTTGGGCATGATACACTGATGGTACCACGTGAACAACAATTAGTCCGGCATCCTTGAGTTTTTGCGTATAAAGACTAGGGCTGCCTGCTGATGTAATCACTACCTTCAGATTCTTTGCCAGCGTTGGATCCTTTTCTCTTTCCTCAATTATGGAGTCTATTAGATAGCCTGCATCAGGTTGTTCTCTCGCCACTCGCACATTGACTCCGAAGGGTCTGTTCGTAAGTTTGCTGACTTTTTTCAGTTCTTCTAGAGTGATGACGCCCAGATCCTCTTCCATCTTAAGGGTGCTGTCGACCAGTATTGGAGCGAAATCATGGATTTGCTTGAAAAACTCTGGGTCGCGTTCTTTAAGGTATATGAAAGTCCCCGTGTGGCTGATGACTCCTAATCCTCCTGCATTGGAAACGGCTGCACACAAATTAGTAGTTACAAAGGGCCCCATAGCGGCTTGGACTATTGGATACTCTATCCCAAAGAGTTCACAGACATCTGTTTTTCTGAATCCCATATTTATCCATCCTTAATATGCGCAGTACCTTCTGTCATACGGTTTTATAAGTTTATCAATAGAGATAACACGAAACAACAAACATGCATGTACAAAAGGCTCGGGCTGGCGACTTCCATAGCTAAAACATGGATGACAAGGGATCAAACAAATCATTTTCAATACACACACTGCAATACTATGTTGAAAGTATTCGGTTGAAGAAATCAACCAACAGCTTGAATGTGCGAGTGCGCATTGACATGTCTGTATAGGCGCCATGGCCTTCGTCTCCGAATTCGATGTATTCGAAATTTTCTCCGCTTTTCTTTCCGAGCTCGATTAACCTGTCTCGAAATTGGCGGCTTTCTTCAACTGGGCATCGGGGGTCATTTACGCCATGAATTACTAAGATCGGGCATCGAAGGTTTTCAGCGAAATTTAGTGCGCTTCTATCTTCCCAAAGTTCAGAATTTTCATCAGGATTGCCCATGTTCATTCTGATGAAATATTTAAAATGAGGTTGTGATCGTTCATAGAAGGTTTTGAGATGTGAAATCCCTATCCACGCGCACGCTGCACTCCATAAGTCGGGTTTCTTGGTAACTTGAAGGAACGTCATGTATCCCCCGTAGCTTCCGCCAAAGACACCTACTCGTTTCTTGTCAACAAAGGGTAGTGTTTTGAGGTAGTTTGCGCCTGCGGCAACGTCTTCAAGATCACCTCCACCCCAGTCCATGATGTTCATATCTTGGAACGCTTTCCCGTAGCCGGTGCTTCCTCTAACGTTGGGTTGCAATAGCACAAAGCCTCTGCTTGCGAGAATCTGTCCGAGTATATTGAAAGTCTGAAAAAATTGAGCAGTTGGACCGCCGTGAATCATGACTAGTGCAGGAACCTTTTTGCCTTCCTCAATGTATTCCGGTTTGTACATCACGCCAGCGATTTCCAAACCATCGTAAGACTGGTATCTAACATATTGAGGTGAGATAAAGAAACTGGGATTGACAGATCCGTATCGTGGTTCAATTAGATTCTCTATTTCAGCAGTCTTGAAATTATATGCTACAAGTGAACTTGGGACAGTTGGAGTGGACAATGTTCCAATCAGGTATTTATCATGCATTGCCAACTCTGCGCGAAAGCCCAAGTATCCTCCGACTACACCTTTCGGAAAGTCCAAGACTTCACATTCACCGGTTTTCAAGTCATATATGATCGGGGTAATCGCTGCTTCGTGATTTCTTAAGCATACAAGTTTTCTGCCATCTCTTGTAAATGTGGAAGCATATTCTTCACATTTTGCTTCGCCCAAAAGGCGAATATCTTCGTTCCGGAAGTCATAGATTCCCGGCTGGTCGAGACCACCTACATTCGTAGTGAAAGCTAATAGTTTACCATCATTGCTCCATTCAACTACAATGTCTTGGGAACCTTCCTCCATGCATATGATCTTTCTCTTTTCACTTCCATCCGATTTGACAATCCAAATATCAGTATTTTGCAAGTTTTTTGTTTCATTCGCATTGTAGGTGATCCATTCGGTTTTTGGATTCCAGCTGAGTCCTCCCCATGTTGGATTTTGATGATCGGTTAGTTGAATGGCCTCCTTTGTGTTTATATTCAGTTTGAAAAGGTTGAGTTGTCCTTTTCTTGTCGAAGGCATCGCTATATATTTGCCGTCGGAACTTGTGTCTGCTGGGTAGTCTTGATGTTCTGGCGTGTTGGTAAGTCGATCTACAGTTTTTGAGTCAATATTGATTCTAACTAGGTCATGGTTCTCATTTCCAGCTTTATCTTTGGCAAACACCAAGTTCTCGTCATCTCTTGTCCAGACAAAGCCGGCGCGGATGGCGCGGGGGCACTCGCCATGACTAACCTGTTTAGTTTCTCTCGTTCTGAGATTCGTTACATACAATTCTAGGATTCCTGTCTTGTCCCAGTAAAACGCTACTTCATCCTTCGCATGATTCAGTGTTGGAAGATAAATCTGGGGAATTTTTGACAAGTCATCAATTGTGTATTGCATCGTCATGGTCATCCCCTCAATAGAGCATTAGCAGTGGTATTGAAGGTGCTAATAGTTTTTTGTGTGGGGTTGAGCATTGAAGTAATCTGTGTTCTAAGACATTTTGGTTCTTTGATACATGTATCCGAATGCAAATCTTCGATATTCAAACCGTGTGGTTGTGATTTCTATACTAGCGATAGTGGTTGCAGATGTATGCACGCAGGTCATCAGAATGTATGATAAAGTTTAAATGTTGATTTTGTGACTATTTCGTTCTAAAGCTCTGGGAAAAGGTGATATGAAAATGGGAAGAGTAGTTGATGGCTATAAAGAATTTGCCAGATTGGCCAACGAAGTTGATGAAGCAAAAGGAATCATGACCGGGTGGGACAAAGTCATACAGTTTGTCGTCGAAGGGGATGATAACTTCTACATAAGAACGGAGGGAGGTACAGCTTCCTTCCATCTAGGTGAGCACGAGTCGCCTAATGTAACGTTAGAAGGTCCGGAAGAAATCTTCCATAAAATGTTGACTGGAGAGTTAGATCAGACAAGAGCATACTTCGCCAAGCAATACAGTATCAAGGGCTCCATGGGTGATGCTATGAAATTTGGGCGCCTAGGCCCTGCCGTTCGCAAGGCAACAAAATAAGCAAAACGCATGTCTGGAAACTGAATTTATACCTGTATTCATCAACTGGTTGACAGTGGACTAATATAGTTGACGAGTTATCTAGCTCGTATGATATCAACATACATAAAAAGTTTTAACATTAAGATCGGACTGGCGGTGGCGTAATGAGGAGAATGAAAATGATCGAAATGTATTTCTTAGTTCTTTTCGCTATAGTTCTAGCTGCTTCAATTCTCTTCGGCGCCGTCTTGAATATGTCACAGGTTTCGCTCGCATTGATACTAATAGACTTTCCTATCGCATTGATCATTGCGATCTTTGCAAGTCTAAGCATTCGAGAGGAAGAAGAAGAAACAGATAAAGCGAGACCAGGAACTATCTAGTTGAAACCCATTCTGGCAATCTTTTCTTAATAAAGGCATCATGTCCTTCCCTAGCTTCTCCAACCTCAAAGAGAGCTATGAGCTCTTCGACAGCTCGTTCCAACTGCTTGAGCTGAATTTGTTCATTCATAATCTTTTTAATCGCCTTGATTGATGTCGGTGCTGAAAGCATAAGCTTATTCGCAACTTCCTTAACAGTTTTCTTCAATTCTTCGGCTGGCACCACCTTGTTTACCATGCCCATGGATTTCGCTTCTTGTGCACTTATTGGGTCTCCAGTCAGTGCCAGCATAGTTGTGTTGAGTTTACCAATTAGGTATGCACCAATAGCACTTGCAATTGGCGGCAAGGCTCCTACGCGAGCTTCAGGCACTGCAAATACGGCATTTTCAGAAGCAATACTCATGTCACAGAGCATGACAATTTCACAGCCGCCGCCGTAGGCGGGTCCATTGACAGCCGCGATTATGGGCTTAGTTGACTCGATGAGCTTCATTACTGTTGGCACAGCATAATTAAAGAAAAAATCTCTTATTTCTGATTGGCTCTTAAGACTTGCGACGTCCTTTATGTCATCACCGGCTGAGAACGCCCGGCCGGCGCCAGTTATCACTATCACATTTACGTCTCTATCTTTTTCGGCTTTTTCAAGGACTTTGTAGAGTTCTCGCCATAGAGTTCGATTCAAGGCGTTCAGTGAGTGTGGACGATTCATAGTTATCCATACTATATGGTCTTGTTTATCATAGAGAATAGATTGGAAAGGCATAGTTTTTCCCTTCAAGCACTAAATCTGTTGCACGCACGCAGCTTTTAACCTTTTAGCCATGACACTGTTGACCAACGCGCGAGCAGTTTAGTTTGTCTGCGTTAACGCGTTAGCTTATATGTGAATGCTGCAGGCGGTGCGGGGGGAGCGAGTTACCGTCGCTCTCAACTCCTCTTCCAAAGCCTACCTAACCTAATGAAATCTCTGAATCGATATAATCAACTGAAATAAGGACGCGGGGCCACGAGAATTTGCAGGGGAATTATTGATGCAAAATAAGCATAAGACGGTCGAGTGACGAAACTTGGAGAGAGACGTAGCTTTACAATCGTCCGTACCTTGTTATGTAACTATCTTCCATAACGCTTTTAATATCGTGTGAGATACTACCCTTTGTTTAAACGAAGAAAGGAGATAACAGAATGAAAGAAAAAGTGATTACTACAACAGTGCTAACAATGATTCTCATAGGCACGCTACTTATCATTGCTCCAACACTGGGGGTCCCTGATCCGATAAAGATAGGTATCATAGGTCCTGTCGGTTTACCCCATTGGTCTCCCTGTGGGATGAAGGAAGGCGCCGAAATAGCCGCCCAGCAGATCAATGACGCAGGCGGTGTAAATGTCGGCGGTACCTATCGCAACATTACACTGGTTGAGGGAAATGAGAACTCATATCCTGGCATAGATATTGATGAGGCCCAGGCTGAGGTTGTGCGGCTCTACAACGAGGGATGCCGGATTATGATAGGCGGTTTCAGAACTGAAGTCACCGGCCCGATGATTGAAATGGCAATGGGGCAGGTGTATCCGTACCTAGAAGACCCTGTGATCTTCCTCATCAACGGCGCATCTACAAATGAACTGATTATGGATCGGTTGCATCCTATCACTGGAGACTACGAAACGTACAAATACCTGTTTCGAGTGAACCCCACCAACTCAACTGTACTTCTCATGACGGTAGCTGGTTCAATACAGACCTTGATCGCTAAAATGTTGCCAATCTATGGATGCCCTAACATGGGGCCATATGAGAACATAACACAAGTTAAGGTTGCCGTTCTCACAGAAGCACTTGACTGGACTTTGGTAATACATGAATACCTTACAAATTCATCGATTTACCCAGGTCTACTCGGAGCATATGCCAATGTTACGTATGCCGATCGAATACCATACGATCAAGTGGACGTTTCAAGTTGGATAGGTAACGTCGTCGCCAGCAAAGCTAGAATCTTAATCCACATATTTTCAGCGCCCGTAGGTGGAACTGTGATCGGAACGTGGGCTGCCGCGCAAGTGAAGGCTGTTCCTGTGGGCATCAACGTAGTAGCGCAACTGCAGACCTACTGGCCAACTCTAGGCGGAGCTTGCGAGTACGAAAGCACTCTCAACTTCGTCGGAACTGATACCCCCATAAGTCCTGAAGCCGAGCAATTCTGGGATGACTTCGACGCTCATACAGGGAATCTGGGCATCTGGCCAATCTACACTGCATATGGTGCATATAACGGAGTGAACGTTGTGAAGGAAGCTATTGAGGCGGCTGGAACAACAGATGCTAATGCAGTGGTGTCAGCGCTTGAAGCAATCGACACGAATTCGCTTACCGGCAAGTTCAAATTCTCAACATCGCCTATTCCCCACGACGTTTTCTGCAATTCGGTTGGTCCATTTTGGGTCAGTCCCCAATACACAAGAGCCATGATGGTTCAGTGGCAGGCTGGAAGAATGGAAGTTGTATGCCCCATGTACGCTGACTATCCTCCCACGACACTCCTGAGTTACGTCAAAGATTGGGCGTTTCCGCCTTGGATGTATCCGAATCAGACCGATGTGAACTACGATGGCAAGGTCCGAGTCGACGATATTTTGGAGGCCGCCTTGGCATTTGGAAGCGAGCCTGGGCACGATAGGTGGCAACGACGGATTGACGTCACCAACGACTACAAGATACGAGTAGACGACATCCTAGCGATTGCGTTGGATTTCGGGAAAACCTTTGACATGTACTTCCCGCTTTGGTGTGACAGCTAATAGTGCCTCTGAAAAGAACCATCCTCCTCTTTTTTTATTTAGCCCTTAAAAATTGAATTTTTTGTTGTCGTTTAGATATGACAAATGAGGGCGCAAGCCTAGAATATCTGGTCAATTGGTTCTCAATCCCATTTATTACAACAAACAGCAAGAGTCAAAAACTTTAAATTACCTATCTGGAAATGCTTTCAGTCAAGTGAATAGTGTTGATTGAGAATATCCTAATAAATGGCGCAATTTTAGGTGGTTTATATGCGTTGCTGGCTTTTGGATTTACTTTGATTTATGGAGTATCAGGGGTGGTGAATCTTGCCCATGGCGCATTTTTTATGATTGGGGCTTTCATATTCTCTGCTCTTGGACCTTTCTTGTTATCTATTCTTGGACCCCTAGGTGTAACATCCACCGTAATTCCACTCTTGGCCTTAATTCTCGCTGCAATTTTCGTGGGTATTGCAGGCAGCATTGTCTATCGACTGACGATACATCCCATTTTGGGAGACGAAGTTGCCATAATGGTGGTCACAATCAGCGTAGCCTTGATCATTCAGCAACTAGTGCTCATTGGATTCGGGTTTTCAGCTCCCGTCACTCCTTTTGTTAGTGGATCTATAAAAATCATTGGCGTGTCCGTTACATACATGAAGATATTGGCCTTCGTGCTCTCGTTGGGTCTTTTCGTCGGCTTATGGGCATTCATCAATTATTCTAAGATTGGAGCAGCAATGAGAGCTGTATCCCAAGATCACGAGGTGGCAATGCTAATGGGGGTCAACACGGAGACATTGTATATGTTAACCATGGCTATATCAACGGCATTTGCTACATTGGCTGGCGTATTCTTCACATCCGCGCTTCTTGCTGGACAAGCCGTACCACACATGTGGCTAGAGCCGCTATGGGCTTCTTTCGCTATCGTTGTCCTCGGTGGTCTGGGCAGTATCAAGGGAACCTTAGTTGGAGCCTTTATCATCGCATACGTTGAGCATTTAGTAGCTGCGGTCTTTGTTTCTCAAGGCGGGGTGATAGTAAGAGCTATTCCTATAGCGACGATGGTGCTCATCCTCTTAGTAAGACCTAAAGGTTTGTTTGGAAAGCGCATAGAAATGGAGTGATAGTTTTGATGATTACTGCCTACCTGAAGAGAGCTTATTCGAGCTTTGCTGCTCACGTCTTTGATGTTCCCCCCCGACTTCTAGCTTTTTTGCTCTTTGTGCTTCACTTAGTCTTGCCTGTAGCAAAACCAGATCCGTTTATTCAGCTTACGGTATTCGACATTTTCTTTCTTGCAGCGTTTGCAGCCAGCTGGGATCTTCTAGTAGGTCGCTCCGGGCAAATAAGTCTTGGTCACGCCCTGTTCTTTGGAATCGGTGGGTACACAACAGGTATACTCTCAGTTAATCTCGGGTTGGCTCCGTGGATAACAATACCCCTAGCAGTCTTGGTCGGTGTTTCGGCCTCTCTGCTAATTGGTCTGCCCTGCTCACGGGTTAAGGGACCTTACCTAGCCTTAGTGACTATGGCCTTACCTTTGATTCTCGTCCAGCTATTCAAGTTGGACCTCCTTCTCCCCATAACTGGAGGTGAGGCTGGGGTCGGTATTCTCCTTCCCATTATTCCATCAGCGTTTTTCAGGATGTTAGGTTTTGGCTCCAGAGACGCCATACGGGCGGTTGCATTGGCAACTTATTATTTCGCTTTGTTTTTGGTGTTTGCAGCCTCGGTTATATTATACAAGATTGCGAATTCGAAAACAGGGATGGTTTTCGTGTCAATTCTTGATGATGAGTTGGCGTCAAAAGCTTGCGGAATAAATGTGACAAGATATAAGCTCATGGCGCTTGCTATTAGCAGTTTATTCGCCGCATTGATAGGTGCCATCCGTGGTCACTTTGCAACGATAGTCAGTCCGGGGAGATTCCTCGATCTTACTGTCTCCTTTGCTCCGGTTATGGTGGCATTCTTAGGAGGAATCGGGACGATTTACGGTCCGTTGATAGGAGCTTATATCTATTATACTTTGGATCGCTTTGTTCTACAAAAAATGACGCAGATACCATTCTTGGCATTCACGGATTGGGAACACGTAAGATTTCTTATTTTTGCAGTGATTGTAATAGTCCTCGTTATTAAGTGGCCAAGAGGGATAGCAAGGTTTGTGACCGACAAACTCCATGACCTTGAGGAAGCAAGAGACTTGGACGAGAGAGGGAAATGGATATGGAAGACGTATAAGAAACGCAAGAAGAAGGAGTAGTTCATCCAGAGAGGGTTCAATTATGCATCTACTTGAGGTTAATAATCTAACCAAGCGTTTTGGAGGACTCATAGCCGTCAACAACGTCAGTTTCAATATTAATGAAGGTGAAATTGTCGGCATAATCGGCCCAAACGGAGCAGGAAAAACCACACTTTTCAATTTAATCAGTGGCTTTCTCAAACCAACATCCGGAACAGTAAAGTTCAAAGATGAAAACATCACTGGGCTTGCCCCTCATAAAATTGTCAATAAAGGAATCGCGAGAACATTTCAAGTTGTCAGACCCTTTCGCCATTTACCAGTCATCGCGAACGTGATGATATCCATGAAGTCTCCCCGAGGAGCAAGAAAGATAGAGTGGTTAAAAACCCACGAACGAAAAGCTCTAGACCTGCTAGAAGATGTCGGTCTTTCAGAACTAATGCTTGAACCCGCTGAGAACGTGGGTCACGGTGACCTAAAACGGCTAGAGATGGCCAGAGCCCTCGCTACAGAACCAGATCTGCTAATGCTAGACGAACCCTTTGGCGGATTAAACCCACTTGAAACAGACTTTCTAACCAAATCCATCTTACGAATGCACCTCGATGAGCCCTCACGCGGCATCGTCATAGTTGAGCACAAACTATACGCGCTCATGAAAATTGCCCAAAGAGTAGTTGTGCTTCACCAAGGAGAGAAGATAGCCGACGGAAAACCGGAAGAGATAGCCAAAAACAAAAGGGTAATAGAAGTGTACATGGGAAAGGAGATGTGACATGCTCCAAGTAGAAGACTTGATGGTTCACTATAATGGTGCCATAGCGCTGAACGGCGTTAACATAAAAGTGGAAGATGGAGAATTTGTAGGTGTTGTTGGACCGAACGGCGCCGGAAAGACAACCTTACTTCGCGCCATATCAGGTGTCTTGACCGAGGTTGAACCAGGGAAGAAAGAACACCCAAGCCTCTCAGGCACTATCACCTTTGATGGAAAAAGAATTGACAAACTAAGAGCCTGGAAAATCGTGAAAATGGGTATTGTTCACTGTCCGGAAAGGCGCAGACCTTTTTCCGAAATGAGCACCCTTGAAAACTTGAAGATGGGAGCTTACTTACGCAAAGACAAAGAAGGGGTCAAGAAGGACTTGAAACGGGTCTACGAATTATTCCCTGTGCTCAAAGAAAGGCGAAATCAAATGTCTCAAACGTTGAGCGGCGGTGAACAACAGATGCTCGCCATTGCAAGGGCGCTAATGTCTAAACCTAAACTGTTGCTCATCGATGAACCATCGCTGGGATTGGCCCCCATACTTAAGGAAAAAGTACTTGAGATTATCAAGGAAATCTGGCGTTCAGGCGTTACGGTTCTATTGGTTGAACAAGACGTGAGCATAACCCTTGCCATAGCGAATAGAATCTACATCCTTGCACACGGACGAATAGCAACTGAAGGAACTAAAAAAGAGCTAATGAAGGATAGGGACGTCAGAGAAATCTATCTGGGCTTATAAGCATCCGAAACTCCACCTCTTAGAATGTAAAAGGCGAATAAATTTTTATATTCATTACAGATTAGTTTCTATGATGCAACATGCCAAAGTTACAGTCAGACAAAATATTAGCCGAGTATGAAAAAAGACCTTGGCTGAAATGGTATGCTGAGGGCGTTCCTGCCGACGTTGAAATCCCTGAGAAATCTATACTAGAAATGGTCGATGAAGCCGTCAAGAAATGGGGTAACACAACCGCTGTGATTTTTTACGGAAATAAAATAAAGCATCGAGAAATACACGAGTTGTCTTCGAGGTTTGCCACAGCCCTGCATGATCTAGGGGTCAAAAAAGGCGATAAAGTCGCCATACTCCTTCCAAACTGTCCTCAGTTCATTATTGCTTATCTCGGAATTCTGAGATTAGGGGCAGTGGCATCGTCCATGAGTCCTCTTTACACTCCCAGAGAAATAAAGCATCAACTCAATGACAGTGGAAGTAAGAATATTGTCTGCCTAGATTTGCTCTACGAAAAGGTTGAAAGAGTTTGGGAAGAGACGGAACTAGAGCATGCGATTGTAACAAGTATCGCAGATTACCTGCCTAGCAGAGGACGATTTTTTGGAAGAATTGGGGGAAAAACACTTTCTGTGGAGATAAAGCAAAGACCAGGAGTGCTCATGTTTCAGGATTTAATCAAGAAACATCCTCCAAGTCCACCCAAAGTGGAAATTGACCCTAAAACGGACGTGGCTGCGCTCCCCTATACTGGAGGAACGACGGGAATGCCGAAAGGGGCAGTACTGACTCACCACAACATAGTTGCCATTCAGGAGGAAATGCGGCGCTTCTTTCCGGATGTAGAGGATGGTAAAGAATGTACCGTGGCGGTGCTGCCTTTCTATCACATATACGGTCAGTCTGTAGTCATGCTTACCGGAGCAATACGCGGAGGAATGGCGATACTCTTCGCGAGACCTGATTTGAAAGATATAATAGCTGCAATGGAGCAATATGGGGCGACTTTATTCTATGGTGTACCAACTCTTTACAAGTATTTTATAGGTATAAAGCGGGCTAGACGTTTCAACTGGAAGAAATTGAAATATATCTTCTGTGGTGCCGATACTCTACATGAGGAGGTTCGGCGAGACTGGATGAGATTCATGGGCAAGGAAATACGTGAGGGTTACGGTTTAACTGAGACAACAGCTGTGACACACACAAATCCGCCTGGCAGAAATAAACCTGGTTCCTTTGGTGTACCCCTTCCTAACACGCATGTCGCCGTAGCGGAACTTGGCACAGAAAAGTTTCTCCCACCAGGGAAGGAAGGCGAATTGGTGGTAAGTGCACCGCAGGTGATGAAGGGGTATTGGAATAAGCCTGAGGAAAACAAAAACAGTTTTTTCAAGGCAGGTGGCAAAGTCTGGTTCAGAACTGGTGACATGGTAACAATGGACGAAGAAGGCTATTTCTATTTCATTGAAAGAACAAAAGATATGATCAAATACAAGGGATATTCAGTGTACGCCCATGAGATAGAGGAAGTATTATACAATCATCCAAAGATCAAAGAAGCAGCGGTCATAGGTGTACCGGACCCTGATGTTGGAGAACGCGTTAAAGCAATCGTGGTCCCAGACATTGATTACCGAGGAAAACTAACCGAAGAAGAAGTGATCGACTACTGTTCGAAGAACCTGGCTCATTACAAAGTTCCCAAGCTCATAGAATTCAGAGGCGAGGTTCCAAAGACAGACGCATTCAAAGTAGACCACAAAAAGCTAAGGGACGAGCTCTTTGTACTACGAGAAAAATGAGCAACGAAATTCTTCTACTCCTCAATTCCAGCTAAATGTTTCGCGACCTTTTTCTTCTCCTCAAAATCATACGTGGCCGTAATGAGTATTTCCTCCATAACTGGGGATCCACCCCCATGCACCCCAGCTAATGCTGATGCCCCACTCGACGCAGAACAGAGCATATCTGAGAGCAAGCGGAAACATCGATGTACTTTTTCAGCGGGCACATCGGCCCTTCGCATAATATACTTCTCCAAGTAAGGACGAGTTTCTGAACTCACGAAGTCACCTTCGTACGGAAGAGTTGCTGGTAGGCCTCCGGCTAGATCTGCAAGGATTTCAAATTCGTGATAAATGTTCATGCCAGCGTGGCGTCTGCCAACGTTTGCATATATGGTGTCTGGGACAAAAGTTCCTGAAGACGAGGTTTGACCCGCAACTGCTGAGGCGATGCCAGCTGCGTAAACAAGTTCAGATACGCTGGCTAGGTGAGCCAGTTTTGATCTTACATGAGTCTTGTCAGCAATCCCTTGGTATTCTGCTACGAGGGCTGATGCCCCGATGATTATGTCTGAAACGGCTGGCTTGCATCCGGTGTAGCTGTGTCTGTGATACAAGGCAAAGGTGTGGGCCAGTAATCCGGCAAATGGCGGAGCTTCACCGCATAGAAATACTCGCTCGTTCGGTATGAAAAGATCATCAAAGATTACGAAGGAATCTGCAAACCCGAAATCAGCAACTGGGGCTTCAAGCATCTTCCTGGGTCTAGGATTCGTCGCGTGTGTAATCAGCTTAACTCCTTCGGCATCTGCTGGAACTGCGAATGCCACCGAATAGTCCAAGTCTTTTTCGGTCATCATTCTAGTAGGTAAACAGATTATCTCGTCTGCATAGGCTGCCATGGTGATGTGATTCTTTGCGCCTCTAACAATGATGCCATCCTTTCTCTTCTCCACTATACGAACATACAGGTCTGGGTCTTTTTGTTGGAAAGGTCTTAAGCTTCTATCTCCTTTAACATCGGTTTGGGCCGCTGCGGCTGTGAGGTCACTCTTCTGGAAATATTCCAGGTATTTTAGAAATCTTTTGTAATATTCCGTGCCAAAGGCTTGATCCAACTCATAAGTGATTACAGAGAGAGCGTTTATTGCGTCACAGCCCATGCACCGTTGTATGCACCCACCTGTGAGGCCGCATGCTTTTCGGATCATTTTCTGTTTGTTTAATAGATCCTCAGTATCTCGATTTATGTGGGTAAAGCGGTTTATTTCCTCACTAGTCAGATGAGATAATGTAGTGATCAAACCCTTAAATTTCGGGTCTTCAACTAAGTCAAAGGTTTTGCGCATTACGTTAATTGATTTCGCTAGCCGAGGGTCATCACGCCCCACAAGTTCACCGTCCATGTAAACGTTCTTCTTCATCTCATACAACTTCTCTACATATTCTTCTGAGGTTCTCATCTCAATCACCTTGAAATACTAACTCAGTTCAGTCGCCTATATAAGAGTCCTCAAAAATGGCGTTCTAGACTAGCATGATTAACAATTTACATGTGTGTTGTTAGTTCTTTCTATAGCTCCATGGGTGATGTCCATTTCATGTAAAGGGTAATTGCGTGTTGATATATTTTTAAGTTAGTGCGGCATTAAGTGCACATCTAAAATGCACGGTGATGTATATGAGGAAAGTTGCAGTTATAGGGGTCGGAAATACGAAGTTCGGAGCTAGACAAGATGTGAATCTTGCCGAGCTCACATTTGAAGCAGTAAAACCTGCTTTTGAAGATGCAGGCATAACTGGAAAGGACGTGGAATTTGTAGCCCTTGGTTCCGTGGGAGCTTGGTATGAGGAATCGCTCCCTGTTGTAGTTGTCAGTGAATACTGCGGGCTAACTGGTGCTGGAATGGTTCGCTGCGAAGCTGCCTGTGCATCAGGTAGCTCAGCACTTGCCACGGCCTACCTCGATGTTGCAAGCGGTCACGACGATATTGCTATGGCGATAGGCGTCGAGAAGATGCGGGAAGTTGACACTTTAACAATTCTTGAACTCATTGGGCGAGCTGGGTATTACTTTTGGGAGTTTCACAACTTCGGAATGACGTTCCCAGCCTATTATGCACTGCATGCAACAGCCCACATGGCAAAGTATGGAACAACCGAAGATGATCTGGCATTAGTCAGCGTGAAAAATC
>JAOUKN010000139.1 GCA_029882515.1 Candidatus Bathyarchaeota archaeon
AAGCCATGGAGATAATTCCAAACACACTGGCCGAGAATGCTGGTTTAGAAAAAATCGACATCATAGCTGAGCTGAGGTCAGCCCACGAGAAATCTAACGGACATTTGATGGGCGTCGACGTTTTCACAGGTAAAATTGTTAACATGCACAAGAAAGGGGTCATCGACCCGTTAAGCGTTAAGGAACAGGCCATAAAATCCGCCGTAGAATCCGCGTCAATGATTTTGAGAATCGATGATGTAATATCTGGAGGAAAAACCAAGTCTCCACCTACTCCTCCTGGCGGCCCGGGTGGAATGCCAGGCGGTTACGGAGGCATGCCTCCAGAATATTGAGCCTGTGCGAGCGCAGTGATGCTTTAGAAATATCCATGATGTGTCAGATAGGATTGGATATATTCAACTCCCTTTTTTCTTGGCCGCGTGGATGCAATAGCCTTAGATGAGAGAATAAAACGCGTCTTGAGCGCGGAAAAGGTCTATGTTATGCCAATGTGTTAATACCGGAATATGTCGGAAACCGGTGATGGAATGATTGCTGAATATTTTCACTTTCATCTCATGTGCGCGTAAAGGATAGGTAGTTAAAGTAGGTTGTCTACAAATTTCATGAGGAAAATTGGATAACAGCGGATTTCGGAGGTCTGGGTACAGATCCCACTCGTTTCTTAATGATTACATACCTCGGAATAGATGTAAGAAGATTATGGAGATTGGTGTTGCAGATGGTGAAAATGCCCGGAACATGGTAATGGTCGCTAGCCAACACTTTCCAGTAGAAAAAGTGGAATACTATGGATTCGACACTTTTGGAAAGAAAGACGATCATCAGATGGAGAAGGTGAGACAAAAATTGAAGAAAACCGGATGCAAATCTAGGCTTTTCAAAGGAGATTCAGTTAAGACCCTTCCAAAAACCGTCAATAACTTGCCAAAAATGGACCTAATCTTCATTGATGGAGGGCATTCCTACGAAATGGTGAAGAGCGATTGGGAAAACTCAAAATCTCTTATGCAGAAAAAAACAGTGGTCTTCTTCCATAACTACGATTTCTCAGGTCCAAAAAAAGTTGTCGATAACATTTCCCGAGAAGAATATCAGGTAAAGATAATCCATCCTCCATCGGACTACCCGACAGCCCTCGTTAGAAAGCGCACGCACATAGAAGAGTAGCCTGTACGTACAGTTGCGTTTAAAGAGCATTTATTCTAGTTCTGTTCTTAGGCCACTTGATATTCTTCGCCTTCTCGCAGTAGCACAACTTTGACGTTTGAATCAGCTTCTACCTTCTTTCTGAACTCTTCAGGGTTTGTGCTCCAACGATGCATGGGAATCGCGGCTTTAGGGTTAATTGCCATCGCCGCTTCAGCAGCCTCGAGGTTATCCATAGTATAGGTGTCACCACTGGGAAGCAAGGCTACATCTATCTGCTCAAGCTGTCGCATTTCAGGGATAAAATCAGCATCTCCCGCATGATAAATCGTCTTATTTTCGACAGTTATCAGGTAGCCGACTCCAAACTCTTTGGGATGGTAAGGATTTCCAGGAGATCTAAAACGCTTAATATTGTAGGCTTCCACAGCCCTAACCATTATGCCATTCACTGTTGTCTCTTCACCAGGCTCAAGGGTTTTGACTTTTCCACCAATCGTTGAGACACAGTCTTTAGGAGCAATGATCAGAGTGTTTTCCTTACGAGCCTCCGTTATCTTTTCTGGATCACAGTGATCAGTGTGCGAGTGTGTCACCAAAATCAGATCTGCCTTCTCAGAAACTTTTCCATACTTCTCCAAATCAACATACATAACTTTTCCTGCACCTCTGATTTGGAAGCTGGCATGAGCCAGCCATTTAATAAAGACCGTCATGTTCCATCGCTTTTTCTAATAGATTGACGGCATATATTAGCTTTTGAGGTCTAAGAAAAGGGGAAAGTTGTAGCGTCGCAGGGATTGACAAGCTGCACGCAATCTGCTCTATGCCTATGGAGCGGGCCGCACGATTTTTTTGGAAGATAGGCTTTGAAGTAGGGTATTCTAATCAATACATCTATGGTCAATATCGTTGTCGGTCAATAACCCTTTGATGTACCAAGGATCTTGCGTGCGCAAAGGAAACAACCAGTCTGGATGCTCAGGATAGAGTAGGGTTGGCAACACTGAAGTTGTGTTGGCACCCTTTGAAGGGTCACAAAGCATTTCGACCCTGGCTTAACATCCACAAATATGTAGAAACTCTACCTTCATGTCTTTTGAATGTACTTTTTCCTGAGACACCTACAATCGTCAGGGCATATCCATTAGTGAACGATATTAGTCTGAAGTATCGCTGGGTCTTAAGAAATTTATTATCTGAATTGAAATCTGAACTAAAATTTCATCTGTAAGAAATTTGAGGAATGTTAATGAAAATTGATATTGCTTCAATCAAACCGAGTCCATATCAGCCACGATTAATCTTTGATGTAGATGAGCTGAAGCAAGAGATAGAAAGAGACGGACTTCTCACTGAACTTGTCGTCCGCAAGCAAGGAACAGCCTATGAATTGATTGACGGTGAAAGAAGGCTAAGAGCCCTTAAAGAACTGGGTTGGAAAACAGCACCTGTCCGCGTGGTCAAACTAAAAGAAGGGATTGTTAGACGTTCGGTGTATAAGCTAAACAAGATTCGAGAAGACTATACTGTTGAGGAAGAAGCAAGGTATTTCAAGAAGCTTGCTGAGGAAGGCATGACACCGTGGGAGATAAGTAAAGAACTTAGCGTTGATTTCCACTGGGTTTTAGCACACCTTAACGTGTTCAAATTTCAAGACGAAGTCCAAAAGGGAGTGTGGACTGGAAAGATCAGCGTTTCGCACATGGTTGCTCTGGAAAGCGTTGTAGGGAGGAGTATCAAAGAAGCCCAAGTTATCATTGAAGAGATTATTAACCGGAAATTAACTCTGAAAGAAGCCAAGACTATAATCTCTAAGCAGAAAGAAAAAGTTGAAGAAATGCGTTTAAACGCAGCAAAGAAGGTTTTAGCCAAGTTTACTCCAAAGGTCGCAGAACTCAAGACTGCAAAAGATCTTGAAGAAGCCTCCAAAACATTGAAGAAGATGGCGAAAAGGAAGCTGGAGAAAACCTTAACCCCTCAGGAGAAAACTGCCAGAGAGGCTGCAAAGAAACAGAAGCTGAAGAAAAAGGGGCATCAAGAGATGGAGAGGAAGAGACTTGAGAAACTTCGGATAAACGAGGAAGCCAAGAAAATGTTCACACAATTCAAAGAAAAGGAAAGCCACCGCATTGAAGCAGAAGCAAGAAAGGAGATGGAGACAAACATTGCCACGGTTCAGAAAGAAATGAGAAGCTTGACACGAAAGATCAAGAAATTGGAGACGGAAAAAGCCAGTTTTCTTAAAAAGAAAGCGTTTCTCTTAGACGCACTGAACTTCAATTGCCCGCACTGCAAAAATCCATGTGTTGTATTCCGAGAAGGGGACAACTACTTGGTGAAAAGGAGCGCACGAGTTTCTATTGTCTCTGAAACACCCGTTGTGCCATCTACACCTACTTCCCTCCCTTCTCCAACGCCGAAAAGTTAGATGCGGCATAGCCACCCGGCGTTGACGACACGCCATTAACGACTGGATCCAATATGAAAAATGTATACAATGAAAGTGTGCATGATTTGAAAAGGATTGAGGCAGGACTTACTAATACTCTGAGGAAGTTGCGAGAGGAAATTGAGAAGCTAGAAAATGAGAAGGCAAGTCTTTTCGAGGAGATAGAACACCTCAAGGTAATGGGGAAGGAAAGGGTAGACAAATTGCGAGGGGAAGTAAAAACACTTCGAGAAGAGGTAGAACTGTTTAAGGAGCTCGCTGGCACCTCCGCTGAGAACATACTTACCAAACAGGATAGTCCAACGTCATAGACACTAAAATGTGTAAATTTCATTTTGCAGTGCCTCTTATACATCTGGATATCCTTTCCCATATTTAGTTTGATATTTTGAGGATAATACAAGCCCTTATATGGCGACACCTCTCTATCTTCTGTCACCAACACTATGATGTGTTGGCAAGAGAAAGGGGAATTGGGGGAATAGGAGAGAATCCATCTCTCCTACAAACCTAACACACTCAGATTGGAAGATTATGAGAAATTTTCTCAAGTGCCATAGCTATTTACGCAAAAAAACTGAGCGAAAACGGCTACAGAAACAAGTGCTATGTTTCCTTCTTTAGACCTAACCTATGCTGTTATTGTTGTTCTTTGTTTTTTACTCTATACACATCCCCTGAATGTGCCGTCATGTTGGGGTCTAACATTTGCTCTTTTGTCTCTTCTCTTGAAAGTGGACTATGTGACGGATTTATGCTGTCCTTTTGCAGAGCATGCGGGCTTGGCTTTCATATGTGCTACAG
>JAOUKN010000140.1 GCA_029882515.1 Candidatus Bathyarchaeota archaeon
GGCGAACGTCGTAGCCGTAGGGGGACGAAGTAAAGAAGCCCTTGTTGAATTCGCCCATAGATGGAGAATAAAAAAGACGTACTTTGGCGACGATTTTATTGAAAAGCTATGTGCAGATTCCAGGGTAGAAGTAGTGGATATAGGACTACCTAATTTTATCCATGAACGGGCAGCCAAAATAGCTTCTGAGAACGGAAAGCACGTAATATGTGAGAAACCATTAGCGCGTAACGTAGGTGAGGCTAAGGCCATGTTCAACGCTGTTGAAAAGGCGAAGGTGATCCACTGTTACGCTGAAAATCAAATATTTATACCTCATATCGTCAAGGCAAAGGAATTGATTGAAAACGGTGTTGTTGGTGATCCTTTTTGGATCAGAAGCCGAGAGGCTCATTTCGGACCGCATTCTCCTTGGTTTTGGGATCCTGAGCTTGCTGGTGGAGGCGTCCTAACGGACATGGGTTGCCACTCAATTGAGGTAGCTCGATATCTCTTTGACGGAAAGCCTGTTCAAGCTCATGGTTGGGGTGCTACATTAGTTCACAAAACAAAAGCTGAAGATAACAGTCTAGCTCTTGTTAGGTATGAGGACGACAAGCTCAGTCAGTCGGAAAACAGTTGGGCAGCTCATGGTGGTTTAGACCTAAGATTTGAGATATACGGGTCTGACGGCTCGATTTTCATAGACCCTACTAGAGAGACTGGTGTCAAAGTTTTCACGGTTGCGCCAGAGAAGAAAGTGGGATATACTGTTGAGAAAGCAGAAGCTAAAATGGGTTGGTTGTATCCCGTGTGGAGAGAGCATGAGGTCTATGGATATTTATTTGAGCTCCAGCACTTCTTAACGTGTCTTCTGAAGGGTGAGACACCGAAAGAGACCTTTAAGGACGGATACATCGTTAACTGTATAATTGATGCTTGCTATAGGTCGATGAAATCTGGAAAATGGGAACACATCATTTGACCTAAAGGTTTCCAGTATTTTGCGTGGTAAAATTAGTTTTAGAGAATAATTCATATTATTGCTTCAGTCGTCTTCTTATCAAACATGTGTATTTTGCTAAGGTCCATTTCAATATCTACTTCTTGCCCAATCCTTGCTGTTGTTTCTTTAACTCTTGCCACTAGTGGACAGCGCCCCTTACTTAGGTGTAAAAGCAAATAAGGCCCCACAGGTTCGATGATGTCTGCCGTCATTCTTAACGCATTTTTCTGCGTGATCCCTTTGACGGATTCTCTTTCATACAGGTCTTCTGGCCTAATGCCCATTGTGAGGTCTTCGCCAATGTAGCTTTTCAGTTCGGGGACGATTTTGGCAGGCACAGGTATCTTAAATTCCTTGGCATCTAGCCATAGTCTGTTTCCTTCCTCAATTAAGGTGCAGTCTATAAAATTCATTTCTGGCGATCCGATGAAACCTGCAACGAAAAGGTTGGAAGGATGGTTGTATAATTCGTCGGGAGTGCCTATCTGTTCAGTTACTCCGTCTTTCTGAACCATAATCCTGTCTGCCATGGTCATGGCTTCCACTTGATCGTGAGTGACGTATATGGTGGTCACGCCCAGTTTCTGCTGCAGTTTTTTCAACTCGATCCTCGTTTTAACCCTCAGCTTAGCGTCAAGATTTGCAAGGGGTTCATCCAATAAAAAGACCTTGGGCTTTCTAACCATCGCCCTCGCCAATGCTACCCTCTGCCTTTGACCGCCGCTGAGCTGCCCCGGTTTCCTATCCAGAAGTTGGGATATGCCAAGGAGTTCGGCTGTCGCCTTAACCCTCTCCATGATCTCACCCTTGTCCTCCCCCCTAACCTCCAGAGGAAAAGCGACGTTCTTAAACACCGTCATGTGTGGATAGAGGGCATAATCTTGAAACACCATCGCCACCTCCCTCTTCTGTGGCGTCATGTATATGTCGCGTTCTGGGGATGTGACTAATTCATTTCCCAGCCAAACCTCTCCTTTGTCTGGTTTGACCAATCCTGCGATGCATAGAAGAGTAGTACTCTTACCACATCCAGAGGGCCCGAGGAAGACGAAAAATTCCCCATCCTTTATCTCGAGGTTTAAATCTTTGACGGCCACGCATGTTCCATATTGTTTCGTCAAATCTTTTATAGTCACGCTTACCATTTCACATCTCCTTTACCCCTTAACGGCTCCGGCCATGTATCCCCTAATGAGATATTTTGCCAGTATAAGATAAATAACTAACACAGGTAATGCGTACCACAAGGTTCCTGCCATTTGGACATTCCACTGGAATTCAGTAGTTCCCTTTAAATTTGCCAGAGCTACGGAAGCCGGCTGGACCTCAGATCCCCTGGCCAATACCACTCCGAAGAGAAAATCGTTCCAGATGCTGGTGAACTGAAAAACTGCCGCGACCACGAATGGAAGCAGGGAAAGTGGCAATACTATGCGTCGGTATATTGTCCATGTCCCCGCCCCATCTGTTTTAGCCGCCATTATGACGCTATCGGGGATAAGTCCATAGAAATTCCTGAAAAGGAGGGTAGTTATGGGGATACCGTATGCAGTATGTGCTAGGATTAGTCCTCCTATTTGGTTGTACAACCCTAGCTTGGACATGGTCAGAACCAGGGGGACAAGAACCGCTTGGTAGGGGATGAATATCCCGATGGTAAAGAATAGAAAAACTATGTTGGAACCTCTGAACTTGATCTTGGTTAATATGTAGCCGTTGATGGAACCCAAAAGACAAGATAAGATCATTGCAGCTACCGTGAACGTGAAACTATTCAGTAAGGGTCTCACCATAATGTTAAAAGCCGTTATCAATGGCGCCACAGTCGGGGACAGCGGCGGTTCCACGGGTGTCGTATAAATCAAATCTTTCACGGTTTTGAAGGAAGTCGTGATGCAGGCCCATAGAGGAAGCAGAAATAAGAATACGGAAAAAACGAGCAGAATGTAAAGGATTACTCGTCTGGGTTTGGGAGATCTCATTCCTTTTCCCTCCTAAAAGACAGATATAGATATGGCACGACTATCACCAGCGCGAGCAAGAACAATATGGTGGCGATGGCGGCCCCATAGGCGAACTCGTTCTTGGAAAAGGTCCACCTAAACATCATTAGGGCCAGAACGTACGTACGATATCCAGGCCCCCCGTCTGTTAGAACAAAAATGAAATCAAATGCTTTAAGCGCAAATACCATGAGAACAACGAATGCGCTTAGGGCTGGAGCTTTTAGTTGCGGGATCACAACACGTCTATATAGATTAAAACCAGACGCCCCATCCACTTCTGCCGCCCTTATCTGAGACTCGGGAATGGATCTTATCCCAGCCAAAAAAATCAGCATCGTGTATCCCGCGAATTGCCATATAAGAGCCAAGACGACGCAGTATAATGCTATGTTCGGATCCGTGATCCACCCAGACTTTAGGAACTCGAGTCCAGTTTTCCCCAACAAGGTGTTTATAACCCCTATTTTAAGGTTATACATCCATGCCCACAAAGTTGCGGTGACCACAAACGAGAGAGCAAACGGCAGTAGGTAAATGCCCCTAAAGACGCCCTCCCCTCTTACCTTCAAATCCAGCAGTATGGCCAAAAAAAGACCTAAAAAAAGGGTACCGGGCACAAAAAGTAGTATTAGAATCAGGTTATTTTTTAGGGAGGTTAAAAATACAGGGTCGTGAAACAACCTTAAGTATTGGTCAAACCCCACAATATTGTAGCTTGGAGCAAGGCCTTTCCAGTCTGAAAGGGACACAAACACATTCCATCCGATGCAGAAATAGACAAAGTGACCCACAAGCACCAGGGATAGCAGAAGAAAGAGAGAGGTGATCAGCCTGTCCTTCGTGAACATTTTTCGAGAGGGATGTCTCATTTTCCCATCATCTTGACATATATTTTTAGCAGGGTCGTCCTAAAGTACATCTCCCAGCTGTAGGTTTTTCTGCTAGGGAGCTACTCCATTAAATAATAGAGAAATTCGAAAAGATAAAGACTTTTTGGAGTCTCTTCTAGATTTGTTTTCCTATGACACTAAAGCGATATTGAATGCCTGCTTGTTAAAGAGATTGAGCCTCTTTTACTTTGTCATACAAAGAAAAAAAAGAAAGGGAGATGTTTTACGTTTAATCTAGCGACCACTCTGTGGTATAGTCAGCACTCGCAGCCTTCGTTGCGTCAGTTAGAGCCGTTGCTGCTGCACTTACGTCCTTGTCCGTCACGAAGGCGGACATTATGTCGTTGAGCTCTGCGGTGAAAGCCTCAGGCGCGCCACTCCCGTGAGTCACGCTTGGGTACATGTACGTCCCGGGTGTCTTAAAGTCGTTTATGGCTGCCTTTTGATATGGGCCGTATTTAGTTATATCTGCGTCGGTGCGCGCGGGTATGGAGCCCTTTTTCGGGTTGAATGCGTCCTG
>JAOUKN010000037.1 GCA_029882515.1 Candidatus Bathyarchaeota archaeon
GCAGTGTTTCCACCACCAACCACAACAATATTGCCTTTAAGTCCAGCATACTTCCCCAAGTTAACTTCCCTCAAAAAGTCGAGGGCATAAATGACACCCTCCAAGTCTTCACCTTCAACTTGGAGTCTTCTACTTTTGTGGGCTCCAGTTGCAACAAAGACCGCTCTGTATCCTCCTTGTAAGAGCTTGTTGAGTGTCAGGTCTTTGCCGACTGTGATTTCAGTTTTGAAATCTATTCCAGAATCTTTTAATCGTCTAATTTCAGTATCCAATAGACCCTTTGGCAGTCGGTATTTTGGAATGCATTTGCTTAACATTCCACCCAGTTCTGGGAAGGACTCGAAAACCGTAATAGAATATCCTTTTTTGGCGAGCTCATGGGCAGCTGTTAGTCCAGCTGGGCCTGAGCCCACTATGGCCACTTTAACTTCGGGAGTTTTGCGTTCATATTCATAATCTGTGGTAACGCCTTTGAGAAAGTTGGTCACTTGTGTTGCATCAATCTTTGTTCGATCAGGATGGAGACAGACCCAGCAGAAGGTTGATGGAAAAGGGATTTTTTCTTTGATCATCTTCAGAGCTTTTTCGAATCCTTGTGAATACCCCTCTTCTATAGCAATTTTCCTTAATGATAAGAGAATCTCTGGCACTTTTAGCCCTTGAGGGCATCTTCTATAACAGCGGTAGCACCAAGCGCAAAGCCAGAGTTCCTCATCATAAAGAACCTTTTCTGGGTTGAGGAAGATTTTTTCCAAAAGAATTCTTGGATTGTAGCTTTTTGGGAATAGTTCTACCATGGGGCAGCTTGCAGTGCATTTACCACACTCAAAACAATGCTTTAGCTTCTCAATGTCCAGTAGCTGCTTAAGAAATTCATCCGAAACGATGATTTTTTCGTTTCTCAAGGCCTACAAGCCCCGTGCCTTCTAAGACTAGGGACTGCCCTAACATATAAAAGTTTACAAACGTAAAGGTTGAGCTCTCTACTGAGTTTTCTGCGAAATAGAGTCAGATTCAGGAGAAGAATAATCGGTATGTTAATCGCGAAAGCTGTATATTCGATAACATACTAGACGTAGAAAAGGATTGAAGCATGAATAATGTAAGAGTGGTTTTGTATGGTGTTGGCGCAGTCGGCAGTCGCGTAGCCAGATTCTTACTGGAGAAAAAAGGAATAGAAATTGTCGGTGCCATTGATGTTGCCAAAGACAAAGTTGGGAGAGATTTAGGCGAAGCATTAGGCATTGATAAGCGACTTGGCGTCGTAGTATCTGATGATATAGACACTGTGCTTTCTAAGGCTAAGGCTGACGTAGTAGTCCATGCAACCTCTTCCTTCCTGAAAGACGTCTACCCCCAGTTGCAGGAGGTCGTAGCACATGGAGTAAACGTGGTTTCAACGTGCGAAGAATTATCTTACCCTTATGCCACAGATCCAGAACTCGCAGAAAAACTTGACGAACTCGCAAAGACCTACAAGGTAACTGTTTTAGGTACAGGCATAAACCCAGGCTTTCTCATGGATACACTGGTCATTACGCTGACGAGTGTGTGCCAAAAAGTAAACAAAATCCAAGTAGTAAGACTGATGGATGCAGGTACGCGTAGGGTACCCTTTCAAAAGAAGGTAGGAGCAGGGCTTTCCATCAGCGAATTTAGAGAAAGACTTGAAAAGAAAACTATCACAGGGCACGTAGGGCTTAAGCAGTCGATAGCCATGATAGCTGACGCTTTAGATTGGAAACTAGATGAGATAGAAATTGATCCGGTGGAACCTGTGATAGCCAAAACGTACGTGGAAAGTGAAGCCATCAAAGTCAAGCCTGGACAAACAGCTGGTTTGACGCAGAAAGCGAGAGGGGTCAAAGAGGGAAAAGAAACCATAGCACTTCATTTTCAAGCCTACATAGGCGCACAAGAAGAATATGATGCTATAACAATCGATGGTGTTCCAAACATTAACCAAAGGATTCAGCCATGTGTCCATGGTGACATAGGGACAATAGCAATGATTGTTAACACAATTCCAAAAGTGATTAATTCTCCAGCGGGGTTGCTCACGATGAAGGACTTGCCCGTTCCATCAGCCGCCTTGGGAGATATGCGTAAATACATAGAAATGTGAAGCTTCCGTGTGGTTTGTTGATAGTTGGTAAAATATCGAGTGAGCATAGATATTGGCGGAACGTTCACAGATCTGGTTGCCCTCAATGAGGAAGATGGTGAAGTACTAAACATAAAGGTGCCCTCAACTCCGAAGGAGCCAGCAAGAGCAGTCATCAGAACTTTTCAAGAGTTTCTGAGAAAAACCAGCGAAGCAGAAGTATTGGTTGTTATTCATGCTACAACTATTGCCACGAACGCTTTGCTTGGTCAACTAAACATAGAATTACCAACAGCCGCACTGATAGCAACAAAAGGCTTCCGCGATATCATCGAAATTGGCAGACAGCGCCGCCACCAACTCTACAACCTGTTCATACAAAAGCCACGCACACTCATTCCACGAAGACTTCGGTTTGAAGTTGAAGAACGCACAGGATCAAAGGGTGAAATTCTAATGCCTCTTAACAAAGACCAGGTTAAACGTTTGGTGCAGCAACTGGAAGGAGAAAACGTCAAGACTGTTGCGGTTGCTCTACTTTTCTCCTACATTAACCAACTACATGAAAGTGAAATCGGAAGAATCCTGAAGAAATCGCTACCTAAAATTTTTGTTTCCCTATCTTCGGAAACCGCACCTGAATATAGGGAGTATGAGCGAACAAGTACAGCAGTCGTAAACGCTGTTTTGATGCCAATAGTATCCAACTACCTTAATGACTTGCAAACAAACATCAGGAAGTTAGGAGTAAAAGCTCCGTTATGCATAATGCAATCCGATGGAGGAATAGCCACAAAAAGTACGGTTTCAAGAAAGCCTGTAGGCATGGTTGAGTCGGGTCCAGCAGCAGGGGTCATAGCGTCAGCTTTTTATGGAAATCTCCTTGGAATTGAGAATATCTTAAGCTTTGATATGGGTGGAACAACAGCCAAAGCTGGAGCCATAAAGAAAACAACACCAGAAGTTGTAAGCGAATATGAAGTTGCCGGGAAAGTCCACAGTGGAAGAATAGTGAAGGGAAGCGGGTACCCGGTGAGATATCCCTTCATAGATTTAGCTGAATGCAGCGCTGGCGGAGGAACAATCGCTTGGGTAGATGAAGGCAAAGCAATACAAGTTGGCCCTATCAGTGCTGGAGCAGAACCAGGTCCAGCATGTTATGGTATGGGTGGGAAACAACCTACTGTAACAGACGCCAACATTGTGCTCGGAAGACTTAACCCAAAATATGTGCTTGGAGGCGAAATGAGAATCTATCCGAAACTTTCGGAAAAGGCAATTTTGGAGAATATCTGTGAAAAAACCCAGATAGGACTAACTGAAGCCGCAGCAGGGATCATAAAGATTACTAATTCAGCAATGGCAAAAATTTTGAGAATAGTATCTGTTGAACGCGGTCATGACCCAAGAACCTTCGTTTTAATGTGTTTCGGCGGCGCGGGGCCAATGCATGGTTGCGCGTTAGCTGAAGAACTAGGTATAGGAGAAATAGTTGTTCCCTGTAATCCAGGGTTATTCTCTGCCTACGGATTACTGGCCGCTGATTTTAGGAATAGCTTTGTAAAGCCAATCATGAAGTTGATGGATGAGGTTGAAGTAAAAAAGGTTGAAAATGCTGTCAGAAAACTGGAGTTTAAGGGACTGAAGTTATTGGAAAGACAGCGTGTTCAAAAAGTGAATATGCGTTTTATTCGTCAAGTGGATTTGAGATATTTTGGCCAAAGTTATGAGTTAACAATTCCAGTGTCCACACCATTCAACAAAGAAGCTCTTTACCAAACGGTTGAAAACTTCCATAAGAAGCATCAGGCGGTTTATGGTTATGCGGTAAAGGATGAACCAGTAGAACTGGTGAATGTTAGGCTCGTTGCGGTTGGGTTAGTCCAAAAGCCGAACCTTAAAGAAAGACCTCTACATAGAGAAGAACCATTGAAAGAGACTGTGATTGCAGAACGAGAAGTCTTTTTTAAACAGGACAACGATTACATTCAAACTCCCATTTATAGACGAGAAAAACTGAAAGCGGGAAACATGATAAACGGCCCTGCAGTTATTGAGCAATACGATGCTACCACAGTTGTTTATCCGAATTGGACAGCATCAATTGACAATTTTGGAAACATCGTTCTGTCAATAAAGAAGGGAGAGAATTGAATTGCCAATAGACCCGATAACCGTTGAGGTCATAAAAGGAGCATTGACTTACACAGCAGAGGAAATGGGAATAGTCCTACGGAACTCCGCATACTCCCACAACATTAAGGAGCGAATGGACTTTTCATGCACAATTTTTGACCACAAGAAGCGTTTGGCCGCACAAGCAGAACACATTCCCGTCCATTTGGGTTCGATGCAACTGGCCGTTCAAAAAGGTCTAGAAAAGTTTGAAGAAGACCTTGAAGACGGTGACATGATACTATTCAACGATCCATACATCAGTGGAACTCATCTTCCAGACATAACAATCATCTGCCCAATCTTCCATGGAGGCAAAATCATTGCATATTCAGCGAATAAGGCCCATCATTCAGATGTTGGTGGGAAAGCTCCTGGAAGCATGGCTGGAAACGCCACTGAAATCTACCAAGAAGGCATCATCATACCACCCGTGAAGTGGGTTAAAAAAAACGCTATTGACAACGAAATCGTAAGCATACTACTGAGCAATATCAGAACACCGGAAATCAGGATGGGCGATTTAAGGGCGCAAATGGCTGCAAACTTACTCAGCAAACGACGCATTCTAGAACTGGTGAATAGATATAACATAGGAACTTTACATCGAGCTATGGAAGAGATTATGAATTATTCTGAAAGGCGAATGCGAATCGAAATAGGCAAAATGCCAAAAGGACGATATTCAGCAGAAGATTACCTTGAAAACACAGGAACCAGCAACAGAAAAGTCAAAATAAAAGTCACAATAACTGTCAAGAAAAACTGGCTGCTCATTGAATACAGAGGAACAGACAAGCAAGTAAATGGCCCAGTTAACGCCGTTCTAGGTGTAACTCTATCCGGAGTATATTATGCCCTAAGATGTTTAACAGACCCCTCCATACCAATGAATGATGGATGTTACAGACCAGTAAAAGTGAGCGTTCCTGAAGGTACACTAATGAACCCAACACCGCCAGCACCCGTGGCTGGAGGCAACGTTGAAACATCTCAACGAAATGTAGACGTATTGTTGAAAGTCTTCGCCCAGATACTCCCAGAAAAGGTTTGCGCAGCATGCCAAGGAACAATGAACAATATTGCAGTAGGTGGAATAAACCCCGAGAACGGCAAATCTTGGACCTTTTATGAAACAATCGCTGGAGGATTCGGGGGCAGAAAAGGAATTGATGGCGTGGATGCTGTACAATCAAACATGACAAACACGATGAATACACCCATCGAAGCCATAGAAAACACGTATCCAATACGCTTTCTGAAATATGAACTACGAAAAGACAGCGGAGGCCCAGGAAAATGGAGAGGCGGAGTAGGCTTAGAAAGAAGATGGATGTTGCTAGGTCCCTCAGCCACCTTGTCTGTGCTTGCCGAAAGAACAAAAATACCGCCTTGGGGATTATATGGCGGAAAACCTGGGGCTAAAGGTGAATACTACATCATAAAACCAAATGGGAAACAAATAAAGCTGAACTCTAAATGCACAATCACGATGGAGAAAGGCGATATTTTCGTTGTAAGGACACCAGGTGGTGGCGGCTACGAAAAACCATTAGAACGAAGCCCCGAACTTGTGCATCGTGACTTATTAAATGGACTGATATCATTAGAAGCCGCCAAGAAAGATTATGGGGCGGCAATAAATTCTGCCTCAGGTGGAAAAGATTGACACTTCAAGCCGGAGTACATGGAAAGGGAACATTCTCTCTTTTCGATACATTGAAATCTGTTAAAGATGTACCTGACTTTAGTAAGGCCGGTGCCTTGGCGATATTCATAGGCGTAGTTCGAGGAGAGACCACAAAGGCTGAAAGAGTTGAAAAATTGGAAGTAGAGGCATATGAGGAACAGGCGAATAAAATAATTAACAGAATCTGTAAAGATCTCAAGAAAGAAAAAGGAATCATAGATGTACAAATTCACCATTTTCTCGGGAGTTTCGAAGTTGGAGAGGATTTAGTGTACGTACTTGTGGCTGGGGCGCACCGTCATGATGTTTTTCCAGTGTTGGAGAAGGCTGTGAACCGATATAAGAAAGAAGTCCCGATTTTCAAAAAGGAATACATAATTGATAAGACTGGGATGACTGAGTCGTATTGGGTTAGTGAACATGAAACGAAATGAAGGTTCCCCAAAAGGTTCCAAATAATTCTACCTGACGAACTACCATGAATTCAGTACAACTCAGAAATTCTGTTTCCTATACAAAAGTTTGACGGAGGGAATATTTCTGGGAAATTCGACTTCAAAAGAATCCGTCAGTATTTTCTTTCTCCTATTATGCTTAATGGGATTATTTGCAATTTTTAGTTCAACAATGTCCAAAAATCCGGCCCTCCCATTATTTGCTGATAGCATTGGAACCCCTGAATATTTGCTAGGAATTGTTGCAGCGGCTTCAACTATTCCTGGCATTCTGATTAGTCTCCCGGCAGGGTCGCTTTCAGACGTTTTTGGAAGGAAAAAAATTCTAATCTTGTCAAGTATTATTTTTGCTTCTGCACCCTTTCTTTATCTTCTAGTTGCTGTGCCATGGCAACTGATCATAATAAGGTTTTATCACGGGTTTGCTACAGCGCTTTTTGTTCCTGTAGCAAACGCTGCGATTGCTGAAAGGTTCTCTAAACGCCGAGGAGAGAAGCTATCGATTTTCTCCTCGGTGACTATTGTTGGAAGAACTATTGCACCGTTTCTTGGCGGATACATTCTTTCCGCTACCAGTTCAAACTTTAATGACCTTTATGTGAGCGTTGGATTGGCGGGAGTTATAGCACTACTTGTAGCCATGATGCTACCTGGAAAAGGGTCTGCAAAGAATGAGGAACAAGTGGTTCAGAAGATGAAGGAAAGCGAGGGTTTCCACGTCTTTCTTAGCAACTGGAAAGAGGTGTTTCAAAAACGGGGGATCCTTGTTGCCAGTGCTGTGGAATCAGTCATGTATTACACTTTTGGGGCCTTTGAATTCTTTTTGGTATTATATGCCCAATCAATTGGATTGGATGAAACCCTTATTGGAGCCATCGCAGGCCTTCAACTTGTCACCATTGCAATCTCTAAGCCCTTCATGGGCCGGCTTTCTGATAGAATCGGCAGAAGAATACCCATAATCATTGGCTTAATAACATCCAGTGTGCCACTGATTGTTACATCTTTGACAACTAGTTTTTTTGATTTGATTGCAGTTTCAGTGGTGTACGGATTGGGATTTTCGCTTGTGACCTCTTCTACTGTAGCCCTTGTTTCGGACCTTACCAGCAAAGAATTATATGGCGCATCTATGGGGTTCCTGAGCACAATTATGGATGTTGGTCAAGCTTCTGGTCCAATAATTACTGGATTTATTCTGGCAACCAGTGCTGGGTTCTTTGGTGCCTTCATAGCTCTCGGAGGAATCCTCCTTGTTTTCAGTGTCTTCTTCTCCATCACAACGAGAGGAAGATGAGCTATTAAGCGGTGTATTTCTTTGTCTTGTCGTGAAAGGATGTGCCAAGTTGTTGCAGATAACTTGCAAGTCTCGTAGCTTCTTTTGAATCAGCAAGGGTTCCAGTAATCTTAAATTCATGGCTTTTTCTTGTTAATTTTTCAACGTAACAGTTTATACAATTATCTATCATGGGTCGATAATGAGCACAGTCTTCACAATACCCGGCTTTTCTTCTCCACACACTATTCACCTAGCAAAAGGATGATTTTTTCATAATTGGTGAGAAATTCCAAACCCTTTGAAGTTGTTGTATAAACCAGTTTGTTGTCTTTCCTAATGGTTTTAAGAAGTTTTGTCGAAATGAGAACTCCCAAATAATCGTTTAATTGGGCAAAACTTAGATTCGCCCCATACATCAGTTGAGTTTTCAAAGCTTTTCTTTTTGCTATTTTTAGAATTTCGGCCATTATGTATAGGCGGTCTCTACGTTTTCTTCCCTTCCTTTCCATTGTCTTACGCATAATCGCTCGGTTTGAAGTAGGTGTTTCTTGTTGATAGTTTTTTCCTATTTCAAAATGCGCGTACAGATAAAATCCAAACAGCAAAGAAAGTATTAAGTGCTCCACAATTTAAGACTCCTCAGTGAAACGAAAATGGAAGTAGCGATGTACTACAGTCCAAAGGATATTAGAATTGAAAACATGCCCAAGCCAAAGATCGGAGCAGACGAGATACTAGTTGAAATGAGGGCTTGTGGGTTATGCGGCTCTGACCTCATGGAATGGTATCTGAAGAATCGGATCCCAATCGTTCTCGGTCACGAACCAGCCGGAGTTGTGGCCAAAACTGGAGAACACGTTAAAAGTTTTGAGATTGGCGACAGAGTTTTTGTCCATCACCATGTTGCATGTTTGAAATGCCATTTTTGTGTCCATGAAGATTACACAATGTGCGAAGAGTTTGGGCATACCCACATTCAACCTGGAGGGTTCAGTGAATACTTTAGGGTGCCAGCTCCCAACTTGGAGATAGACACGCTGAAAATTCCAGATGTCCTTTCTCTCGAAGAGGCAACCCTAATTGAACCAGTTGCATGTTGTATAAAGGCGCAGAGAAAATGCAACGTTCAAACTGGAGACACTGTGGCAATTATTGGCGCAGGTCCTTCTGGAATCATTCACCTGATGCTTTCCAGATGTTTTGGAGCTGAACAAGTTATCATCACTGATTTGATTAATTATAGGTTAGAGGCAGCCAAAGATTTTGGAGCAGATTCAACAGTGAACCCCCAAGAAGAAAATTTGATAGCGAAGATGAAAGAAGTTACTGATGGTAGAGGAGTAGACCTCGTTATTGTCACAGTTCCAAACGTAAAGGCTTTTGCAGATGGAATTAAGGTTTGTCGAAGGGGTGGAACTGTTTGTTTATTCGCTCCAGTGCAGCCAAAAGAGCACGCAGAGATAGGTCTTCATAGACTGTTTTTCTCAGAAATCAAAATAGTTCCGTCTTATTCTGCATCGCATGTAGAAACGAGGATGGCATTAAAAATGTTAAGTTCTAAAAGAATACGTGCAAGAGAACTTATAACACATGTTTTCCCACTGAGCCGCATCACGGATGCCTTTAAAACAGCAATCGAAAGCAAGGAGTGTTTAAAGGTGGTGGTTGTGAATGAGTAAGAAAATGAAGGCGGCGCTTTTATACGGAGTTAAGAATCTTAAAGTCGAAAGCGTTGATGTACCAGATGTTAGAGTCGGAGAGGTTTTAGTAAAAGTTAGGGCAGCAACCACTTGTGGAACCGACCTTAAGATTTACCAGAGAGGATATGTAAGCGGAGTCATTCAACTCCCCACAATTTTTGGGCACGAGTGGGCTGGAGATGTGGTTGAGGTTGGCGAGGGAATTTCTTGGCCTCAAAAAGGTATGAGAGTTAGGGCTGGAAATAGTGCACCTTGTCTTCGATGTGGAATGTGCCAAAAAGGGTTATACAACTTATGTGAGGACATGATGTGGCTTTGGGGAGCCTATGCAGAATATATCAAAGTTCCAGCACACATGGTTACAGTCAACATGCAGGAGGTTCCTTCTCATCTGAGTTATGAAGCGGCAGCCATAACAGAACCACTTGCATGCGTCCTCCATGGAATCGAAAAAGCCCACATAACGTTAGGAGACACCGTGGCGATTATAGGGGCAGGACCCATCGGTCTACTTCATCTACAGTTAGCAAAAAAGATGGGCGCAAGAAAGGTTGCCATAAGTGATTTTGTTGATAAACGGTTGCAAGTCGCTAAAGAACTCGGTGCAGACAAAACAGTCAATGCAAAAAGCGAAGATCCGGTGAAAGGAGTGGCTGAATTCACTGATGGTTATGGTGCAGATGTGGTCATTGAAGCGATAGGGCTGCCAGCTACATGGGAACAAGCACTTAAAATGGTTAGAAAAGGTGGAAGAGTTCTAGAATTTGGAGGATGCCCACCTAAGACAGAAATCAAAGTAAGCACAGAACTGCTTCACTATGGGCAAGTAACAATCTTTGGTGCTTTCCATGCAATCCCACTGCATTTTAAGAGGGCGCTCAATCTGATAGCATCCAGAGTAATTAATGTAAGACCTTTGGTAACTCGGAAAGCGAAACTTGAGGAAATAAATGAAGCCTTTGGGATATTAACTACTTCAAAAAACGATCTTAAGGTTGCGGTACTTCCCTGAAACTTGACAAGGAGTGTACATATCCACCACACCATGGCAACGTCTATAGCATAGCTATTTTTCCTTGCTTTATATTCCCAGTATGAATAGAAGTGTTATTACGCAGATTCTGTTTTTCGATTCGCTATGTTTATTTACAAAGACCCCATTAATAGTAATTGCATAGCAGAGGAGAGAATCATGTCAGAAAGACCAACGAAGAATGAAGCTTTCGAAGCTCTCGACTTCATCATAAATGTTCTCAAAGAACATGAGAAAGATCTTGACCGTCTAGTCGCAGAACTAAGCAAAACTACAGAAAAATTAGGCGGAACAGGGGAATTATCTGGAAAGATTGAGAAGGTTGAAGAACGACTTTCTGCCATCCAAACAGAGATTTCCAACCTCATTAATTATATCTCCACTTCACGGCAAGCTTCCATTTATTCTCACAGACCAGCAGTCATCGTTAGGTGTAAAAAATGGGATGACTTCAAAACTCTATCAACAAACGCTGAAACGGTCTCCTTCTTATTTAAAGAAGCGGAGAGAGCCTTTCAAATTGATGCCTTAACAGAAGGCAAGATTGTCACATATAGTGGTGAGTTTCCACAAGATACGAGGTTATTCAAAATTTGGATTTCGAAGGAGTTGCAGATTCCAGAGGAGAAGATTTTAGAGGGCGTTTTGGCGATAGGATAAGTCTGTTCTAATTTTCGTTTTCTTTTTTGGATGTCTGTAAGAGTTGGATTTGATCAATAACTTTTTATACGGGATATCATATATTGAATATTAAGTATTCAGATAGACCATTGGGGTGGAGGTTGAGAGATCCTTAACGGATGAGTGGGTGTGAAACGCGTGGCTACATGTTTTTGAATCGTCTCCTCCTTTCTCTTTGATGACGAATGCCATGCGTGGAAGGACCAACAGACGATGATGCCCCAATTCAATGTGTAGGTTAGATATTTTTTTTCTGGAATATTGGTTTTTTAGGAGTACTCCTTTTTTAGGTTTGGTTCTCTAGGAATGTTATAGATGAATATTATAGAATAGTTTGCTAAGGGCGTTAGTCGATGTTTGAAGAAAATTTGGCGAATAGATCAAGAGGACGCAAACGTCGTGATCGGTTGTATATTATGGCTGAGGTTTTGGAAATTGCAAGGAATGGTAGTTTGAAGACTCAGATTATGTACAGGGCGAATTTGAGTTTTGCTCAGCTGAATGAGTACTTGGGGGTTCTTTTGGACGTGAGTCTTTTGGAGGAGATTAATGAGAATGGTAGAGGTGTTTATAGGACAACTCAAAAGGGAGTTACTTTTCTTCAGAATTACTATAAAATCAAGGATTTATTACGTAGAAAGGGTGAGAAAAGCGGTTTAGAGAATTGCGGCGCTTTGTGCTTGGGGAATCATCGTAGTCGCTAGCCAATTGTTCAAGAAGATTTTTCTCTATGATTTTATTATAGTCTTGTCGGATTTTTTGCAGTTTTATTGCTTAGATGTTGTTCTGGTTTCTTCTGGCTGAGAAATCACGCACAATTTTTTGTTTCTTCTATCAGAATGATAACGGAAAAAATTTTTGGTCTTTTTCATCAACTGCCGAAAAGATGGTTTGTCTCAGCCTTCTGATTTTGAAATGAGCGTTGCTTTAGGTTCTGTTAGGGTTAACCAAAAAAATGATAAGTTGCAAACCAAATGAAAAAATTATCGAGGGTCCTCACGGCATCATATAACAAGGAACAGAAAATCCTTAAATCAGAAAGAAAGCGGAATAATGTTGAGGGCCCGTAGCTCAGCACGGTTAGAGCGCCAGGCTCATAACCTGGTGGTCGCTGGTTCAAATCCGGCCGGGCCCACCAAGCTTCTAGACTAGTTCTCCTTTGGCAATCATCACAACCGTTCCACCGACATGCACATCTATTTTTTCTTCTTTGCCTTCTGCCTTCAGAAGAAGCAATGAAGGCCTCCCTATTTCATAACCCTGTTCCACTCGAATATTGATTTGGTCTTTTCCAAAATAACGGTGTTTCACTAAATACCCAGCTAAGCAACCATTTGCACTTCCCGTGGCTGGATCCTCTGGAACACCATAGTAATCAGCGAAAAACCGGACGTTCAAGTCATTTTCATTGTTGTATGTTTCGGGACAAAAGATCAAAATTCCTTTGGCTTGCTTATCTTTGATGAACTCGAAGTATCTGTCTTTAGCTATTCTAGCCTGCTTTAAGGCATCTAAGGTTTTCAACGGAACTATGATACAGGGGACGCCTGTTGAAACGTCTTGAATTGGAAATTTATCGTCTATCTCTTTCACATTAAGGCTCAAAATCTGAGAAATCAATTCTGCGTCAAAGGTCCGGCCAAATTTCGGTTGCAACTGTTTCATCCACAAAACATCTCCACGTTCGTCACTGTAGCTGAATGTGACAGGGATCTGCCCAATCTTCAGATTCAGGACTACAGTTTCACTGGGCTCTTTAACAATCTCCTCATGTATCACATGAGCTGTCCCCAATGTTGGATGCCCAGCAAAGGGCAATTCCTTCTTAGGCGTAAAAATACGAACATCATACCCGCCGTCTCGTTTTTCATCTGATAAAATGAAAGTTGTCTCTGAATAATTCATCTCCTTCGCAATTCGTTGCATTTCATCATCAGAAAGTGCCTTTGCATCTCTAACGACTGCGAGCTGGTTACCGGCGTATTTTTCTTCTGCAAATACATCTACTATGTAAAAAGCAAGTTTTTCCATATTTGATTCCTCTTTGTATGGTTCACTTCTTCAATTTCGTAATCAGCTTCGCAGTCCTTTCTCCAAGTTCTTTACAGAATCTGAGTTCTTTGTCACTTGGAGACCCAACAGCTGCTGCGCCATAATGTTTGTCATGTGATCGTCCTTGGATAATCATTCCGTGCACAAGCATAGCCTCCAGTATCGAAAGCAAGGTGGTTTCTGCACCGCTTGCTGTTCCACCTGAACTCGTGAAGGCAGCACCAACTTTTCCTTCAAGTTCGCCATGAATCTTGACAGACTTGTCAATAAGAGCTTTAAGTTTTGCAGACATTTGTCCGTAATATGTTGGCGACCCCATTATTATTCCATCGGCACTCAAAAGATCCTCAATATCAGTCTCATCCGCCTTCTTCACGACAATGCCAACTCCACTCAGCTGCTTCGCGCCTTCAGCAACGGCGAAGGCCATCTTCTCTGTGTGTCCAGTCTTCGAGTCATAAACAACCAGAATTTTTGCCAAGCAATCACACTCTGGATTATTCGGTTCATCGTGACAGATAAGTACTCACTATCTCATAGTGTCCAGTCGTTAATTTTTCAAGGGAGAACTGCTACCGTGGAAGAGGATACACATGTATCAGAAAAACTTGCAGAAAATAAAACAGAACTTATCCTGTGAGGGTGTAAAAATTGAACCCCAAAGAGGGCAAGCCACGTTTCGGCTTCATGACACGCAACTACCTAGTGCTAACCCTTACATCAACTCTATGGGGAATCCCCACAAGCATCTGTAACACTTACTTCTCATTATACATTTTCGAACTAGGCGGAACAGAAACAATCATAGGCTTAATAACAGCCCTCGGCAGCGCCACCTTTGTCACATTCGCAATCATAGGTGGCCACATAGCCGACTTGTACGGCAGAAAGAAACTAGTCAGCGTAATGACCGTGTTCCTCGGATTAAGTCAATTCTTAGTAGCAATTGCACCCAACTGGCAGTTTCTAATCCTAGCTATAATCATCACAAACGTCTGCTGGGTATTTGAACCCGCATTCTGGGCGATACTCGCAGATTCCGTAAACGAACAGAGAAGAGGAACAGCCTTCGCATTTTCCAGTTGCTTGAATTTCCTGCCGTGGGTCATAATGCCCTTTGTAGGCGGCTATTCAATTGACATTAATGGTATTCTGCCCACAATGAGATGGGCTTACATTGGCTTAGCCATAGTAGGCGTAATCAATGGAATAATACGGCTGTCCATGCTCGCAGAAACAATCTCTCCTCAGAATAGAAAAAGCGCTGAACGATATAGCCTTAAAGAATTAGGCAAACTCGTAAAAGATGCCTTCAAAGGGCACATACAAACTTGGGTGTGGATGCCGCATTCAGCCCTTGCTCTGACAGCCTCTTACATTTTATGGGCATTCGAATACGGTTTAGTAGAACCATACTGGATTGTTTACGCAGAGGAAAGAATCGGTGTCACATCTACACAATGGGGCGTCATCACAGCTGTAGGTAGCGCAATCAGCATCGTATCGAAGATACTTTTAGTCGGCAAGCTGCTGGACAAATTCAGTCGAAGAAAGATTCTACTAGCAACAACCGCAGCAGACATATTCACGTACGTTCTCTTCGTCCGTTGCGGTATGTTCGTACAAGTTTTAGGTCTCTGGGTCGTAAGTTCCTTCATATGGTCTTTCTATGAACCAACGTATTCGTCTTTGGAGGCAGACTTAATCCCAGAGGAAAGAAGAGGAAGGGTATTTGCTGCTTTCGGCGTTGCTTGGTCAGCCTTCAGTGTTCCAGCAAGTCTCCTAGGAGGGTTCATTTATGAACGAGTCAATCCCGAATTATCTTTCGCTATGGCATCGATTGGTGTTATGCTATGTTTCATCTTAACTGCCCTATTCATCAATCAATCACGAGTCAGCAAAGAAAAGAATGACTGCTAGCACACACTATCTTAACTGTTTTTTCAATGTGCCCTTCATTGAATCTCGAAATCGTATGTAGCCTTTGTAAGCCTTTCCGCGCTTTCTTTCTTTACTAGTACCGTGTCTTCGATTCGAACACCGCCAAAGTCAACGATGTATATTCCTGGTTCAACAGTCACCACATTCTGAGCCTTCAACACGTCTTTGCTTTCAGGGCCTAAAGTGGGTTGTTCGTGGGTCTCAAGTCCAACGCCATGTCCCAGACTATGGACAAAATACTCGTCATATCCATCTTTTTCAATAATTTTTCTAGCAGATCTATCAGCATCCCTAGCTCTAACTCCTTCATGGATGCTCTGAAAAGCCGTCTCTTGAGCCTCTTTGACAGTCTCATAGATCCTCCTTTGTTTAGGCGAGGAATCTCCAACAACAAAGGTTCTTGTCAAATCAGACCTGTAATTCCGGTACTTTGCACCTACATCGAGAACCACCAGGTCGCCCTTCCGAATTTTCTGATCCGTGCATCCTCCATGAGGGAAAGCTGAACGGACTCCTGAAGCAACTATGGTATCAAAAGCAACTCCTTCAGAGCCTAATCTCCGCATTGCATACTCAATCTCAGCAGCCGCTTCGTATTCCCGTACTCCTGACTTGATGGTTTCGACAGCAAGTCTTACGCCTTCATCAGTTAACCACGCCGCCTTTCTCATCTTGTTGAGTTCCGTTTCATCCTTGATTCTGCGGAGTTCCCAAATCATTTTGTCTTTGGGCTCCAATTTAATGTCTTTCAAGGCGTTTTTCATTTTTAAGTAGAGGGACGCTTCTAATGAATCAAAACCTACTTGCTTGGGCTTGAGGCTCTTGATTTCCTCGGCAACCTTTGGTAGCAGGTCTTCTTTTCTCTTTAGAACTCGAACATTGCAGTTTTTTGCTTCTGCTTTTGCAGCTTCATAATTAACTCCATGTACAAAGAGAATGTTCTCATCAGCTTTTGGAGCCAACAACATTGCTCCTCCAATGAAATCGGTAAAATATAACATGTTGATTTCGTTTGCAACAAGGAAACAACTAATTTCTTCTTTTGCAAAAGTCTTCTTTAAGGCTCGGATTCGATTTTCCAAAGTACGCTCTCTCCACTTCTACGTCTGTTAAAAATATATGTTATAAACTTTTGTGGTTTCTCTAACCACCGCTCATAAGGGACATTAAAATTACGTTGTCACCTTCGTTCAATTTGGTTTCAACTTCATCTAATTGACCTATTAACACCCCATTAATAGTGACAACAAACCCCATTTTAACATCCTTCAGTCCAGGCTCAAAGACTTCCTTCTTGAACGGTTCACCATGGATTCCAGCCAGCTTATTCAATAGTTCAGAAAGCGGTGTCCCCTTCTCGAGTTCAAATTCCTCTTCCTTCTGCCTCAGCAGATTTCTTATGTAACCCAAATAGTGAACCCTAACTTTCATCTCTTCTGCTCCAATGATCTCTAATGTGGCAATCTTCTTCCATAGTATACAACTAGAAATGGTATTTATCGATTTCCAAAACCATGTGCCATGTGCAATACAGGGTGTCCTCGAAAAATATAAACAAATGTGAGAGCAGGAATGTACAG
>JAOUKN010000141.1 GCA_029882515.1 Candidatus Bathyarchaeota archaeon
TACGTGTATTACTGCCAAGTCGCTGTAAACGTCGCGTCCTGTAAGCTGTGCTTGGACTGGTGTTCCATTGAAGAAGGCTACGGTGATGCTGGCGGCTCCTTCTATAACATGATTGTTGGTGACAATGTGGCCTCCGTCATCATAGATGAAACCAGAACCTTCAACAACAGAACCGTTCGCAAGTGTACATGCAATTAGTACTACTGAATACTTCGTTTGGTTGTAGATTTGAACTGCAGTTAGGTTTGCGACTTGAGCATGATGTAAAGATTCAATTAGACTTTGAAGTTGCTGCATTTGGTCTGAAAGCGTTGCATAATTATCTCTTAAAGCTTTAAAATCGGCTTTCAAGTCCAAGTATACAAAGGCAAAACTTCCACCCAATGCCAAACAGATGAAAATCATTCCTATTAGAAACTTTTTGTCAACAGTTATTCCGGGCGTCTTTTCCATAGTCGCTACCTCTTTTATTTTTGTCATTTTACTCTATCAAACACTCACTTAAATGCTTAGCAAGTCGCATGGTGGGGCTGCCCGTCCCCATACCCAAATGGGTTCAAGTACACTCTCCCTGGGTTGCGCGCTACGTGGAAGACTTCTATGCGTGAGTGGGATTGTATTAGAATTGGCAGCAGGAAACGCTGAGACATTTTTGATTCTGTTTCTCCCTTCGCTTGTCTCTTTTGGGCGGATGACGATGAATCAAGATTCCATGGTGGTCTGCAACTCAAGCGGTAAATCCAAGATAGCATTTGAGATCTCAACTAAGAAATCCTTTAATTCCTTTGTTAGCAGAATTCTGCCTATTAAGCAGTTTATTACGTTTTTCCTCGCTTTTCCACCTCGACTTTTCTAAAGAACAGGAAAAATGTCGAGCTTGCCATGAAGTACATTATGGTTGTTAACAGAAAAGGTGTGTAAAAGTCATTGCTGTTAATCATTTTGCCTGATACTGAGGCGGCAACAGCTCGTGGGATATTGTCAGCCACAAACAGTATGCCATTAGTAGTCGCTCTTTCACCTTCCCCTACGATCTCCATAATGAATGCCGATTTTGTTGGTTGCACCATCATCATCAGGGCGCCTCGAGCTAAGTAAGCGCCAGAAGCCAGTACCAAGTTCGACGCCAGCGCTATCAGCATGACGAATGGCATAGAAAGAAGCTGACAAAACACTACGCCTCTGACTTTTCCCATTTTTCGTGCCAAAGAAGGCGCCGCAAGCGTGCTCAAACCTAACGTGAAATTGCCCAGTGCAAATATGACTCCTATTTGTTCAGGTGTGCCAGCAAACTTAAGTTTAAAGAACAAACTGAATAGTGGAACAATGAAACCTGCACCTAAACCAATCAAACCAGCAGGTATCGCTGATTTCGCGATAATACAGGGGTTCTTGATGTTTCGTAGGTTCAATAGCGAATTCATTCTTTGTCGTTGTAGATTCTTGTCTTCTTTTACTAGTAGAATCGGGACTGCAGCCGCAAGAGCAATAGTACTCGCAATGGCTAAAGTAATGCGGTAGCCAGTTGGAGACCCTGCTTCCGCTCCTATTGGGGCTCCGAGGAGGGAATTGAGTAAATCTGGTATGAAACCGCCCAACAAACTGCCCACAACACTTGTAATGGTATTTATCGCGAAAGCCACGCTAAACAGATCGGTACGTTCCTCTGGGTTACTGTTCTCCATCATAAAAGGGGCTGAAGCTAGCCAGTAAACAGTCGTCATGGTGCCGGAGACTAGGCTTGCGAGCAGCAAGAATGAAGGCTCAAGAGTGACTAGCTGTAACAGACTGGCGATGTTCGATGCTAAGCCAATGAGTATTGCACGCTTCATACCAATTCGCTCGCATAGTAAGCCAGCAGGGAATGCTATGAGCCCGGCGGCGATAGTGCCTACCGAGAAAAGATTGCCAATGAAATCAGCCGTAAAACCCACTTCATCTAGATTGAGGAGCAAATAAAATATTGTTTCCCACACACCGAAACTCAAACCTTGCAAAGCAACTACCATCAGATAAAGTCGAGCGTTGCGGCTGAAAGAACCGATACGCAGGGCATCACTAAGTTTATCCAAAACCAATGTTTTTTTCCCTTATGCTTCATTGTAATCCGATTTTTCATTACGACTTTCAGCTGATGGTCATCTAGTCTTGCGGGTCTCCAAGCTCTGCTTTACCACCATAATGTCCTATAAGAAACCTTGGCTGATAGAGCTCTTCTAAATATTTTACATCATTGTTAGATAGTTTTACTTCAACTGACTCAACGGCTTCTTCCAAATGCGACATTTTGGTTACCCCGATTATTGGAGAAGCAACAGCATCCTTTGTCAGCAACCAATTCAATGCCACCTGAGCAGGTTTCACTCCTTTTTGAGTGGCAACTTCTTGCACTCTTTCTATGATGTCAAAATCTTGAGGTCTTAAGTACCAATAATCCAATAACTCCTTGTCGTCTTCGGCTCTTTTGCTGGTTGATTTCTGGTTTCTGGTGTGACTTCCACTTAAGGCTCCACGTCCCAATGGACTCCATATAACTACACCAATGTTTTGGTCTTTGCAGAGTGGGAGCATTTCACGCTCCTCTTCCCTATACAAAAGGTTGTAGTTGCATTGCATCACTTGGAAAGCTTCCAGTCCAAGTTTTTCTGCAATCCACAAGGACTTCATAAATTGCCATCCGTACATCGTTGACGCCCCGATGTGAAGAATTTTTCCTTGGTCGATAGCAATGTTTAGTGTTCTCAAAACATTTTCAACTGATGTCTCAAGGTCAAAACGATGAATTAGATACAAATCGATTCTGTTAGTTTGTAAACGTTCTAAAGATTTACTTAATTGCTTGAAGACATGGAATCGGGCCAAACCTGAGTCATTTGGTTTTTGTGATGAAGGGAAGAATACTTTGGTAGCAACAATTGTATCATCGCGATAGTCTCTTAATGCGGAACCCAAGATTTCTTCGGAGCGACCTCTAGAATATACATCTGCAGTGTCAAAGAAGTTTACTCCCAGATCAATAGCCCTCTTGACAATCGACTCGGCTTCTGATTGATCAAGCAACCAACCAAAGGTCATAGTACCCAAGCATATTCTTGAAACTTGAAGACCAGTTTTGCCCAAGCGAACATATTTCATGCATGTATCACCTTCATATCCATTCGTTCCATCCTTTATATAAACGTTTCCATTTTAATACGAAAGGCTATTCTAACTTACAAATGTAATTATACATCATTAAATGTTCAGGATTGTGGACAATGTTTTTATATGCTGAATAGCTTTTTATTAGTTATGAAAGATTCACTCAATGAACTTTTGGGGCCCTCAATTCTTATCCTCATAATGGACTTGTTATTGGAATGTCCTCATCAGTGGATGAACCTCAGGGAGATTGCACGTCAAGTCGACAAGAGCCCGGGAAGTGTCTCGCGCGCAATGAAGGAACTAGTTGAAAGGAGACTTGTAACGGATTGCAAGGTAGGAAAAGTTACAGTAGTCTATCAACTTAACGAAAGAAACGAAAAAGTACAAGCTCTGATGACCCTTCGAAATATGCTGAAGAAAAAAGGCCAATAACCTATTATCTTCACAAAAAACATTAGTCGACAAAAGAATGTGCGCACAAAAACGCTCATGTGAATTCTATGGCAGTTTATTGACTCTATCTCACTGGGCTTCTTCTAACTCAATAGCGCGCGCGATTAGTTATTTGAGCCGCTTGCCTAGACTTGTGACGTGATCGTCTTTGAACCCTAGGTGCTTGTAGAAACCTATTACGTAAAGATTAGTTTCACGAACTTGCAAGTTCACTTTTAGGCAACCCAATCTCGTCAACTCCTCTACGGCTTTTTCGACAAGTTTTCTGCCATAGCCTTTCTTCTGATATTCTGGTAGAACAGCAAGGTAGTTAATCCAGCCTCTGTGACCTTCATAGCCCACCATGATAGATCCTATGACCTTTCCTTCCAGCAAGCCTATTAAGAACAACTCTGGTTGAAAAATCAGTTTTTTTCTTTATATCTTCGACGGGATCATTCTGCGAAGTAATCAGATTGCATTTTTTCCATAAATCAACTACTGCGTCCTGAAATTCTGGCTTGTATGTGGTGATTTCAAGCGTCATTTAGTCCCGCTCCAGAATTGCTGTTTTTTGCCACTTTATTAACTTCGCGTGCGCGCGTTACGGTTCCATACTTAAAGTATGGTGGGGCTGCCCGGATTTGAACCGGGGTCCTTCCCGTGCAAAGCGCAAGGCATTGCACTTAGAGAGCCCAAGTCTCCAAGCCTAGACCAAGCTAGCCGACAGCCCCATAGGTTCTTAC
>JAOUKN010000142.1 GCA_029882515.1 Candidatus Bathyarchaeota archaeon
TTCTTCTGTCATGTCGACCCCGATGACCTTTCCTGTATGTCCAACCTGTTTAGCTGCAAGAAAAACATCGATTCCGCCACCTGAACCTAGGTCAAGAACGGTGTCACCTTCTTTCAAAGCGGCTAGCGCGACGGGATTTCCGCATCCCAAGCCCATGTTAGAAGCTTCTGGAACATTTCGTAAGTCTTCATCAGAATAGCCGATTCGCTTCCCAAGTTCCATGAGAGAAGAACCGCATTCACATGATGGACAACAGGATGACCCCGCTTTCGCCATCTTGCTATATCTTTTCTTAACGAAGTTTTTGATTTCTTCCTCTTCCATATTCTTTCGCCTTTTAACTACTTCCATAATTGCACAATGACATATTCCATCTTCTTGTTTCACCAACCGATAGGCGGACAGAGCAATATAAAGATATATTTATACCATTTTAAGTGCGCATTCTAAGTGAAACGTCGTTAGGGTTAAGGATTTGATACAGCTTGGAACAAAAGGAGGAGTTTAGGGTTCCGCGATACTTCTTGTTGACTGAAGGTGAATTGCTTTCGCTCATCGTTTGCGTATTGCTGGATATCAGTGAATACGTGGTTCAGATTTTGGTTATGCCTGTTGTGGGTGATTTTTTTGACATTTTGGGAACCATCGCTTGTTTACTCATGTTTAGATGGGTTGGGATCATATCTTTGATTGAATTCATCCCGGGTGCAGACATCTTTCCGATTTTCATTATAACTTGGATGGTCTGGTACTATCTCAAGAAACGAAGAGAAAGAAAGAGCCGAGAGAACCAGCAGAAAAAATGGATTTGAAAGTTCTTGCAGTTTCATTCTCTAGTGAGGATAGGAATGGACGCTGGAGTTACTTCCGATTTACTACTACTCGAATTTTCTTTTTAACAGACAAAAAGCATAAATCATTTTTTGGTGCAACAGTAAGCCAACAAGGTGGTAAAATGCGCCAATATTCTAGTGTTTTCAAAGATGAAAGTAGACTTGACATAAACTACGTTCCACCCAGTCTCCCTCACAGAACGTTTCAACTGGATCTTTTGAATCAGTTTTTTCGTTCACTAATAGAAAGCCCAGGTAAAATGGCACAGCGTGTGCTGATCACTGGACGGATTGGAACTGGGAAGACGGTTCTTTCTCAGCGTTTTGGGCTTCGAATTACCAGAGACGCACGAGAAAAAGGAATTAATCTTCAGTATGTGCACACTAATTGTCGTGAGTGTAAGGGAAGTTTATTTCTAATTCTACAACGGGTAATCTCAAAGTTTCATCCCCATTTTCCTAAGCGGGGTTATTCGGCCGAAGAGATTTTGCAGATGCTCATTCAGATTCTTGATGACCAAGACTTGTATTTGATTTTGACTTTGGATGAGTTGGATGCACTAATTCGCAATGGAGGATCAGAACCGCTCTACAATCTTACGCGTATTCAAGAAGATCGTCCTGACGCTCCTCGAAGGCTTTCTCTGATTTGCATTCTTCGTGAAATTGAACATGCGGACTCACTTGATCCCAGTACAAGGAGTACTCTTCAGCATAACACTATTCATTTGGCTGAGTATTCGAGATCTCAACTTCTGGATATTTTGAGTGATAGGGTTAGTCTTGCTTTTAGGGTCGGTGTAGTTTCTAGGGATATTTTGAGTTTGATTGCTGGGTTGGCTTCTTTTGAGGGAGGTGATGCCCGTTATGGAATTGAACTCTTGTGGCGTGCTGGGAAGTATGCTGATGTGTCGCGGTTGGTTGAAGTTTCGGCTGAGTGTGTTCGTAGAGCTGCTGCCAGTGTTTATCCAACTGTGCATAAGGATGTGGTTTCTGCACTACAGGTTCACGAGAAGTTGTTTCTTTTGGGTGTTGCAAGGCGTTTTAAACAGACTGGGGCGGTTCAGATGTCTATGGGGGAAGCAGAAGAGTCATATGCTATTGTTTGTGAAGAGTATGAGAAGCGGAGGCTTGGACATACTCAGGTATGGAAGTATGTCAAGGATCTTTCTGCAGTGGGGATTATTGAGTCTCGTCTCTCTGGTGTTGGGCAGAGGGGCAAGACCACTATGATTAGTTTGTCAAAGGTCCCTGCTTCTGATTTAGAACGTGAATTGGTTAAGGTTTTGTCTGTTGGAGGTAAGTAGCGGGGTCTTTGTTTGGCGATTGAGGAGATTTTGTCGTCTAAGGGAAGAGTTAAGATTTTGAAGATCTTGAGTGAGATTGGGGAGCTTAATATATCGGAGATTGCCAGACGGGCTGGGTTGAATTATGCCACGACGAATCGGCATTTGGGCGTTCTTGAGGAGCACGGTCTTGTTCGGCATAAGAGATTTGGCAGGATTCGTATTTTTCGTTTCAATGAGGAAAATCGGAGGGCGGAGTTGGTTAGAAGGTTGATGGAGTTGTGGGAACAGACTGATACGTCTAGATAGAGCGTTAGGTGAATGAATCGGTGATATTGCTTGTCTATGGTTGATGTGACAGAAAAGCCCGAAGTTTTTCGTGAGGCTGTGGCGAAAGGGTTGATTAAGTTGAAGGATGAGACTTTAGGACTGGTTAAGGAAGGGCATGTGGAAAAAGGAGATGTTTTTAGTGTGGCTAGAGTTGCTGGGGTTTTGGCTGCAAAGAATACGAGTGGTTTGATTCCTTTGTGTCATCCTTTGCCCTTGACCAATGTTAGAGTTGATTTAAAGGCTGTTAAGAATGGGGTTGAGTGTGTAGTGACGGTGAGGACGCGGGCGCAGACTGGGGTTGAGATGGAAGCCTTGGCTGGAGTTGTTATGGCATTGTTGACGGTTTGGGATATGGTGAAGCAATATGAGAAGGATGAGCGTGGGCAGTATCCGAGTACGGTTGTTGAGAGCGTTAGGGTCGTGAGTAAAATGAAGGAAGGGTAGCGCACGCAAGAATCTCAATAAACGACTTCGAAATATACTCGTTTGGAGTGGAGCTCAAATCATGTCTCTAGGCAACATTATTATCTATGGCGCTGGGTCCATTGGTTCCACAATCGGAGGTTGGATGACCCCAAGATACCCGAATGTCTACCTAATTTCGCGAGGAGAACATGCGAAGGTAATGAAAAAGATGGGGCTCACCCTCTACAAGGGAGCAAGTCAGAGATCGGAAAAGATCTCTGTCGACATTATTGATGACCTGACAGAAGCGTTCAATGCTAAAATATTGATCCTTACTGTGAAAAACTATGATCTTGAGGCGGCTGCGAAGGACATCTTCTCAAAGCTTCATGATGAGGCAATAATTGTTGCCCTACAAAACGGTGTAGAAAATCAGTTTATCTTGCCAAGATATTTCTCAAGAGTAATCTACGGAGTTGTTGGTTACAGTGCGATGACACTAAAGCCAGGTGTGGCCAGATATCAAAGCCGAGGACCAATATACTTAGGAACTATCCACAACAAACTCAAATATTCAATAGAAGAAATATGCCGAATATTCAATCTGGGTCTTGAGGCAGAGATCACTCGTCGCCTTCAAGACACCGTCAACTGCAAGATTGTCCTGAACTTGACAAACGCCTTATTCACCTTGGTCGGTCTGAATTATCAGGAACCCTCTTCATATGCCAAGCTTGCCACAATAGCCAGCAAACTGCTCAACGAAGGAATAGACGTAATCCAAGCGGCAGGCTACAAGGAATATCCTATGAAGAATTATCCTTCATGGAGAACACTTCGATTAGGCTTGAAACTACCTTCTTTTGTTAGGACACATGTCCTAAAACGGACTGTGAAACACACCATCCTGAACAGCATGGGGCAAGATGTTCTGGTCAAAAGGAAGAAAAAGACAGAATTGGAGTCCTTCAACGGGTACATACTTAGTATAGCAAATTCCATGGGAATTAACGCCCCACTCAACAGAGCTCTCTATAATATATGTAAGAGCGTGTTCAATCGACCGAACTTTCGGCCCTTGCCAATTGAGAAGGTTTGGGATCAACTAGATCTAAACTAAAAAAGTCATAGATGTTGGGGCAGGAAGATCATGAGATTCCATGACTTGAAGCAAACCATTTTGAATTCTGTGAACTTAGTTGGAAGTTTCAATGAAGTTATGGAAAAAGACGATGCAATCTTGTCGAAACGAAACTTCAATATGGCAGACCTTCCCCCGGGTTTTAGCGATCCCGATTTTGTCAGAGCACGCACATAATTAACATCACTGAACAGTAAAATGGTATTCGGTGTGGATA
>JAOUKN010000038.1 GCA_029882515.1 Candidatus Bathyarchaeota archaeon
TTTTCACCAACATCCTTCTGGCTGATGAGATCAATAGATCACCTCCCAAAACACAGTCTGCCCTATTAGAGGCCATGGAAGAGCGGCAGATCACAATAGAAGGAGAAACCTACGCGCTGGAAGAACCCTTCTTTGTTCTAGCAACTCAGAATCCTATAGAATACGAGGGCACGTATCCCCTTCCGGAGGCCCAGATGGATCGATTTTTGCTTAAGTTGTCCACTGGCTATCCAAAAACGTTAGCCGATGAGAAAATGATAGCGAAGAGGCGTATAAGTTGGAAAAAGGACGACCCCACAAGAGACTTGAAACCGGTCATATCTGGAAAAGAGTTTTCGATTATGCAAATGAAGGTGGAGAATGATATCTATGTTGATGATACCATTATCGAATACATCGCAGAAATCGTCAGAAGAACCCGCGAAGACGATCAAGTTGAAGTGGGGGCTAGTCCAAGAGGAACTCTCGCTCTTCTCAAGACCTCTAGAGCAATGGCGTTAATACACGGGAGAGACTTCGTGACCCCGGATGACGTCAAAATATTTGCTACTGACGCTCTATCTCACAGGATCATCCTCAAAGTTGAGTATATGCTTGAAGGATTAAATGCTCGCGAAATAATTGAGAAAGCTATTGCGCAGGTACCTGTCCCTAAAGATTTTCGCCGAAGATGATTGTATGAACACGTCGGGTTCTCTGTCAAAGGGAGCCAGTGCACTTTTGACTTGGTGTGCCGCGTTCCTTGTTCTCGGTCTTGTGTTCACGAATCCTATCTTGATTTGTGCTTCGCTTATCCCAATTTTCATCTACACAGTTGGAATCTCTGTACCTCCTCCTCAGGTTTTGGAAGTAAAGAGAGTTGGGTTAAAGCAATCAGTGTGGGTGGGGGAGACTTTAGAGATTTTGCTGAGTGGCAAAATAGGTCGTGGCGTTGGAGTAGTCATTGTCAACGACAGAATCCCCGAACACTTCCACCTAATCGATGGAAGCAACTACGGAGTTTTGTGGAAGGGGTTTGCGAGCAAGTCCTTTTCTTTTTCATACAAGATGAAATGTACTAAGCGTGGAAACTATTCGTTCCCCGAAGTCAATGTGGAATCAAGGCATTTCATGGGGCTAAGGGCTCCAATTCAGGATACTCACGGAGGAAAGGAGAAGATATCTGTACGGCCCAAGTTACTGCTCATGAGGAGGATGAAGATACCGAGAGACTTAGCCTCAAGGTTATATCCTATCGGAAGTGTTTCCAAATTTGGTCCTTTGAGCACGGACTTCAAAGACATCCGTGAGTATGTCCCAACCGATTCTTTTAAAGTAATAAACTGGAAAGCAACTGCGAAGTTCTCTGCGAGAGGGAAAACGAATCTTCTGGTTAATGAATATGAGCGTGAAGGAAAACGGGCTATTTGGATATTTCTTGATGCCCATTTTAATATGAAGATTGGAACTTCCGTTGAAAATGCTTTTGAGTACGCGGTAGAAGCGGCAAGTGGCATCGCCTACTTCTTTCTGAATAGAGGGTTCAAGACAGGAATGTGTATCTACAATAGTTATCTCGGGTCAGATTTCTATCCTGATTCGGGAAAGAGGCAGTTTCTGAAGATTTCCCGGGAGTTAATTGCCCTTGAACCGAGAATGGTGAGGGAGAATTTGCGGGAAGTCGTTGAGGAGAACAAGATGTATCTGGTGACGCTTTCTCCATTGATTTTCATTATTACACACGTCACCTCTGAAAATGTGGGGAAACTTGTGGGGGCAATAGAGCGAATCAGACGCTACCGAACGAGAAGACGCAGATCTAACGTAATTGTAGTCAATGTGAACCCCTATGACTTGCTTCCTACTGCAAACAACCTCGAAGAGTTGGTTGCACGAGTTCTTGACGCCAGAAGCATCGGAATGTCCCGGCGTATTAGGAAAATGGGGGTGACGGTGCTGAATTGGAATCCCAGAAAACACAACTTCGCGACAATGTTAATGAAAGGTGTGGCCTTCAGATGACTGCCCTGAGGTATCGTGGTACGCTTGTGGAGGTTTCGCAGTTTGTCGTCATAGTTCTGATCAGTCTGGCATCTGCATATGTCTTTCAACGTACACAGTTCCTAGTCTTTGATCATTCTCTTTATACATCTATCGTATACTTGGCAGCTATCCTCTGTGCTCTGACGTCACTTCGTCGTGATGAATACCTGACCGGCATGATTCCTTTTTGTTTAGCAGTTCCAGCTATCATCGCCTTCCTTTTTCGATTTGAAGAATCAGGAAGAATCTTGGTCGATCAAATAATAGCTCTGTTTCCAGCGTTTGTTCCACTCTTATCCATCCTATTCGGAATATCCGCCACGTTGCTGAATCCATTCAGCAAAGCGAAAGGCTTCTTCACGTTCATTCTTTTGCTTATACTTCCAGGACTTCTGGCTGTGTCGGCGGTAGATTGGATGAATTTCTTCGTGAATCTGACAACCTTCGTATCAGGCACACCCGCCAACGAAACGATGCATCCGATGATAGAAACTTCTCTCACATTCAATGAGGTGTCCATCGCCATTGTAACGGTCGTAGCTGGGTTCTTTTACCTGCGGTTCACCCGTCACATCAATGAGGAAACAAATCAATTGACCTTAAGGGGAGGACTGAGCAAAAACATAAGTGAAGTGAAATGGAGTAGTATTCTACTTCTTACGACCGTAGTTATGAGCGCTGCAGTGACAACGATCCTAGTGATTGCGGCAGCTCACATCGTGAGCTATGGTCTGCCCATCACAGGTGCTCTGCCTTTTCATTTTCTCCTTTTCGGTGCCGGAATTACCATCTTTATTGCAATATATGCCTACAGCAAAATTCTGGTTCGCGGAGTCGAGACGGGCGTGAAAAATATCCGTGAAACACGAATGGATGAACACCTGCAAGAAAGGGCTGAAATACCGCTTGAACAACTAGACCCAGAAGATCCATATGGTCTACTCCTCCATATTTACCGAGTTGGATATCCACACAATCCCACGGGTGTGTTGGAGTTCCACATTTCTCAAAAAACCAAAGCTGGAAAGACGAGGATGCAGGCATTAAGAGATCTTCTCCAAGAAAATGTGCATGCAAATGAGAACCTCAGAAGACTGCTGGCCAAGGTTGGGCAAACAGAAGAAAAGCCAGAAGACGACGCGACCGGAGAACCTGTACAAAAGAAACCCAGTGAGCTTCCTCACGTGACTCTAATCACCAATCATCCTCCGCAGAAATACCCAGACGATCTTCTTGTCAAATATCGACGTATGTATCCACACAATCCAAAGGGAGTATTGGAGTTTCACCTCTCTCGCAAAATGAAAGCAGGGAAAACAAAAGAACAGGCCATCGAAGAACTCAGGAAGAAACCGCCCAAAAAAAGACGTGCGTAAGCTCTTTGACGTTTATCCTCGTTATTCCATAATTGCTGCATGAATACATACGGAAAACATTTTAGAGCAATTGGTTGCATGTAAAAACATGATTTCGATCATAGGGGCGGGAAAGGTAGGAAGCGCCTCAGCCTTCAACATACTAAGGTTCAGAATCAGTGACGTTGTTCTGATCGATGTTGCTGGGAAGCTAGCCAAAGGCGAAGCATTAGACATGATGCAAGCTGCACCTGCAATAGAGTTTGACGGCAAAGTGAGGGGAACCCACGATTTCAGTGAGATGGACGGCTCAGAAGTTGTGGTTGTTACCGCGGGGGCAGCAAGAAAAGCTGGAATGACACGTCTTGACCTTGCGGCAGTGAATTCCGACATTGTGAAAACCGTAGTAAAAGAGGTCGTGAGATATGCCCCGGAATGCAACCTTATAATTGTGACAAACCCGGTTGACATTATGACCTACATAGCGTACAAAGAATCAGGCTTTGAACGAAACCGAGTTTTTGGAATAGGAAACACTCTTGACACTTTGCGCTTCAGATCTTACATAGCATCTGAGCTAAATGTTTCGAGAGAAGATATTCGCGCCTTGGTCATCGGAGAACATGGGGATTCCATGGTGCCCCTTGTGGAATATGCTACTGTTTCCGGTATACCAATAAAAGATCTGCTGGAAAAAGAGCAGATTGAAAAGATAGTAAACCTGACAAAAACCTCTGGCGCTGACGTTATAAAGCTAAAGGGGGCCACAACCTATGCACCAGCAGTTGTCATAGCCATCATCGTCGACGCTGTCTTGCGAGGCAGAAACAGAGTAATGAGTGTCTCTACTTTCCTACAAGGAGAATACGGTTTCTCAAACATTTCCATTGGTGTTCCTGTCATTCTTGGAAAAAATGGCGTTGAAAGAATTCTCGAACTGAAATTGAGTGCCAAAGCTAACACACAGTTCAAGAAGTCAGCTTTGATCATAGAAGACATGATAAATAATCTTCATGCGCGCACATGAGTTTACTTCAAAACGTACCACACATTTTCGATGCTCGCAACATGATGAAAAGATTAAATGACTTGGATCCTCAATAATGCACTATGGCAATAACCGGATTACATCTTCTTCAAACCTATCAATGCAACTTCGAGTGTGACCACTGTTTCGTCTACAGCAAGCCAAAGGCAAAGGGTATAATGACGATTTCTGATATACGCCGAATCCTCAACGAGGCAAAACAGGTTGGACATATTAGCGGAATTTGCTTTGAGGAAGGTGAACCGTTCCTGTACTATCAAACTATGCTTTGGGGCCTTCGCGCAGCTAAAGATTGTGGGTTCAGAAGGTTAATTGTCACGAATGCTTATTGGGCCACATCGGTCGAAGATGCAAAAGAATGGCTCATCCCAATTTCAGAAATTGGCATTCACGATTTGGCCATAAGCGACGATGCCTATTATTATGGCGACACGGAAGAGAACTTTGCCAAATACGCCTACGAAGCCGCAAAAGATTTTGGCTTGCCAGTTGGCAAGATTACTATAGACGACCCGAAGAAATACTTGGATGAAGTCGAGTGGAAAGGCAAGCCCGTTGTCGGAGGGAATGTTCAGTTTAAGGGTCGAGCGGTGGAGAAACTTGTAGAGGGATTACCTACAAAGCCTTGGACAGAGTTTGACAAATGTCTAGACGAGGACTTTTCTAACCAAGGCCGAGTGCACGTTGACCCTTTTGGTTATGTTCATGTCTGTCAAGGCATTACAATAGGGAATATGAAGCAAACTCCGCTCACTGAATTGTTCGCCAATTTCGATCCAGAAAAGCATCCGATATGTGGACCGATTCTGAGAGGAGGCCCAGCTGAACTTGCTAGAGAATACCACGTTGAACACAAAGAAGAATACGTTGACGAATGCCACCTGTGCTATTCCATCCGTCTGAAGCTAAGAAAGAGATTTCCAAAAATTCTCGCTCCAGATCAAATGTATGGAGTTTAGGAAAACAAGCGCGCGCAATAACCCACATAGCACCCTTTTCTTGCGATTCAAGTGACTAGACGAAATGAACCGAAGATCAACTATCTGAAAAAGCGGACGGAATGAGTAATTTCCAAGCTTGTTCTATAATCTCAATTGAAAAATTGTCAGCAACTTGTGTCGTCAACCAATGACTTGGTGCGTTTTGTTTACTGTGGATAACGTCTACATAATAGATGTCATTGTAGCAGAACCATATTTCCACACTAGGATAGTCATGTCTCTTATAGTAATTATAGGGTAGCCCATTCTTTTCAATCAATTTGAGCGAGTCGTCATCATAAAATGGTCCAGTAGTGGCTTCTAGAGCTAGCCATTGATTGTCCTCGTACACTTCCACCCACGCATGTCCTCCTTCAGCTCCTCCAAGATTCACCGTACCCAGAACAACACGCACGTTTCCAGCTTCAACTCCCTCCGCCCTCAAAAGAGAAACCAACGCATTTGCTTGCTCTTCGCAGTCACTGGCTGCTCTGGGCGTAGCTGGATTGGTTGGATAGTGCGGAGTGTCGACAAGAAAAGTGTGTGGCATTAGCCACTTCTCTGTTACCTGATTTAAAGTGGTATCTGATACCCATACCCAATTTACTGCGATTTGGTAGGCTTCCACTTTTCCATCAACTTGTTCCGACAATTGCCTAATTGCTGGGTTAGCAGGAGTAATGTAATCTTGGTAGGGTAGTTCATGCGTGGAATTCGGATTCCAGATCTCTAGTAGCTTACTTAGTTGGACATCCAATCTCGGTGGATTATCAGGAACTACCATTTCTATCAGATAAATCGTCAAAAAGGTTCCAGCCGCAACCGAAATCACTACTAAACTAGTTAGCAAAATTACAGTTGTACGTGTCTCCGTCGCAGTCATCTATCATCTGCTTCTGATTTTTCAGCCACAGCTTTTAACAATTCAGAACAGACAATACGGATTCATCATCAAGATGCAACCTGGACATCATTCGCAATTTTAAAGCTTAAATTTGAGTTGATTCAACTAAGATTTCAGTTGGTGAGTATATTGGCGGAAATTTCTTTTCAGGACTTTCAGAAGCTTGACCTTAGAGTTGGTAGAGTTGTGAAAGCAGAGCGGATAGTTGGCTCTAGAAATCTAATCAGAATGATCGTTGACTTTGGATCAGAAAAGAGGCAGTCTGTTGCAGGATTGCTACAATACTATAAGCCAGAAGAGTTGACTGACAGGAAATTTGCCTTTATCTTGAACTTGCAGAGGAAGAAGTTTATGGGCATAGAGTCGCAATGCATGGTCTTGGCTGCTGAAGATGAAAAAGACCATGTAGTTCTTTTGAAGCCTGAGAAAGACATCGAAGTTGGAAGTCGCATCAGATAGAAATGCACGCATAAACAGCTGCGATAGGCTTTTATCTGGAATCTCCTTTTTCTTATCCTTCCAAACTCGAATTGTGAAGGTATTGTAGTGGCTGTAATTCGCACAATTGACTTAACAAAACGTTTCAAGGATTTGGTTGCAGTAGACCATCTCAACTTGGACATTGAGGAAGGAGAAATTTTCGGGTTATTAGGTCCTAACGGTGCAGGAAAAACAACCACGGTTCTCATGCTTTCAACTGTGATCAAACCAACCGGCGGAACTGCAGTCGTGGGCGAATATGACATAGGAAAAAGCCCAGATGACGTAAGAAAGCTTATTGGCATTTGCTTTCAAGAGCCCAAACTCCTGTGGGTAAGTACGCCATGGGACGTTTTAAACTGGCACGCGAAAGTCTGTGGTCTTTCAACACAAGAACGAAAGAAGAGAGTTAAACAAGTGTTGGAAGACGTGAATATGTGGGAGCACAGACGAAAGAATGTTCATGGCCTCTCCGGTGGAATGCGGAAACGTGTTGAAATTGCCAAGATTCTGATCCAGAGACCCAAGATTGCCTTCATCGACGAGCCCACGGCACAGATCGATGTGGTGGGCAAACATAAGATTTGGAATATGATTCAAGAACTTCGAGAGGAAGGCACCACTATAATATTAGCCACAAATGAACTTCATGAAGCAGATATTCTTTCAGACCGCGTTGGCATTATGCACAAAGGTAAGCTGCTCATATGTGACACTCCCAAGACATTGAAAGACAGCATTCTGGGAGGAGATCTAGTTGAGATTCGCCTTGAGAAAGAAGCAACACAAGACGCTTTTGATGAATTGAAGAGTTTTCACGAAGTTGTAGATGTAGTCACCGTAAAACCCACTAATCTAAAGGTCCACCTGAATAAAGTAGAGGAAATTGTCCCAAAAATTATGGAACTGTTCATGAAACGAAATCTGCCGGTCACGTCGATCAGTATGAGTGAACCATCTCTTGACGATGTGTTCGTGCATTATACAGGGCTGACTATTGAAGAGGCCCAGCGAAAGAGCCCGTAGAGGTGAAAAGGAATGAGAAAGTTGTTTTTTGTTATTGAGAGAGACCTGCGCATGTTTGTGCAATACAAGTTCCTCATAATCATGCGTGCTATATGGTTTGTATCTCAGGTAGCTTTCTTTGGTTTGATTGCCTCCCGGATGGTTGTGCCGCAACTAGCTGACATTTATTTTGAATATTACGTTGCAGGTGTCGTAGTAATGATGCTTTATTCTGCCTCCGTGTTTATTGGCTATGATATTTTTGAAGAGGCTGAACATGGAGTTTTTGAGTACCTTCTTAGTCTTCCGGTTTCTAGGAAAGAGCTTGTTTTAGGGCGGTCAATTGGAGGTGGAATACGCAGCTTTATACTTGTAGGTCCTCTTATTGCAATAACACTCTTTATCATTGGGTTGGCAAATCCGGTGAACTTTCTGATTGCTTTCTTCTCCCTTTTCTTGTTTGCTTTCGGCGTTTCCGGAATGAGCATTACTATTGCAGTTGGCCTCAAATCGGCTGACCGCTTTGACATCCTTATGGGAGTGTTAAACGCTTTCATAATTCGGCTGAGTACCACAATGTATCCTCAAGTTTTCGTTCAAGAGGCAAATCTAGCGTATGCAAAAGTGTCAGAATTTAATCCGGTCACCTTTGCTTCTGATCTGTTCCGTTGGGGTGTCGGCATTGAACGATACTTCACTATGACTCCGATGCCTTTGGCAGCGATAATTGGACTTGTCATATTTTTCGCTATTTTTACGTTTGTTGGCATCACGATTTATGAGAGGCGGCTTGAGGGCGGAGGCTGGCGGTAGATGAAAGCCGTATTGCACATTATTGAATACGATTTTAGAAACTTTTTCCGCTACAAGTGGTGGTTAGCGGGTCTTATCAGTATGAATCTTGCAGACCTGCTCATAATGGCGGTTGTATACAATAAGATAGTGAACCCAGATCTCTTTTTGGGACAACTCAAAAGTTATTTTAACTTCTTTGCCCCAGGGGTCACAGTATTAGGTTTGTTTGCTTCAGCTTTTATGATTGGACGAGAAGTAAATATGGAAGTACGTCGTGAAATTCACCACTACATGCTCAGCCTACCTATCACACGTTTAGAACTTGCTGTAGGCCGATTGCTTGCAGGCGGATTGAGGGGAATGATGTATATGACTCCATTACTCCTCATAACGTTTCTTTTTCTCGGCTTTCCATCACCTTCACAATTATTGATCATTTTGGGTGCTCTCATGTTGCTAGCGACAGGAATATCGGGCTTAAGCATAGCTGCCGCAGTCTCTATCACGAGTTTTGAAAAATTTGTCACTGCAAGAGGTTTGATCTACTACGTGCTCTTTTTCTGCAGCAGCATCTTCTATCCATCGTCACTTATACGGACTCTCGGTCAAGACGGCTTAATACCCCAGCCCATAGTGGTGTTGGCGGAGCTTAACCCTCTCAGCAGCGGTGCAGATCTGATCAGATCATTTCTTATTGGCACTCCGATTTTTACGCTCGAAATGATAAGGAATCTGGCAATTTTCTCCATGATCTTTTCCACAACTTCCACGCTCGCTTACGTGAAAATAATTGAGCGAAAATAGTGCCGGCACACTGTTTCGAGCAGGTCTCAAGGTTCAGCGTTAACTAGAAATTCCCTCGCTCTTTTCAAAGCTAATCTGTGCAATATGAAGGCTGCAAAAGAAGTTATGAGTCCGCCTGTCATACGTGAAATGGCGAGATCCACTTTTGTAGATGTATGTTCGCGTGCAGTTTTCTCGTCTCTCTTTCCAGATGTAGTAACCTAACTATCGACACGAATGGAATTGAACAGATCACGAATACTTCAAAGAAGTAGAGTTCCTCGAACATTTCATTAGTGGACTGTGCTCGTATGTTTTTAGGTTTTGCGCGCGCAAACCTTCTTATATTGGCATGCATGTAGATGACGAGGAACAGTCATGAAGCCAAAGGCTAGGTCCAAGGTTAAACACAAAAAGCACATACTTCCGGAAGACAGGATTCTCGATGTAGAGGCTAAGTTGATTAGCGAAGGTTTGAAGCGGGACCGCAAAAGAAAACCAAACCACTACATAACATAGAAATGCTGACGCGCGCCCTTTTTAATTCAAAAATCATAGCCAATGTTTTAACTGGTTAGCGAATTTCGCTCAAATTTAGAAAGATGCGAACGTGCTAAGGAAAGGTAGAATTAGAATAAGAAAGGATACAAAAAGCAGAAATATCTAATAAAACTAGTCGCAACGAGTGGATAATAACCCTGAACCCTTGAAAATTTCTTTATACGCGGGAAGAACGAGTCTATCGAGAAATACAAAGAAAATGTAAGACAAATCATGAGCATTGACTCAGACTTCGATGGAGTTGACTGTGCGCGGCACATATGTAAGCTAAGAAAAATAAGATTTAAATAGATTTGCGCTTTCTGTGGGTCCAAGTTGATGCTGATGAAGAAAGAGCTGTCTATCGCTAAAGTAAAAATTAGTGAAGTCATGACTAAAGATTTGATTACTGTGACTATTGGCAATACAGTAGAGAAAGCAGTGAAAAAGATGGCAGATCACGAAGTTGAGTGTCTTCCGATAGTTGACGAAGAAGGAGTATTGCATGGCTTGGTGACTTTTCGCGACATTGTCATGAAAGTCGTTTATCCTTCGACAAAGACGCGAGAATTCACGGTGGAGAGTATTATGTCTAAAAACTTGGTTACATGTGACCCTAACTCCACCGTGCTTGACGTTGTAAAGGTTATGAAGAACAGGCATCTAAGGCGCATACCAGTAGTAGACACTGAGGGTAGGCTTGTAGGACTCGTCACTGATTTTGACTTGGCGTTATTTGGATGGAATTTTGAGTAAGATTCTCAATACACATACTCAGGCAATCAGCAAGATCTAGCCGTATACGTGTGTTTCAAATCAATAATGTGCGCGCGCTGAAATCAATGGTGTCTCTTAATTTTGCCCCTTCCCTTTCTAAAATGTATCATAACCACGCGAGAGTAGGTTTCGGCGAATGTATCCTAGAAAAAAGAGGAGTTGCGGGATATCGAAACTTTCCTAAACTTTGATGCTACTTGACTAGGAAAGTTTATAGTGTTGGAGATCTCTCTCGCGCGCTCCCCTTTTTTCTCAACCTAACCCAAGATTCGTTGCATGCGCGCATTAAAGCTTTGTTTTATGGTCACAGTTGTTATTTGTCATTTTCGCTCATTCTTGCTAGTCCAAATGCGTTCTCTACTAGTTCAGCCAATCGTGAAATGAATCGAGCTGCCGGTGCTCCGTCGACAAGATCGTGGTCAATTAAGATAGTCATGTCGAGATATTCACGGATTTCAATCTTGTCACCTATTACTCCTGGCTTCTTTGCTATTCCGCCCAAGGCAAAAAACAGCGGTTGATTACTTACAGTGATCGGCCAGCTTGTCCTGCCTTTCCCGTACATTCCTATGGATGTTACCCCTGCCGTTCCCAGATATTTCTTTACAAAGAACGGGTCTTTCCTGATCTTTCGCCAGAAAAAGAAGCTTCTGAGAAACTTTGGCAATGACAGAAGCATTTTGGCTCTTCGAGACTCCCTTTTTTTAAGATAGTCTTTCCCCGTTTGCACTTGCGTCGTTCGAATTTCGTTATGAATCTCTCTGAAGCTTTTCTCGTTTGCCTTTCGAACCACGAATATTACAGGAAAAAGGTTATCATCAACTACTCTTTCAACCATAACAGAAATATCTACATCATCGAAGATCACAATCTTTTTTCCCTTTCTCAATGCTTGAACGTGCTTGTGTTCGTTTACCGCCTGCCCTATACATTTTATTATCCATCCGGTAAAGGACAACTCTTCACCGGTTTTCTCCTTATGCTTTCTAATATATTCCCGTGCTTTTGTTACGTCAAGTTCGATCAATCCTTTCATGTGGTGTCTTTTTAGACCCTGTTCTACCGTATCAACTACCATTTCACGCAGTTTTGGAAACGGCTTCTCTTCATACTTTCCGATAAGATCTATTTCGTCCAAAGTTTAACCCCAGCTAGTTAGAATCGAGGGAAAGAATGCAATCTCGGGAACTTAAATCTTCCAGCTCAACACAACTTTCCACACCTCTGATACAAAACAAGCACCTTCGGTTCTATGAGTAGATATTGAGTTGGTTTCTAATCACAAGTGTTAAAACAGTTCTTAGATTGAACACCAGTTTTGGTGAGTCGTTCAACTATAAGGGGGTGATAGATTTTGGAAGATTTGGCTTTGAAGATAAGGTTTGCAGTCTTGTGGCTATTTGTAGCAGTCACTATGTCAGCGAGCACGATGTTGTACTTTATTGTACCAGGCGTAATAGAGGAAATAAGGGCGGGCGAAATAGTAGGCATGCAAGCAACACCCGAACTGTTGCTGGTAATGGCAATTATGTATTATTGGGTTCCGTTGGTTATGGCTGTCATGTCCCTCACTTTGAAGGATAAAGCGAATCGCTGGGCAAATATTATCCTAGGCATATTCTATGTTGGGTTTATCCTCTTTGAATTAATTATGAATATCATAACAGTCGCCTATCCCTATATGATACTGATGGATACTTCAGTAATTGTGGCTGCAGCCGTGATTGCTTCGTATGCATGGAAGTGGCCTAAACAGCAAGCATGATTTGTGGAAGAGACTCAGATAAACTCTATGCGCGCGCGTCCAACATCAGGACAAACTGGCGGGCATTGGTCACATCGCCATAGACTTGTTACCGACGCAGGTAACTGGTTGACTGATCTAGATGGTACTTATAGAAGGGATACAATTGAATATCAGGACAACTTACCACCATTCTATCAAGTGGTTTGAATAATAAGAGCAAAATAAATGTGGATAACACAACATAGAAACACCAAATACTCAACTATTCCTCTCTTTAGACAGTGAAGAAGCGACAGTCTGTCAGGATAAGCGAGGTTGAATGGTTATGTGATGGGAGTTGCTCTCGGAGCCTGTACCATGCCACCCGTAGGAAGTCAATTTTGGGCATCTCTTAACGAGAAGACAAGCTATGGGATTTACGCATGCAGAGCAGGTCTTCGGCGAGAGGCAACTCCAAAGCACCAGCAGCTGCATTCCTATTTAAGTGCTTTATGAACCTAAAATATCATAAAACCGCGCATGGGTTGGTTGATGGTTCCTTTGGTGAAATCCAAGATGAATAGCGCTACTCACGGTTTACCCTCCGTCCCCCATTTCTGTACTATTTGGTGTAATTTTGCAGTAAACCGTTGGTCTCTTGAATTTTGGTTTCACATTTCTGTATTTTGTCGTCGTAATCTTTTAGGAATCGGCGTTTAGGATCATACATTCTAAGGAATCGGTCGGGTCCATCATAGTTTTTAGCTGTTTGGTCTCTGTGTTGAATTAACCGTTTTCTGCGGTCTATCTGCCTTTTCCGGCACATGTACTCCCTTACATATTTGAGTTGCTTCTGCCGATCTGCGTATGCGCGCGCGTATTTTCTTTGGGGAATATTAGTTCTTTGGAAGCACTCCTTTTTAGAATTGCTTCTCTAGGTTTCAGCTACAGACAAACGTTATAGAACAATCTGTAGGTGTAGATTTGTCAAATCGTAAACGTAGAGATCGGTTAGGTATTATGGCTGAGATTCTGGAGATAGCAAAGCATGGGTGTTTAAAGACACAGATCATGTACAGGGCGAATCTAAGTTTTGCCCAATTGAATGAGTACCTGGGGGTTCTTTTGGAGGTGGGGCTTTTAAGGGAGACGAACGAGGATGGGAAGCGTGTTTACAACATGACTCGGAAGGGTATTAGTTTTCTTCAGAATTATCATAAGTTAAGAAAATTACTGCGCAGGAAGGGCGCACACTACTAGAGAAATCTTATAGAAGAATATTCCATAACCTTCAAGTTCAAGAAGCATCGAATGAAATCAGGGAATGCGTAAGCATCTTCCAAAAAGCACTGGAAGAGAAAGGAGAGATTTTTTGCCTACACACTCCCTTCATCTGCGAAGACACAATCCGAAGTGTCTTATATACTCTTCTCTGCTGGAACCGTTACGCATAACTCTCACCCTTGCTGTTTTGCATCAAACAATTCATACACGACTCAAGTTAATCATCAGAGCCAAGCTATTCTGAATCAATTTCCACACTTCATAAACGCTATAATGCTGTTACGTGCAGTCACTTAGGGAGGTTAAGACAATGACGGATGCTGATGAAATGCTGGACATCTTCAGGTGTGTCGACTTGATTGGAAGCTGGAAAGCACTATCTTGGGTGTCCAAGGAAATTGAGAACGGTTCAAGGGTTGAAGACCTCGCCGACCTTGTAAGTAATGCGCTATCAAATCTAGGACAAGAACTGGGTACAATCTTCAAAACTGAACGCCTCTTACCGTCAATGAAGAAGATTGTGCAGGACCGCATGAAAGAAAAGGTGGAACTGTCAAACCCGCAAGCTTAACCTCTTTTTCTTCTGGGTTCACTGAACATGAATTGCAACTTCATAAATTTGATATTGGCTGCTTGGACTTTCTGGAATTGAGCGCATGAAGCGTGGAAGATGTGTGCCCCTTCCTTTTGGGGTTCACACATACCCTTTCTAAGGGTAACGGAAATCTTCGCCTTCTTCTTTCCTATGTTATAAAGGCCGCGTGCGCAACACCAACAATAAAAAAAGAGGAAGTTGCGGAATATCGAAACTTTCCTAAACTTTGATGATACTTGACTAGGAAAGTTTATATAAATTCTAAATCACTTTCGTAGATACTCATAACATGGACGACTCGAAATGTCAAAAGAGTTCCAACACATCCTTAGAATTGCGGATACTGATCTAGATGGCACCCAAAAAGTAGGGTTCGCGCTTCTTAACATTAAAGGAGTGGGCATCAGATTCGCAGATGCAGTCTTAAAAAAAGCTGGCGTAAACAAAAACGCCCGCCTCGGTTTTCTCTCTGAGACCGACTTAGAAAAAATCAAGGCTATTCTGAAAACGCCCTCCAAATATGATCTGCCTAGTTGGCTTCTTAACCGCTCTAGAGACGTGGCGACTGGCAAAGATCTTCATCAGATCGGCTCAGACCTTGTTCTTCAAACAAAAACTGACATAGATCAGATGAAGAGCATCAAATCGTGGAGAGGCTTCCGGCATGCTCACGGACTACGGGTGCGGGGACAACGGACAAAAACAACGGGTAGAAAGGGAAAGGCTGTTGGGGTCAAGAAGAAGCGATTATTGGCGAGGGGAAAAGTTTAATGGGTGACCCCAAAAAACAAAGGAAAAAATATGACACTCCGCGGTTTCCTTGGCGAATTGACACTCTACAGATGGAACTAAAATTACTGGGGCAATACGGACTGAGAAATAAAAGGGAGCTCTGGCGTCATAAGACGATGCTTTCAAAGCTCAGGAGCATTGCCCGATCACTTTTGGGAATGCCCATGAGTCAGCGCAGAAAATTGGAAGCACAGCTTGTTAGCCGGCTTCAGCGCCTCGGAATTTTGTCCAAGAAAGCAGTTTTAGACGAAGTCTTAGACTTGACCTTGGAAGATATTCTAGAACGTAGGCTTCAAACACTTGTCTTCAGAAAGGCCTTAGCCAAATCTGTGCACCAAGCCCGTCAATTAATCACCCATGGGCACATTGCAATTGAAGGAAAACGGTTTTCATCCCCAAGCTACCTGGTTCTGAGAGATGAAGAACCAAAAGTAGCCTATGCTTCCACAAGTCCTTTATCTACCTCAGATCATCCTTTACGAGAATCGATCAGTCTCACAACTGAGACACCCAAGAGGCGAACAGCGTGAGTAAGAAAGCAGACAAATGGGGAGTCGTTCACATTTACAGTTCCTATAATAACACGATCATCCACGTCACGGATGTCTCCGGTGCTGAGACAATCGTGCGAAGTTCGGGAGGTATGTCTGTTAAGGCGGATCGATTGGAATCATCGCCCTACGCCGCCATGCGCGCTGCCGCCCACGCCGCGACAATCGCTAGGGACAAGGGAATAACTGCTATACACATCAAGGTTAGGGCCCCTGGGGGATCTGGTGCAAGGACGCCGGGTCCGGGAGCACAGGCCGCTATAAGGGCTTTAGCTAGATCCGGTTTTCGTATTGGTCGTATTGAAGAAGTGACTCCGGTTCCGCATGATGGGACGCGGCGGAAAGGAGGCCGCAGAGGCCGCCGAGTCTAGCTTTCCTAAGAAGTTGATTTTGAAGCGGTCAAAAACTCACAAATAGACTGTCGCTTCAGTTTTAGTCTTATTAGTGAGAAGAACTAAGACTGTATTAGCAAGCAGTTGTGGGCCCGTGGTCTAGTCAGGATTAAGACGCTGGCCTGCGGTCGCTGGTGGAAAGCCGGAGATCTGGGGTTCAAATCCCCGCGGGCCCGCCACTCTTTGGGTTTGGAACCAA
>JAOUKN010000039.1 GCA_029882515.1 Candidatus Bathyarchaeota archaeon
AAACCCTGTTTCTTCATCTCCCATAACGCATTTAATACAGAATTACGTAACCCAAAGGCTAGGGCCCGTAGCCCAGCTCGGATTAAGGCGCCGAACTGTTCCAAACCAACAGTGCGTAAGCCTCCGGACAAAAAGGAAGAAAGCCGGAGATCCGGGGTTCAAATCCCCGCGGGCCCGCCACTCTTTGGGTTTGGAACCAACAAATTTTATATGCTTCGAAAGGACATTTTAATGTATGACTCGCAAAAGAACGTACGCCCGCCTCTTCGAGGACGCTAATGTCAAACGATGGTATGACAACACGGCCAGGGGATCGAGAGTCACTGCAGATGTCTACCTTAGACGGGTGGGCAGTTTCTGCGACCGCCACAAGACCACCCCGAAACAATTGGCCAAGATGGAAGAGAAAGAACGGTTTGATCTCCTCCTAGATTTTGTTTCCATGATGGAAGAGAAAGGACACGCCGGCAGCTACATCCAATCAACGCTCAAAGCCGTGAAATCATGGCTCGCCCACAACAGGATACAGCTCAAAGGCAAGATAAAGATTAAAGGAACACAAGACACGCCCACACTCAGAGACGAAAGGGTGCCAACCAGAAAGGAGCTTAAGAAGATCTTCCTCTCAGGAGACAAGAAAGCCAGAGTTTCATCGGTTCTAGTCGCCCACAGCGGGTTGAGGATAAAAACCTTGGGAAACTATGAGGGCGATGACGGTTTAAGAGTCAGAGACCTGCCTGAATTGAAGGTTGAAGGCAGCTCTATAGATTTCGATCAAACACCGACTTTAGTGATTGTGCGCAGAGAGCTCAGCAAGGCGGGACACCAGTATTTCACATTTCTCGGTGACGAAGGATGCGAGTACCTGAAGGATTACCTAGAGGAGAGGATTAGAGGAGAGGAAAGGTTGACCTCTGATTCGCCAACGGTCACTCCCAAGCTGAGGATGAAGCCTTTCATAAGAGCTGTAAATATAGGCGACATAATCAGAAGGGCGATAAGAAGAGCTGGGTTTTCATGGAGACCTTACGTGCTGAGATCCTACTTCGACACGCAGCTAATGCTCGCTGAGTCAAAAGGGTTGGTGCTTAGGGATTACAGGCAGTTCTGGATGGGACACAAGGGCGATATCGAAAACAGGTATACGACAAACAAGGGTAGGCTTCCAGAAGCTGTGATAGAGGATATGCGGGAAGCATACAAGAGAAGCCAGGAATACCTTCAGACAACAAAGCCTGAAATAACTGAGGAAAGGCTGAAGGATGCATTTAGAAAGCAGCTTCTCTTGGTAGCGGGGTTCACACAACAAGAAGCAGAAGAGCTGGAGCTATCCGCCTTGAGCGATGAAGAGTTTCAAGAGATCATAAGAAGGAGACTATTAGGTGAGGAAAAGGAGGACTGTGGACGAGAGAAAGTCATAGACTTGAATGAGATCGAAAGTTACTTAGATGAGGGATGGGAGTATATCGCAACTCTTCCGAGTGGGAAAAGCATAATCAAATCAAAGACTGATTTTTAAACAGATTTGATATTGTTTCAATCTTGCTTTTGCATGCCTTCATTTCATTTCACTGTAAGTTCTGAAATATTCCAGTCGTTGCATTTCACTTACCTCCATGGCATTTATGCGCGTACGCATCGTTCGAGCAGGAAGATTCCACCTATCAGTTTTGAGCAGACGGGCAGGTTCATTAGGCTTTTCTGGGGTATTCTTTGAAAGTTTTGCATACTCAAGTATTTCAAATTCTCAACGCAGTCATGGTTCTAAACAACATCCAGAAAACCCATAAAACTACTGGTATCAGCGCTAGACCAGCTAGTGAGGGGTGGATTGCTGCGAGAAGCGGTGAGTATAGCGCGTATACAACCAAGACTGCTACAACATGAATCATGCATCCAAATACAGATCTTAACCGTTCTGTAGAGATCTCTGTTTCCTTCCTTCTTTGAATGTACTTGGCCAGAATTTCTGAAGTGGCTTCCAGCAGGCAGCTTAGTCCACGGAACGCTTTAAAAATGAAGATGGAGAATCCTGTGAGAAGAATCAGGCTGCAGAGAAGTGGGAGTCCCACGGGCTCTATTCTGTCAGCGGCAGGTAGAAAAACTAGGGCGCCGAAGAGCCATATGAGCGCTGCTGTGAAAAGGTTGATTAGGGTGTTCGGCAAGTGCTCTCTTGCAGTAGAAATTAACTCAACTCGGGTCCTTTCTCTTTCACTCATTTTTATCCTTGCCGTATTGACCTTATGAGGTGTTTCAACATGAAATACGCCATTGAGAAGGAAGTGACCGTGGCTATTACAAGGCCTGCAATTATGACGAACGTTTTTTCAAGAGCGTCTGGCCATGGTATCGCCTGAAACACAGATTCGTAGGCTTCGGGGAAGTATGCTTTGAAAAATAGGAAGAAGGAGAGGTCGGCAACGAGTATAGCTGATAGTATCGCTATCTTGATTGAGAGCCTCACTAGAACTACACCGGCTCTTTCCTAATCTTACTTTAGTGCTTTTTCAGTCCACTCAGTAGAGTAGCGTCTGATTTCCTCTGAAACCGCCTTAACAGCCCTCCAAATCTGAAAGATCGCCCAAACAACGATTGCTATCAACACTACCCCTGAAAGCCCTGGATGTATCAACGTCAAGTAGTCCGAGAACAGCAGGAACGCTAGAGACACCATTACCACGTAGAGTATGCCTCGCAACGCCGTTTTGTAATGTCCAATCTCTGCCGGTGTCACATCGTATGGACCTCCTATTTCACAGGCAGCCAGGCCAGCTAAGGCATCAACAGCTCGACGGGCGTCTACGAGTATCCTTAGAACGAATGCTGCCATCGCAATCAGTATTATGAAGTTTAGGATTTTTGGAAGGGGGTATTCATACCATTCGATGCCTTGGGATATCGGTATGAATATTAGACGACCGAGAAGCCACAGAAGTATCGCAGCTATTATCCCTAACGCCATATTTGGAACAGCCCGTATAAGAGCCTCTCTGGATTCTTTGCCTACCTTCTTGTAGTACTCCTTTGAAGGAGCTTTTTCCTCCCTTTTAGGAGGAGGTTTTGTCTCTGCCATAAAATCACCTCGTTGCTCTTTAATAGAGAGAAGCACATATATAAATCCTATACAGTGTCTATACATCGTATAGACGATCTTAGGTGATATTTGTTGGAAGATATCCCCAAGGCAGAGAAATCCACGGTAATGGTGAACTTCAAATTTCACAGAAACGTGGTGAAGGTTTTAGATCAACTTGTCGAAAGTGGACTCTACAAAACTAGAGTAGATGTTGTTTTGTCAGCATTGAGGATTTACAGACCGTTCCAAGAGATGTGGAAGACAGAGGTGCATGATGCCACTAAGAGTTAAAGCATTCAGTCAATTTGGTATTATTCGCTCGTTAGTCTATTTTGGCAATTAAGGTGTTGAATGTCGTGGCGTCAAACATTAGTGAAGTTGGGGAAAAGATGCAGAGTCTACGTCGTGGAAGTTTCAAAGTTATTTTCTACATCGCAGTTCTCGCTGTTGCGTTGTCTCTTGTGAATTTTCTCTTCGGTTGGGCATCATATGAAGAGATTCCTCCGTATCTTCAGCCCTATAGTAGCATCATATTGTTCATCTATCCCTATCTGGTTTATATACAAGCTGGGTTGCTCTTCGCCTTTGGCTACTTTGCCGTGAAAGCTATCAGTGGGCTAGTCTACACATATGTGAGAAGAGTAGCGGACCATCCTACAGCCGCAACCCTCCGAATCATAACAAGGATATCAGGTGTAGCTGTTTTACTCTCTTTGATGACCTCTGTATTCAATGTTAACCCGGCAGCGGCCTTGACTGTGGGGTCCTTCGGAGGTTTAGTTGTTGGCTTCGCCACTCAGACGATTCTCTCCCATGTTGTTGCTGGAGTCTTCCTCTTGCTTTCACGTCCCTTCACATACGGTGATAAAGTGACGGTTTCCGGACAGACTGGTGTTGTGAAACAAATCAGATTGATGCACCTTGTCTTAGAAACCGAGGACGGAAAAAACGAGATATTAATCCCCAGCGGAACCGTTGTTACTCAAATAATCCAGAAGAAGAAAACTCCCGTAGCACATAAACCAATAAAAACTGTTCTCATCCTAGATTCATCCTCAAGTAGCGTAGCAGAGGGTTCAACTGTCATGTTCACTGGAAAACTTGTGGAAGAGGCTACTAGAAACCCAATTGCGGACAAAACTATCAAAATTTTTGACAGCGACGTAGGTGGGGACGATCTCTTAGCTTCGGGAACAACTGAAAGTGATGGGAACTTCAGTATAAAATGGAGAGCCAAGAAAAAGGATCAATGGGATAACACCGCCGAAATTTATGCAAAGTTTGAAGGAGATGATGTTAATAGACATTCGGGAAGCAACCAGTACACTATTAGTGTTAGAAAGCGGAAGAAAGATAAGAGAGTAGTAGAAAAAAGAAGGGACTAACTCTTAAACAACCAATCAAAGAACTAGTTGAATGCAGACATGCAAACGTTTGGCTGAAGTATATCCTAAGAAAACCCTTATAATACATGCTGAGAATAATATAGAAAATGGCAAGCCAAATGTGTTATTGAGACATTGTTTCTTTAGAAGCGGCTTGCTTTTGTTTGAGAGGTGATACAAAATGTTGTGGATGAGAAAGGTTAGTGGTGAGGATGTTAGGTCAGCCTTTCTGTGGCTGCGCGCGCGCAAGAAAATACCGTCCTCGTCGGAGAAGACGACATTGAAACTCAACTACCATGAATTTGGAGGAGGTATATAAGGTTCCATGAGAATATATGGCTGAATCTCATGTTATGGGTCAATTGAATGTTTTGGAGTTGCGTTTGTTAGAGGGATGATATTGTGAGTGAAAATGATCTTGTTAAGAAGGCTGAGGTGATTTCAGCGATCAGGGATTATGAGAGTACCAGAACCCGAAGGAAGGAGAGGAAGGTTGATTTTACGGTTTCGCCTCGTAGTCGGATGATAGAATTTTGATACGTGTTATAACTGAACCTAAAACGAAGTCAGGATATGTTGGTGTGGATGCTGTTAGGGAGATGGTTGAGGTTCTGAAGAAGCGGAAGTATGATAAAGGTATTCTTATTGGGAAGCGGTTTACACAGGCGGCGAAGAGGGAGATTAAGCGTGAAGGCATTGAGGCGGTTTCGGAGAGGATTACGCCTCATTTCAAGGTGGAGCGGCTTTACTTGGTGATAAATAATTATGTAGAGACTCTGTGTAGGGCGAAGTGTGGTCTTGTTCCGGTGAGGGAGTCTGATTGTAAGGGTTATGTTGATGGCCATTATTCTTGCGATGTTAGGTTGGTTAGTGATAATGCGAGTTTTCATTTTGAGCGTGGTTGGATAGATTTTTTGGAGAGAGATCTAGCTAGGCTTTTAGCCCTTGAAAAAGCTTCGAATGATTAGAATGCGTGCGCAGAACAACAAAATGTGGCGTTTCAAAGTGATGCGAAAACCTTTCCCTCTCACGGTTGATGAAAAAAGGATTGCTTATGTGAGCACTTATCCGCCGCGAGAGTGTGGTATAGCAAACTTCACGAAAGATCTGACTGATGCCGTAGATCGGCTTCATGAGTTTAGACCCTCAGTGGTTATCGCAATAAATGAGAAAGGGGCAATCTACAAGTATGATGGGAGAGTTAGATTTCAAGTTGAACGAGACTCTTTAGATGATTACGTACAAGCCGTTCACTATGCTAATCTATCTGAAGTCAGTTTAGTAAATCTCCAACATGAGTTCGGTCTTTTTGGAGGAGAATCGGGGGAATACATCAATTCCTTTTTAGATGATCTTCAAAAACCAGTAGTAACTACACTCCATACTATTGTGCCAAACTTCGGATCCACAGCTCGAACAGTTTTGGAAAACATTGCACACCGTAGTGTGTCAATCGTAGTCATGACAAGAACAGCTCTGCAACTACTAAAAAATTGCAATATTAGACGTAAAAAGATCACTGTTATCCCACATGGTTGCCCTGATGTTCCATTTGTTCCCAGCGAAAAGCCAAAAACTTCCCTTCGTTTGAGAAATAGGATAGTTTTATCCACTCTTGGACTGATAAATCGTGGAAAGGGTATTCAACATGCTATTCGAGCGCTCAATTCCCTCGTTAAGAGGGAACCAAGAATTCTTTACCTCATAATTGGAGTAACCCATCCGGAAGTAAGGAAATATGAGGGGGAGCGTTATCGGAAGGGGCTAATGAGGTTGGTTGACGAACTCCAATTGGGGAAACATGTGAGATTTTACAATCGATTTCTCTCCAAACGGGAACTAATCAGGTATCTCCAAGCAACAGACATCTACATCACTCCATATGTCGATCGAAATCAGATCAGCAGTGGAACGCTCGTCTATGCTTTGGGAACTGGCAAAGCCATTATATCGACCGCATACCTTCATGCTGAAGAGGCTCTAGGAAATGGACGAGGATTAATATGCAAATTTAGAAACCCAACCTCGATCGCTGAATGCATAAATCAACTTCTGGAAGACCCAGAACTGAGGTTTAGTTTGGAGAGGAAAGCTTATGCTTATAGTAGAAACTTCACTTGGCCAAAGGTTGCAGAAAAATATGTCGAGTTGTTCAATCGTCTCCTTAAAGATCAAGGGTGATAAAGATAAAGGAGCAGTTTCAACGGAAAGGAGAAGCGCGTGCAATCGTCTCAGTAGAGATTAAGGGTGATAAATATTAAACCGCCTATCAAACTGAATCATCTCAAAGCTCTCACAGATGATACTGGAATCCTTCAGCACACTAAATATTCGATTCCCAACAGAAAGGAGGGTTATACTACAGATGACAACGCCCGTGCACTAGTTACTTGCTTAAAATCCCTTCAGCTTCATGATGATTCTCATGTAAGCAAGTTAGCTAATAAGTATTTGAGTTTCTTATTTCATATGCAAAGACCCGACGGTAAATTTCACAACTTGTTAAGTTATGATCGTGGCCTCCTTGATGATGTGGGGTCAGAAGATTGCATGGGACGATCTCTCTGGGCCTGCGGACATGCTATTTTAACTGGTCCTACTCAGGGCATTAAAACTACATCGAAGGAGATTTTTGACAAAGGCCTTAGGCATGTATCGAGCTTTAAGAGTCTTAGGGCTAAAGCCTTCACAATTCTGGGTCTCTGTCACTATTACGAAGCGTTGCCGCATGATCACAATCTTTCCAAAAATATAGTGTCATTTACTGGGCAAATGCTGGACAGCTATCAGCGAGTATCTTCTTCTGATTGGTGTTGGTTTGAACCTTATCTTACATATGCTAATGCGCGTTTATCGCAAGCCCTTTTTAGAGCCTACGCCGCTATTGGGGATAAAAGATACCTTAAGATTGCCAAGGAATCCTTTGACTTTCTTGCTGAAGTTCAGGTAATTGATGAGAAATTTGTTCCTATCGGTAACAGAGGATGGTACAAGAAGGGTGATCAGAGAGCGTTATACGACCAACAACCGATTGAGGCATCGTGCATGGTTGAAACATCTTTGACTGCCTTTCACGTAACTAACGAGGAGAAGTATCAAAAGGTAGCATACATTGCTTTTGAATGGTTTTTAGGAAAAAACACTCAAAATGTAATGGTCTACGACCCAACCACAGGCGGTTGCTATGACGGTGTCAATCCTCAAGGGTTAAATTTGAATCAAGGCGCTGAGGCTACGATCTCCTATCTTCTAGCTCGCTTAGAACTGGAAACTCTCAGCCAATAACCAAGAGGGTTTGCATCATGCTATATATATGGAATCCATAGAATCATTGTGGTGGTTTGCAAAAGTTGAAGGTTCGAGAACTAATGTTAGAAAACGTGGTAACAACAAAAGAGGACACAACAATTGAAGATGCCATTGAAACTCTTTTCAGAAAACATGTTGGAGCTCTGATGATAACAGACGATGAAAGAAAATGTAAGGGAATATTTACGGAGCGAGATGCCCTAAGGAGTGTAGTCAGAAAAGTTCCACTAAACACGCATCTGAGAAGGGTTATGTCAAAAAACGTGATAACAGTAAGGGAAAACGCCTCATTTGCAGAAGCTAAAAGGCTCATGACATCACATCGTATACGACATCTTCCAGTAATAGATAAAAAAGGATACTTGGTGGGAATGTTAACGTTAAGGAGAATCTTGGACGAACTTGTCGGAATGCCCACAGTCAAGAGTTAAGAAACAAGGCCTACGTGCAACCAGAGTTTCCAAATCCATAGTTACAATTCATAAACAAAAAATCTTTCGGATTTCAAAATAACCATAGGGAGACCCCATAATGAAGAGATTTCAAGGAAACCCAATTCTTAGACCAACATCAGAACATGCGTGGGAGACACGTGCAGTTTTTAACACTGCCACTTTGTATGCCGATGGACGAGTCCACATTTTGTATCGTGCCGTTGGTAATGATGGGATTTCTCGACTTGGCTATGCCTCTTCGTCAGATGGTTATCACATCGAAGAACGAGTTTCCTCTCCTGTTTTTGAGCCAGCAAACCTTACTGAAAAAGATGGTTGTGAGGACCCTCGACTAACTTTGCAAAGTGAACAAATCATTATGGCCTATACAGCATTACGTGACCGTGTTTCAAACGGGCACCAGATCGCTTTGACATCCATTGCGTTGGATGATTTTATTAATAAGCGGTGGAACTGGGGAGAAAGATGGACGCCATTTGCAGGTGTTCGAAATAAGGACGCTGCGATTCTTCCTTGCAAAGTTAGCGGTCGCTATGTTATGTTCCATCGTATTGATCCAGACATTTGTATTACATATTCCGATGACCTGCAGCGTTGGTCTGATATAAAAGCAATAATAGGACCTCGGATGGGAAAATGGGACTGCCTGAAAGTAGGCGCAGCCGGTCCACCAATAGAGATCAACGAAGGATGGCTCTTCATATATCACGGCTCAAACTTTGAGAACGTATACCGCCTTGGTGTTCTCCTTCTTGACAAGGGTGACCCGGAAAAAGTTCTGTACCGTTCTGAAAGGCCCATTTTGGAGCCCACCACAGATTATGAGCGTTTTGGAAGAGTTCCTAACGTTGTCTTTAGCTGCGGGGCGATTTTGATGGATGACCAACTCCTAATCTACTACGGAGGTGCCGATACCGTCGTATGCGTAGCCACATGCAACTTGAGTGAACTAATACTTTGAACGTGATCTTGAAGTTCCATTGCACGCATGCACGCCATTTTTTATAAGGGTTAGTCTCACGTTTTTCGGCAGACACGTAATAACATACATACAATTCGCCGAGGTTTGAATATTGATTTTTTCGGAGCACTCTTTTTCAGATTTGCTTCTTTAGGAATGTTATAGACAAATGTTATAGAAGTTTGTAGGCGTTGATTGATGTTTAGAGGGCACAAGCGTCGAGATCGATTGTCTATTATGGCTGAGGCTTTGAAGATTGCAAAAAATGGTTGTTTGAAGACTCAGATTATGTATAGGGCGAATCTAAGTTTTGCTCAGTTAAATGATTATCTGGATTTTCTTTTGGAGGTTGGACTTTTGAAGGAGAGGGGTGAGGAGGGGAAGACTGTTTATAGGACGACAAAGAAGGGTGTTAGGTTTCTTCAAAATTATCATAAGATTAGAGATTTGTTGCGCGGAAAGAGTGAGAAGAGTGGTTTGGAGAATTGTGGTGCGTTGGGTTTGGGGAATCATCGTGGTAAATAGTTACGCGTACATGTTGAGACGCGCTACGCGTGCGTCGTATTGGGCACACATGATTGGCAGAAACGATAACTCAACATTTACGTGGCGCACACGCATTTCTAGATGTAATATCGCTTGTCTCTTGTCTTCTTTACTTTGCTGAGGAAAGCTCCAGCAAAATATCTTAACCATCGTTGTTCTCGAATGTCTAAGCTAGCTTCTTCAATTGTCACTGCTTTCTCTCTTGAAGTGGCTCTCGCTTCTTCAAGTTTAGAAACAATTCTGTGGCGCATCTTAAATGCGCGCGCGCAGAACACTTTTAACTCTACCGTACCATGAATCTAGTGAAGAAAATTGCCGCGAAAGGGAAAAGCTAAGAAGCAAGGGCATAAAGAACGTGCACGTCATAAAAGAAGGAAAAAGAAAAAACGCCCTCCACAATAATCTCTCTCTACCCTTTCGCGCGTGCGTAATATATGCAACGACTTTCTACAAGACTGCCTTTTTTGTCATGCAAGCCTTGCTCTCTATTTACTAGGCTTTGACGCAGTATTTAATATGAAATTGATAATGAGATTTCTTCTTCCGGCAATGGCATTTAGGACAGACAGGCATTATATATCTTCCTCATAACATTTCATACAACTAACATCCTCATATTTATCTATATGCGCGCGCATATGATGAAAGAAGAGGTTACCAGCGACGAAGAAGAAGGTATTGAGTGCACAGAAAGAATCCAAGGCTACTTTACAAATTTGTGCGGATTCCTTTTAAACTTCTTGCATTTCACACTACAGAAATAGTACGTTTCTCCGTCATAACTGATCTTAAATTTAGATGTCTTTTCGTCCAGAACCACGCAGCAGACAGGATTCCTAGGCATTGTCTCACTCCTCACCCATGCGCGCGCGGTGCAATGCTGTTTAGATTTTGGGTATGTTCCAGTTGTGCGCGCGCGCAAGAGGGATGGGTAGGTTGTGTCATAATGGAAAACAGACATAGAGTTAATTAGACGTTGTTGCAACTTTTTCGACTTGGTGACTTTCTTTGATTTTACATACATGCATGTATGAACCCATATACCAACCTGTTAGATCTCATTTTTCTTCATAAAGGGGTGAGTGCTCCATAAAATACGGCGTTAACCATCAGGACCTTGGACTATCTTCGATATTTGTCACTATTTATTTATGACTTCACACATTATCTATAAGAAATTGTGGGCGTAGTGGTAATATCCACTCAAAGAGGATCCGCTACAAATTTGTAACGGGTACCCGCGGACCCGTTAATAGTGAGCCAAAAATGACATCGGTCAATCCATATGCGAAGTTTCGTGATGAATGCAAGACTGTGTTAAAGGATGCTTTACATACTTTGTATCCTAAAATCACAACTCCTTCTTTCATGCTCGAAGTTCCACCGACAAGAGAGTTTGGTGAGTTAGCATCTTCAGTAAGTTTTGAACTCGCCAAGCAGGTTGTGAAAAAACCGATCCTACTGGCTAATCAAATCGCAGCAGCTATAGATGCATCGAAGTCTCCGTTAATCCAATCTGTTGAAGCAGCTGGAAAGGGCTACGTGAACTTTTACCTCAACTTTGCAGAATTTTCTTCATTGACCCTCGAATCTATCAGGATGCTTGATCTGGAATATGGATTTGTTAAGACTGAAAATCCTGAAAAAATCATTGTGGAACACACTAGTGTCAATCCTATCCATCCCATCCACATTGGACAGGCAAGAAACCCAGTGTTGGGCGATGCAGTTGCACGTATTTTGAAAGCCCACGGACATACGGTCTTCAGGCATTATTACATTGATGATGTTGGTCGGCAATCAGCAGTCATTGCATATGGATACAAAAAGCTGGAAGAACCGAGACCAGAAGGAAAACCAGACCACTTCATCGGCCAAGTTTACGCAGTGACAAGTTGCATAATGGAAATTCATCGACTCAAAAGAGGAATTGAAAGCGCAAAGAAGCGTTCGTTGAATGAAGAAATATTGAAGTTTCAACGGGAATTAGACGATTGGGTATCAGTCGCAGCAGATTTGGAGGAACGATTTCCAAAACTTTTCAATCATCTTTTGGATGAAATTAACGAAGATCCTGAATCTAAAGTTGATGATTTAATTCGTAGATACGAGTCTGGTGAGGAAGGAGCGAAAAGCCTGATTAGAGAAGTTTGTCAACTTTGTTTAAAGGGATTTGAAGGTACTCTTGGTAGAGTAGGAATCACCTTTGACTCTTGGGACTGGGAGAGCGACTTCATCTGGAGCGGTGAGGTCCTACGTATTCTTGATAAGCTGAAAAGCACTTCCTATGTTTTCCAAGTAGGTGGTGTCTTAGAGTTTGATGCTGACAAAGTGACCCAATCTTTTGAAATCAAAGACATGCTTGGTTTGAAAGAGGATTATGAGATTCCGTCTTTGACTTTGGTAAGGGCTGATGGCACAACTCTCTACACGACTCGAGACATTCCCTATACCATATGGAAATTTCAGCAAGCTGACAAGGTGATTAATGTTATAGGTATGGAGCAAACGCTATCTCAACTGCAGCTAAAACTCGCTCTATACGCCTTAGGCTACGTAAAATATGCTAGAAGCCTGATCCATTTTGCTTACAGTCTAGTCAATTTTCCAGGCTATAGAATGTCGGCTCGAAAGGGTCGATACATCACCTTCGACGAAGTTACCGAAGAAGCGATCAAAAGAGCGTATGAAGAAGTATCAAAGCGGTCTCCACAACTACCTGATGAGGAGAAGCGTCGCATCTCAAACATCGTTGGCATTGGAGCTTTACGATATGCCCTTGTTGAAGTGGATCCAGCAAAACCAGTCGTTTTCACGTGGGATCGAGTATTGGATTTTGAAAGGAACAGCGCACCTTACATTCAGTATTCTCATGCAAGGGCTTGTAGCATACTAAGAAAAGCTGCAAGAACACCTGAAAGGCCCGACTACTCTCTACTAGATCACCATTTGGAGCATGATATAATTCTCATGTTGTCCCGTTTTCCAGAAATCTTTGTGGACGCAGCCGAGAACCTGAAACCAAACATTATCGCAGACTTTGCTAATGCGTTGGCTGACAAGTTTAATACGTTCTATAATGCGGTACCGGTGATAAAAGCTAAGCCGCTTGGGCTAAGTGATGCCAGGCTTGCTCTCGTTGACGCCGTCAGAACAGTGCTTGGAAATGCCCTTAGCCTGCTTGGAATAGAAGCTCCTCAAAGAATGTGACCTATCAATCGTAAGTCAGATTGTGATTCACTTTTCATCGATTTCGGTGGCAGTCTCTTCAATTATGGCGACCGCAGTACTAGTTCCGATTCTATTGGCTCCAGCCGCAATCATTGCTAACACTTGCCTGAGAGTTCGTATACCTCCTGCTGCCTTTACGCCCATTTTTCTGCCCACTGTCTTCCTCATCAACCGAACGTCCTCCACCGTGGCGCCTCCAATGATGCCCGTGGAAGTTTTCACAAAATCTGCTCCAGCTGCTTTAGCGAGCTGGCAAGCCATTATTTTTTCCTCGTCAGTCAAGTATCCAGCTTCAATTATCACCTTCACCACAACACCACTGAAAGGCTGCTTCAGATTTGTTACAGCCGCAATGTCCTTTTTTACCTTCTCATATTCCTTTGATTTTAAGGCGCCTACATTCATGACCATATCTATTTCGTGAGCCCCATTTTTCAGGATTCGCTCAGACTCAAAGGCCTTTACCTCGGGCAAAGTAGAACCATAATGAAACCCAACGGTAGAGGAGACTTTAACGTTGCTTCTGCGCAAGAGTCCAACAACCAGAGAAACGTACACGGGGTTAACACAGACACACCCGAAATTGTAGTTTTTCGCTTCTTCACAGAGCATTGTCACCTGATCCTTCGTTGCATTAGGTCGGATCAACGTGTGATCAATTATTCTTGCCAATTGGGTCCTCGAAAGGTTCATAATCTATAGCTCCAAGCAATACCTTCTGAAGTAAGGCGCCCTGAAGAAATTTGAGTTTTGCTCCTTAGATGAAAAAGAACGAAACAGTCGTTAGCCTAGGCCGAAGTTGAGGGCAGCGATGAGGACGTCGTCCACTCGTACCTTGTCGTCGCAGTTGATGTCGAGGTTCGGATCGTATCCGAGGTCACCAGAGTTGCTGCCGAAGGCCAATGCGACGGCGAGAATGTCGTCGACCCGCACCTTGCCGTCACCATTCACATCACCGGGAATCGTGACGAAAACCCACCCATCAACGACGATGTTGTCAGCGGTGTCCGTTTCACCTGGCACCGGATCTGCGTAAGCGCTTATGGTGTAGTTGCCATAGACCACACCTGCAGTGTTCCATGTGAAGGTGACAACACTGGAGTTCATTTTTGTTAGCGTCATTGTTTGCTTGGCTATGATCGTTGTGTCAGCATAGGCCGTTACAGTGGAGTCTTCATTGTCCACACCATGGTTCAAGATTGCCAAGTCTATGCGTAGGGTGAAGCCTTGTGCGATAATAGTTTTTGATGTGATGACGTTGGTTATTCTTATGCCACTGAAGGGCTTCATCAGAGGATAGTTATCGATGTTGACGGCATTGATTTCGTATGGTGTATCCCATATACCGGAATCGTCTATTTCCTGAGCACCAGGATATTTATCCTCATAGTCACTCCAATAATTGCCACCATAAGGGTAGTCATTATCCCAAATGTTCTCTGTAGGCATCGAGATGTATACTTGAACCGTGTTATCAACAAAGTTGTTATGATAGATGATTGTGCCATTGGAATGTGACATGTCGATCCCGATGTCATTTCCTGATATGGTGTTTGCGTAGATAATGTTGTTGGTTGAAGACTTGGTTAGATTGATGGCGATGGTGTTGCCTTGGAATATGTTGTTGTAAATAATGTTATCGGAGGCGGTGTTACCTTCGATGGCGATTCCGCTTTCTCCCATGAGAGACATTATATTATCGTAAATTTCACAGTTGCTGGAATTGACAATGAATACGCCTTGGTCCCAGTTTGTTATCACAACATTGGTGATGGTCGATCCAGATGCCCCGGGCAGTAAGACGACCCAGATTCCAGATCCACCGCCGTCGAAAATGGGAACGCTTCCTGGTTCACCAATTATCGTTACGGTCTTGTTGATAACTAGAGACTCGTAGTAGATGCCTGGGGCGACTATGATGGTGGCTCCTGGATCAGCTGCGTCGATTGCCTCCTGTACGGTTGGGTAATCTTCTGGAACTCTGATAATATTTCCGAAAGCGTACACGTTGCCATCGAGAGAGCCTATGAAAACCATACCATCGGCAACAGCAGGAGAAGAATACACAATGTCGCCTGTTGTGTAGTTCCATATGACTGCTCCAGTTGAAGCGTTTAAACAGTAAACCTTGGCATCAAAAGACCCGAAATAGACTTTTCCATCGGCAACTGCAGGAGAAGACCACACATCGCCTCCTGTGGGACAAATCCAAATAACTTCACTGGGGTCGATAATTCCATTGCCATTTGGATCGTTCTGAGGCAGACAGTAAACCTTGGCATCCCTTGATCCTACATAGACTCTACCATCAGCAACAGCAGGAGAAGACTCCACCCAGCCCCCTGTTAAATAGCTCCATATGACTGCTCCAGTTGAAGCGTTTAAACAGTAAACCTTGGCATCAAAAGACCCGAAATAAACTTTTCCATCGGCAACTGCAGGAGAAGAAACCCAGCCGCCTGTTGTATAGTTCCATAGGAGTACTCTGGTTAAAGCGTCTAGACAGTACATTATATTGTTATCTGATCCTACATAGACTCTACCATCAGCAACAGCAGGAGAAGAAAACACTTTGGCGCCTGTTGAGTAACTCCACATGAAATCACCAGTTACAGCATCTAAACAATAAACCCTACTGTCGCCTGATCCTACATAGACTCTACCATCAGCAACAGCAGGAGAAGATTCCACACCACCACCTGTTGTGTAGTTCCATATTTTCTCGCCTGTCCACACATTTAAAGCATAAATATTCGTGTCGTTTGAGCCTATGTAAACTATGTTGTCAACAACAGTGGGAGAAGAGAACACATGGTCGCCTGTTGTGTAGTTCCATATAATTGTTCCCGTGTGTTGGTCTAGGGCATACAAGTTGCCGTCGTTAGATCCTATAAAAACTACCCCATCGGCAACTGCAGGAGAAGACCACACAGACCCACCTGTTGAGTAGTTCCATTCTGTTCGGTTTGTGTTTGGCGCTGGGCTTTCAGTGTAACCCGTGTGTCTAAAATCGTGACGAAACATCGACCAAGGATACCGGGTGGAGCGCACATGTCTATAGATTGTATAATATGGTAAGACCATTGTTGGAGACAAATACACGCCTTCAATGTTTGGTCTTGAGACCGCAAAAAGAGTACCTTGG
>JAOUKN010000009.1 GCA_029882515.1 Candidatus Bathyarchaeota archaeon
CAGCTTGACAACATGTGGTGGGCCGGGCCGGACTTGAACCGGCGACCTTCTGCACGTCAAGCAGATGTCCTACCTAACTAGACTACCGGCCCTTTAGGCATTTTCTAAGCGCTATTCTGTTTATTAAGTTTCCAGTTCAGTTAATGGAGTCTCATCTCTTCGTGGATTAGGATGACCAAGTTACTTTGCCACTACGTTAAGTTCACTAACAACGACCTTAGGGGCGATGAACGTTTGTACTTGTCGTGCATCCTTTCCGAGCAATGAAATCTCCTTGATCATATCATAGGCATTCCCGGTGATCATTACTCCCTTCACAGCGTAAGCGATTTCTCCATCCTTGATTCTCCATGCTGGCGCAATGGCCACGGAGAATTCCCCAGTTTCAGGATTTGATTGATGAGCTCCTTGAACCGACCGAACATAGTATCCGTTTCTCACTTCACGAATCAATTCATCATCAGTTACCGTTCCAGCCTCAAGCACAATATTTGTTGGTTGTATGGTTGGAGTGGTGCCATATGGCGGGAGTCGCAAACCGCCTCCGCCTCGACTCGCATTTCCCGTGCTATTCTCACCTTCTAGTCTACCCCAATAATTGTCGTACAAGAAGCTGCGAAGAATTCCATCCTCGATTATTGGTGTTCTCTGCTTGGGAACCCCTTCCATGTCCGTCTTTCCTGATCTGAGTCCACCGGCTAATGTTCCATCATCAGAGATGCTGATGTTTTCACCAGCAATCTTTTTGCCTACTTTGTCTTTGAATAGGCTTCGCCCTCTAGAAACGATGTCGCCTCTTACAGACTGAACAAGAGTATAAGTAAGCATAGCTTCAAGTGCGAATGGCTCAAGTAGCACTGGAAACTTTCCTGCTTTCACCTTGCCAATGTTGATCGACTCGATGGCAAGTCTTCCAGCTTCACGTCCTACCCACTCTGGATCAGGTTCGTACATCCTAGACGCCTTGAATTCATAGCATACTGGCGAAACTTGTGTTTCAGATCTTGCCATGGTCCCAAGAGCACAGACTAACGACGTCCCTTTATCTTCCACCTCAACGCCATTGGTGTTTAGGCATACTGCTTCTTGGACAAGAACCTCCACGCCGCCAAAGGCTGGCAAGACCCTCTTATCTACTTCATGCGCGACAGCCATCATCCGCTGGCATAAAAGAACAGTTTCATCAGAAGTAACGTCAGTCACCCGTTTATCGTAAGTCGCTCTCACTGGCGGATAGCCTTTCCTTCGTGGAAGCTGCCTCCAATTTTCATCCACACGACTGGCCTTACTGGCCTTAACAGCGTTTTCGGCTGTTTTTTTTAATTCTCCACTTGTCAGAATGTTTGTGTATGCGAATCCGACTTTTCTGCTTTCAACCGCTCTGATACCCATTCCCACGTCCATAACGTCGGTGCATGTCTTGATTTCCGCGCGCTCAATTTCTGAACCTATGGTATGCCGGTGTACAACAAGTGCCTCTGCTTCTTTTGCACCTGCTTTTACTGCTACGTTTATTGCTTCTCTGCACAGTCCTATAAAGTTCATTTAAGATCCTCCAATTAAGATGCTTTTCACACGTACAGGAGGCCCACCAGGCGACACGAACATATACTGCCCTTTACCACAACGTCCCAATTCCAATCCAAAATCTTCTCCACATGCGTCAACCTGTTTCAAAGTTTCTAACGTGTTTCCGGATATCCCAACGTTTCTGACTGGGTCACCAAGTTCACCATCAACGATTTTAAAGGCACTTTGAACGCCGACTGTGAACGTGCCATCCAAGTTGGCTTGTCCACCTCTGAAGGCTTCAAGAAAATATCCGAATTTAATATCTTCAAGGAGTTCTGCAAAGGTGTAATCTCCTTTTTCAAAGCATGTATCCCGCATTCTTATCAAGGGTGGAAAACGGAAATCCTGTGCTCGGGCATTTCCAGTAGGGCTCACATTCATTTTTCCAGCAGTTTCTCGATTATGCATAAATCCCACGAGGACGCCGTCACGTATTAGAAGAGTTTTTTGGCCCGATACGCCTTCATCGTCGTATTTGAGAGCTCCAAATCCTTGAGGGATGAGCGCTGAGTCAAATATTGTGACTTGTTCGCTGGCGATTTTTTCTCCAATTTTTCCCATTACAGCACTGCCAGCAAGCGCTAAATCTGCTTCGCATATATGCCCAAGGGCTTCGTGCGCTAAGACTCCAACTACGTTCGTTCCGATGACAGCTGGATGTAGTCCGCTTTTCGGAGTTTTTGCTTCTAATTGTTGGGTTACCTTCTTGCTCACTCTTTCAGCGATCTTTCTAGGGAGTTCTAAATCAAAGAGTTCATATCCGTGTGCTCCTGTCTCATCTCTTGCACTTGCCATAATTCCGTTACTCTTCCCAGTGACCCAGCAATAGTTCCAAACGAACATTTTCTCCTGTTCAATGAATGTACCGTCAGTGGTTGCAAGTGTCTGCTCGGTTGCCAGATCGGCGTAGTTGATCGTTACACTTTTAATTCTTTTGTCAAAGTCGAAGCACGTTTTGTTTATCGTTAATAGGTTGTTCACTTTTGTGGAGATGCCGACCTCTCGCGGGTCTTTCTTGACAAGAACTGTTGCTTTGTCTTCCACTGCTTTTACAGGGGCCAGCTTAACAGTTTCTCTAACACTTCTGCCTGCAGCTTTAGCCATACTGAAAGCTGAGTTAGCTGACTTTTCTAGATTGTTTTGCTCCAGAGAGTTGGTTGTCGAAAATCCCCATGCGTTTTCTGCCAGAACTCGAATTGCGGCACCTGTTTCAGTTGACAAAGTGACGGCTTCAACTTGTCCATCTCTGACAGTAATGAACGTATTGTTGTTGTTCTGCGCTCTTATTTCAGCGTACGATGCTCCACGTTTTCTCAGTTTCTCTAATACTGAAGTAAAAGTTTCTTTCAATCCTTGCCCAGCTTGAAAGTTTTAGCATGTTGTTGGTCCTGAAAAGATTTAAAGTTTCTGCGGCTACAGAACGCGGACGCACATACTACAAGAATCACATAACACCACGCGCGTAGTATGAATATTTCGCTAGACACGATATACTACGTTTTTCAGTATATTATCTCGTGAGAAAATTTCCTTTTAAGTTATTTCTAGAACTCAGTTCTATACGAGGCTTTCAAAATGTTTGAACATCCTCTGATTCTTTTACAGACTACCATTGACATATTAGCTCCTCTCTCTCTAGCATCGAATGAAGCGACGTTTCTGCTTTTATTAATTGCACTTATATCTTTTGGAACTCTCTATTCCCAAACGTTCAGAATAAAATATAAATTCACTTGATAGCTGAAGCAGATTCTCACAAGCAAGACATGCGAAGGTTCGCTGGCACAAATGGAGTTTGCGCGCGCGAAAAGACAAGTATAGAAGAAAAAGCATATACATTACTCTCAATGAGAATCCCTATTTTGAGTGAAGGCTTGACCTAAACATCAAAACGTGAAAATTATGAATATTTTTCAGATTTTAGCAATTTGTGGAATGCTTAGTCCAATTGTATATACTGTCATGTGGATTCTTGGAGGTATTTTGCAACTGGATTATAGTCATATTCGAGATGATATAAGTTCACTATTTGCAGTTGGCGCTCCTAACAAAGGGCTGATGCAATCTTTCATTATTACTTCTAGTGTTTTGTTGTTGGTATTTTACATTGGATTACATGAGGGGATGAACGATGGGGGAGGTTCAATTGTAGGACCTGTTTTATTTTTGGCTAGTTCAGTGTTGGGAATACTCGTTGCGCTCTTCTTCCCTCTTGACGCTGGGGGTGCAATCATAACTCTCAGGGGGAAGATGCATCTAATTCTTGTTGTTGGATCGGGATTATTGACAATTGCTGGGATGGTGGCACTGTGGTTTCGATTACAGTTGGTAGAAGTGTGGAGTGCTTTTGCAACCTATTCACTCATTTCAGCTATAGTTTCACTCGTTCTTGTAATTATCTCAGCGATATTCATCAAAAGTAAATACAGGGGTTTCCTTGAACGATTAGGGGTCACGCCCTATCAACTCTACTACTTTGTTCTTGGTCTGATGGTTTTTCTGAATAATTAATCATTTAATCGTAGTAGGTGAATGCCTTTTAGTTTCGCATGCTCGGTTGGTTGAAGAAGGGAAATGAAATTCTTATTCAGTCCTATGCGCTCGCTTATACCAACCAATGATGGTGAGATTGTTGAAAAGCAGTTTCAAGAGGATGGAGAGCAGAAAAGCATGATACATGTATGTATCTTGAAGAGCGTAACCGTTATCTACCTCTGTGGAATTGTAACGAGAACATCGCAAAGGTGGTTATGATGAGAAAAGCCAAGACTAAATTCAATCGTCCACCATTAATTCTACCAGTGTGCCTTGTCGGAGCCAACGTAGATGGAAAACCTAACTTCGAGGCAATTGCATGGTTCAACATAGCAGATTACAACCCATATCTGATCAGCATATCGTCGGAGAGAACCCACTACACAAACAAAGGAATACGGAAAAACAAGGAATTCAGTATAAACGTACCATCTGCTGACATGGCTGCAGTGACAGATTACTGCGGGACATATTCTGGTGAGAAAGTTGACAAATCAAAGGTATTCGACGTCTTCTACGGGGAACTCACGAATGCCCCCATGATAAGTGAATGCCCTATCAATGTGGAATGTAAACTCGCCAGAACGATAGAACTATCTCATGGCGAAGTGTTCATCGGGGAGGTAGTTGGAGTATACATAGAAGAGAAGTACCTAACAGGCAACAAGCCGGATATAAGAAAGATCGACCCTCTTTTATTCGAGGAGGGTCTCGGGAATTACTGGAAACTTGGCAAACACATTGGAAAGATCCACAACATCGGAAAGGATTACAAACCGAAGTCAAAATGAAAGACAGGCGTGCCTGCTTCTATATCCTCAGCGTTTTTTGTCCTATGCAGTCAACATCGTCGTTGGTTGGATGCGCACGCAACAACGTGATCTCAGTTGATTCAGGCTGGATGTATTCAGAGTCATAGATTTCAGTTAAGAAAGAAATTAAGAGTAGTCTTCACCTATTCTAGCGAGTTGGAGGTATAGTATTGTTTTCTGAGACTACTGAAGAATTGCTTCTGTTCCTAGAACACAGTAAAGAGAGAAGTTGTAGTGTTGTTGTTATGCCAGATTTCTTCCTCGATCGCTTCATATCTTACGAAGGAGACGTCAAAGATTTCCATAAGAGCGTCTCTGACATTGCGGGGCGGAAGGGCGGAAGCATAAACGGCATTGGACAAATGGATTTTAGAGGCGGAAACGCGGCAAACACTGCGGCTGCCCTAGCCGTTCTGGGTGCTAAAGTTTATCCTATCATCCACACAAGTTCCTTAGGACTGACTCTGCTCAACCATTACCTTCAGCCCTATAACGTCGACCTTTCCTACGTGAAAGCAGACGGTGAAACCTCTATCACGACAGCCATCGAACTCACCCATAGAAAAGAAAAGGTTAACGTAATGCTGCGAGATCTCGGCTCATTAGCTAAATTTAGTTCTTCAGATTTCACTTTGAGAGATTATCAACTCTTGGAAAAAGCCGACTACGTATGTGTGTTCAACTGGGCTGGCACTCGACGTTATGGAACAGAACTTGCCCAAACAATATTTAGTCATGTAAAAAAGAAGGGAAAGGGAAAAACATACTATGACACAGCCGACCCAACACCTAACAAAGGCAAGATTTCTACATTAATGAAAACGGTTCTCTCCACCAACATAGTTGACATACTGAGTGTAAATGAAAACGAAGCCATCCAATATGCCTCTCAACTAGACCATAAAAAGATAGAAGAACTCCAAAAAAATATGCGATTAGACGAACTTGCCAAGGAATGTGCTAGAATCCTAGCCCAAAACTTGTCTGCCCGCATAGATCTTCACGCCACCACCTACGCAGGTACATTCACAAAAAGCAAAGAAACAATAGTTCCAGCTTTAAAAGTCCCTGTTAAACGAATAACAGGCGCGGGAGACGCGTGGAATGCAGCCAACTTATATGCGGATGCTAACAAATTCTCTGATTCGCATAGACTAGGTTTTGCCAACGCAATAGCCGCATATTACATAAGCAATCGACGCCCAGAACACCCAACGTCGGCACAACTCAAAATGTTCATTCAAAACTACCAGAACTGAGACACCAGAGAAACGAGACAATGGAAGTTAGAATGGCTTAAGAAGAGTAGATTGCGCGCGCATTAATGTTGGGAAAAGCTAGGGAATCCTCGAAGGCAACTCGATCTCCATTGACTGGCCTTTTTCTTTTCGGTAGTTATTCGAAGGAAAAAAGAAACATACACAATACACACCAAACTGGTTTGTGAGATTGTTTGGTTTTCTTGTAACCTTATTTGAGGTTCTGATAACTTGTCGGTTGATGAAACAAGAGAGAAGGTCGAACTCATGGCTAAAATAAAAAAGAGGGGATTTGTTTTCTTGATCGCGTTTCAAACTATGGTTTGGGAAGAGTCTCCAAGACTTTGGCGAGAGGTTTGGTCCCAAGGTAAATGTTTGGTATGGGGATGTCACGAAAACCTACTACTGTGATGCTTGTCGTGTCAATCTTAAAGGCTTTCTTTTCTTCCTCGGCGATGATCTCGGTTACTTTCTTCGCTATTCGGTCTTTTGCGTCTTGAGGTAAGGCTGGACCAGATATCTCAACTATTGGCATGTTATCTCCAGTTCTTTTTTCTGTTGAAACAAGGGAAAAAGTTTGTGCATGGCAAAACCTGAGCATGTTTAAGGATTGCTTGGAAGCCAAAGGAAAAGTTATCAGAACTGTATTTAACATGTTTATTATTTGCAGAGTATGCAGTATCATATGGTTAGGTATGGTCAAGCAGATCAAAATTCGCGACTCCAGCCCATAAGAAAGGTCTTATTCTCGACTTAGAAGACAAGTCTGGTGTTATTGTTGTCACTATTCGAGAGCCTTTGAGAGAACGATTATAAGCTTGTTTTATCTTCATTATTCATTCTTTCATGGTGGCTATCATGGATTACAAAGGTAAGTCTCGGAATCTGCAAGACATGATTAAAAAGCGGCTTTCCAACAGAAGACGTGAAATCTTTATTACAGACACGACTTTTCGAGATGCCCACCAGTCATTGATGGCCACGAGAATGAGAACAGAATCGATGCTGCACATAGCTGAAAAGATAGATCAAGTCGGATTTTTCTCATTGGAAGTTTGGGGTGGAGCAACCTTTGACGTATGCATACGATATCTAGCTGAGGACCCATGGGAAAGAGTTCGCTCTTTAAAAAAACATATACGGAAAACACCGTTGCAAATGTTACTGCGAGGACAAAACATAGTTGGTTACAAAAACTATCCAGACGAAGTTGTTAAGAGATTCGTTGAAAAGGCGGCTGAAGTTGGCATCGATATCTTCCGTATTTTTGACGCCCTCAACGATGTGCGAAACCTGAAAACATCCATCAGAACGGTTAAAAAGGTTGGTGCTCACGCTCAAGGCTCCATATGTTATACCATAAGCCCAGTGCACACCATTGAACATTATTTGGAAATCGCAAAAGAATTGGCAGAGCTAGATTGTGACTCCATTTGTATCAAGGACATGGCCGGTATGCTTTCTCCGAAAATGGCTTATGATGTGGTCTCAGCCTTAAAGAAAGAAATAGGCTTACCAGTGCATCTCCACTGCCACTCAACAAGTGGTATGGTCTTCATGACGTATCTGAGGGCTTGCGACGCGGGCGCTGATATGGTAGATACAGCTTTCTCGCCGTTGGGGTGGGGTACGTCTCAACCACCAGTGGAGACGCTTGTTGCAGCACTGAAAGATACACCATATGATCCAGGCCTTGACATGGATTTGCTCATCGAGATAGCCGAGTATTTCAAAGGATTACGTGAAAAATATTACGATCCCATTCACCTAATAAGTCCACTATCAGAGAGGATTGACACATCTATTCTGGTTCATCAAATCCCTGGAGGAATGTTTTCCAACCTGATTTCCCAATTAAAAGAGCAAAACGCCATGGATAGGCTCAAAGAGGTTTTGGAGGAAGTGCCAAGGGTTCGGAAAGATTTGGGATATCCGCCGCTGGTTACTCCAACCAGTCAGTTAGTGGGTACGCAAGCTGTCTTTAACGTGCTCTCAGGTGAAAGATACAGCATGGTGCCGAAAGAAGTGAAAGACTACGTCAAGGGATTTTACGGTAAACCCCCAGTACCCATAGGCGAGGAGATTAAGAGAAAAATAATCGGAGATGAAAAAGGTATCACATGTCGCCCAGCAGATTTGCTGGAGCCACAACTTAAATCTATACCCAAAAGGGTGCGAGTTTTTTTCGAGAAAGAAGAGGACGCGTTGACGTATATTCTGTTTCCTCAGACGGCCCTGGAATTCTTTAAAAAGAGAACCCAGAAACAGAAGAAAGAAACAATAAGCATTAGCGAAACTGAAAAGCAAAAATTAGAAGAAGTCGCAGTTGTGTCAACCGCCATAGCCACCTACCTAGAAAGTGTAGGTGAAGTAAAGGCAGTAATCCCCGCAAGAAGAACTAAGAAAACCTCTGAGTGGGCAATGACAGGCAGACGAGAATTAATCGGACTCACCAGTTAGACGAGGTGCCTACTCTGAAGGAATACAAGATACTCATTAACGGCAAACCTTATGAAATTAAAATAGCGAAACAGGCTGGAGCTCCTTTTTCAGTCAAAGTCAACGACAAACCAGCTAAAGTCAAAGTTGAAAGCATTAGTTACGAAGCTCCTTTCTCAGTTGAAATGCACGAAAACGTTTACAAGGTTGAGCTAAAGAAGATCGACAAAATGTCGCCTTTTCTAATAAAAGTTAATAGCATACCTTTTAATGTGAAATTGGAGATGCCTGCAAGAAAGATTCTTTCAAGAGTCTCAGAGCCCTCTGTATCCGTTGTGGTTAAGGAGACTATGAGAAAGGCTGTTGAGGAAGGGGCTGTCACAGCGCCCATGGCTGGAAAAATTGTTTCTGTCAAGGTGAAGAAGGGAGATTCTGTGAAACTTGGCGAAGTCCTTTGCGTTCTGGAGGCTATGAAAATGGAAAATGAAATCACAGCGCCCAAGGCAGGTCTCATCCAAGAAGTTAAGGCTTCAGAGGGCATGCCTGTCAATGAAGGAACAATTATAGTGGTGATAAAGTAGCTCCTCTAAGGTTCTCAGACCGCGCGCAATGATGCCATCGCCTTAGTATCTGTTTGTGAGGGCTATATCCAACAATAAGGCGTGCGATAATCCCCACGGCACGCTTCAAAGGAGAAAATAGGCGATTAAATTGCAGGCACTCACTTTTTCTCTAGGGTCTCATTGTACAGCCTTTCATATCTAGGCACAATTTTGTCGGGAGTGTATTTCCTGAGAACTTTCTGCCGTGCGTTCTTGCCAAATTCCTTCTGCAACATTGGGCTCTGCAAAATCTCAAGTGAGTACTGTGCAAGTGCTTCCACATTTCCAACGTCGATTAGAAAACCGTCAACACCGTGAGAAATCAACTCTTTTAGCCCTCCAACATTGCTTGCAACAACTGGGACTTCGCAACTCATAGCCTCCAATGCAGCAAGTCCAAAGCTTTCGTCTTCTGAAGGCAAGAGGAATAGATCGGAATTCCCAAGAATCTCTTCAACGTTTTTCATATTTCCTAAGAATTCCACATTCTCAGATATTCCTAGGTTCCTTACCAGTTTCTCGACCTTAGGGCGTTCAGGGCCATCTCCAATTAGGGATAACTTGCAGTTGATTTCTTCTGAGATTAGTTTGAAAGCCTTTATAATGTCAGGTATTCGCTTGATTGTTCTGAAGTTCGATGAATGGCATATAATCGTTTGTTCTCGATCTCTTTTGAGTCGGCGAAATCTTCTTGAGTCAGTAAAATTCGGTATTACTCTGATTTCCTGTGAGGTGTCAAACTCGGCCATTGTGCGATCTTTTAGGTATTCTGAAACAGCAGTTAGAGCATCGCTCTTTTGCATACTAAATTGCGTCACTTCCTTGTAGGATGGGTGACTTCCAACCAAGTAGGAGTCAGTGCCATGTAGTGTAGTAATCATCTTCACGGAGTCGTCACAAATCTTCTTGGCCAAGTAGGCAGATATCGCGTTGGGAACAGCGTAATGAGCATGAATTATATCGAGATTGTAGGATCTGATGATTTCTGTCAATTTTGAGACTAGAGCTAAAGAGTAACAACAGGGTACACGCTCAAAAAGTGGGTAAGAAAGGAGTTCAACCTCGTGAAAGAAAACGCCCATCTCTTGACGAGCTCGAACAGGCCTATCATAGCTGACTAGATGTAACTCATGTTTCTTCGCCAGGTGGTGTGCTAATTCTGTGGCTATGATTCCGCTTCCACCAAAAGTTGGAAAGCATGCAATACCTATTCTCATCTGAAGAAGGCCACCGGATCATCTAACTTTAAGGGAGCGTGGCAGAAGAATGGTTCACCGTGTTTAACGCCTACCCTTAACCCATAGAACTGATCTCTCAACCCTATTGATTTGAGAAGCCCCTCCACACCGAGCATTAATCCCATCTGTGATTTGTAGGCTTTAATGGCTTCCAACTTTTTTCCATAACACTCTGTAACGTCGACTACAAAAGAAGGATCAAATGATTGATGCAGCATATAATAGGCAACCACTCCAACTTGGTGGATTTCATGGCGTGTTTGGATTTTTGTCAGCGTAGCAAAGAAGACTGCTTTATCAGTGAGTCGCCTGCTCGCAGCATGATCAGGATGGTGTTCATCTCCATAAGGGGCTATTAGAACTGATGGTCTATATTGTCTGATCAGATCAGCTAATCGTTTTGCGTCATCATAACCTGAACTCAATTTGCAGTCTCCCAGATCCATATTTTCGCGAATTTCAACTCCAAGTATTTCAGCTGCTTTGCTTGCCTCCTGCATCCTTGTCTTTCCCGTTCCTTCAGTTCCTAACTCGCCTTTGGTAAGGTCTACAATCCCAATGCGATACCCTTTTCCACTCATTTTAGCGATCAGACCACCACAACAAAGCTCCGCATCATCTGGATGAGGGCTCAAAGCAAGTACGTCTAGCATGTAATCACCCTGTGCTCACCATAATCGGCTTTCAAGTAGTTTTCATAAACAATCTTCAAGAACCCCTTTCCAAATTTTATGAGATAATCCAAGATATTTATCTGCCGTTCTTGGAGGTCTCCGTAGGGAAAAAGATTGTTATAGGCTTTCGTGATCTGCCGTTTCGTAATCACGTCATGTTCCTTAAGTTTCGAAAGGATTTTGTCTTCTAAGACGCCAATTGTCTTAAGGAGTTTCCCCCTCGCGAGAGAACAGGATCTAAGGAGAGTTTCGTCAATCGACTCAACCTCCTTGGTCACATCATCCATACCCCTCAAAACTTCACTTCTAAAAGAATTAAAGACATCATCAATCTTCCCCTTGGCCACCCTCTTCATGAGATTCTCTGGCTTCCTTAATTCATGAATTTCTGCGTCATATTTTCTAAGGACCTTGGATACTTTCCTCTCGAGTATAGTAGCTCCGAATCTAGGGAATACAACGGGCATCTCCAAGTCAAAGAAATCGTATACTTCTTTCAGTTGTGCCTGATAAGCAATCTCATTCGGTCCAGCCGCATAAGCAAAGGTGGGAAACAGTGAATCCTGAGTGACAGATCGAGTGATAGCGTTTGCACTGAACCTAGAGGGCTCATCATCAAGTAAACGAAGGAGTTCTCCTTGAGTGTAGCCATCACTGCCAACCCGAAATTCTCCATTGTACGTAACTCGATGTCGTGCTCCTTCATCATCAAGGATAAAGAAATTGCATACGTTAGACTTTTTGTGGATTTTGGGGGAATACCCCAGCCGATTCAGTCTAGAACCTGCTTCATTCAGGATACGGGTACACTCAGTCGGCCTTCTAATTAGTTTGTCAAAAACAGGAATCATCAAATCTCTCAAGTATTGTGGCTCAATCATGACAAGCCCCAATTCCCCAAAGAGATAAATCATGAATCTAGAGAAGAAATCTCCTATTGTGGATGACCCTTGAATAGCAGCACCGACGTCCTGTAGCAAGGATGCTTTAAACTCTGTGTTGGGGCAGACATTTTCTACTATCGTCAACATTCTCTTTAGTTCAGATTTATCTAGACTCATGTGGGAGAAAGCTATACCTCTCGATTCACAACTATATTGGATCTTAAACGGCTCATTTTGCTTAAACACAGTAATGTGATTGACTTCGGAAAGGTCGTGATCCTCAGACGCGTTCCAGAAGATCGGAATAAACGTGTATGTCTGGTCAGATAGTCTTTCACATATTACAATAGTCGACATTGCCTTGTAAATGGTGTACAGCGGGCCTGAGAACAGGCCAGGTTGCTGACCAGTTATCACTGCATGAGTTTCAGGCCGTAACAGAGACTCAATGTTTTGAATCACTTGTCGGGGAGCCTTTAGTTTCCTGTTATAGTCAAGCAACTTATCTACGATCTTCTGCCTGCCGACGCGAGATTTTCGGACTATATTCGTGTCTTTAAAATGCTTCGGAAACACCAGCCTAACACGTTTAGAACGACGGAGGTAATCGATAGTTATCTTTTCTGAAGTCACGAATTCATAAGGCAACGCATTGGAAGTCACTGCAAATCCCTTTTACTTCGTAAAGTTGGGTTCCAAGATTATTTAACCTATACCCGTAACATACGTTTCTCAACGTTTAACTCCCACTCATTCGGACGTCACATAGCTCTTCTGTCGAAGCAAATGCTTTTATTTACAGAGACTCACCGTACCATCACCTATAGGCCAAGATGATGTAAATGTCTGAAAAAGTGGAAATGATCAATGCATTCGCTAAGCTAGCCTTCGAAAGATTTGACGGCACGATGAAGAACCTGTCTGAGAAAGAGTTGGACTGGCGACCCACAGAAGAGACTAATTCCATCAGATGGATACTCACTCATCTCTCCCAACAATGGAACGTGGGAATCTACAGAATCTTGAGAGGAGATCCAGAGTACAAGCCTAAAGACTGGCCTGAAGACTACGTGGGCAACAAATCCTTCTCTTTTAAGAGAATAATGGATGATGTAGAGAAGGGAAAAAGCAATGTCATGAACGCCCTTGAGAAGTTAGATCAGGCAGAGCTCGAAGTCGATATCCCGTTGTGGGGAGGCACCAGAAAGCGACAGTTTGGTCTCTTGATCTATCTATCAGAAATCTTTCACCATGTAGGGCAGATCACCTACATTAGAGGTGCGATTGGACGCCGAAGGCAAACCGATAAACACTTTCTTACCTAGAATTCACAAAGGCTTAGCTCAAGCATCCAGTTTCAGTAATTTCGCAGCGTTTTTGTAGAAGATCTTTTCTATACTCGCCTCGTCGAGTCCAATTGAGTGACAAACTTCAAGTTGCTTCCTCAGATATATAACGCTGAAACCTCTTGGAAAATAGCTGGAGTCACTTCCGAAGATCAAGCGATCCGGACCAACGGTTTCAACAACTTTTCTGAAAAGCCCTTGTAAATCGATTTCAAAAGGCATCCAACGCATCCATCGGTTTGAGCCTGAGGTATCTATGTATACGTTCGGGCATGACCAGCACAGCTGAAGAAGTTCTCTGAGGTAACCTGCGCCAAAATGGGGAATGACGAACGGAATTTTCGGGAACATCTTTGCCACCTCCCAAAGCGTCAGAGGGTTCATATTCCGCAAATCCAAAGCCGACCCTCCACCTCCACCGAGGACACCGAAATGAATGATCACAGGAATCCTCATCTTCTCTGCCATCTCCCACACAGGGTAAATGAACTTATCGTCTATCGGCCTAGTTTGCGAGGATCCTATCACCTTGTACCCTTTCAGTCCGAGGTCCTCAACCGCGCGTTCAAGCTCGGACGGCGCATCTTCTGAAAATAGGCTGTGATGAGCAAACCCCGAAAACTTGTCTGGATAAAATCTCACTATTTTTGCCATGTTGTCGTTTCCGCCTCCAGTCACAAAATTTACCCTCTCCACGCCTTTAACTTCGATATCGGCGACCCACCTAGCAGCTTGCTCTTCATCTGAGTGGACCTCAGATTCAGGCGGCGCAAAACCCCAAAGCCTTCTCATCTCTTCCCTATCACGCGCTGACTGCTCCATAAGTAGATGAGCATTCTCATCCCCATACCTCTCAGCCAGTCGCTGTTTCCATGAGGCAGCCCACTTCGTCCAACTTGCGGTTGGAAAATGGGCATGAAAGTCAAGTACCTTCAATCCGTCAAAGGCCATAGAATCTCCCCTTCTTTTCGTACTAACACCTTTGAATTAATATTTTAATCTTCTTTCATGCCCTGTTTGTTGTTAGGATTTCTTTAAGATTAAGTCAAAGACAGCAGCTGTAACGCTTTCGATGTATTGCCTGCACTTTGTCTCCCATAACATCCCTTCTCTATATTTCTTTCGACCTGTCTCCGTAGTGATATCGCATCCAGTTAATTCTTGACAGGTTATACAGCCGAATTCCTTTTCAAATCGCTTAAGAAGGTCTAATGCAAACCAGTAGGGTTTTGTTTCTTGCCTCGTTATCTCGTTTCTTCCAAACTTGAGCCCAAGAGCCATAATACCTCCACTTATGGCGCCGCACACTGATCCGTAACCGCCTATACCGGCTCCAAACCCAGTTGCCATCTTGGGTATCAACTCGCTTCGTATTTCCAGCCACTCGCTGATTGCCAGCAGAACCGACTCAGAGCATAAGAATCCCTTAGCAGCGTGCGATTTAGCTGACTGTATAACATCCTCCTTCTCCGTCAAATCAATCACCTACCGGTGCCTGTACACACATGGTTTTGTTGTGCCTGTTATTTAACAATGATAGTCATTTCTGTTGGTTCACTGTCCCTCATCCGATATGCGGCAAAGTTGTCATCAGTTGAAGATAGGATTAGCCAAATGGCATCTCCCCATAGTTTCATGAATTTCAGGTCGATTGTTGAAGGGATTGCTGGTGCTGGATGAGAATGAAACAAACCAACAAAGTCTAGTCCTTCGTCCTCTGCTTTAGTGGTGGCCTCGACAGCCATCTCAGGGGCTATCTCAAATCTTTCACTAGAGAGTAGTTTGTTTGGTGCCACCACAACTTTTCTAATGACAGCCCCTTCACTGGTTAAGTCACCGAACAGCATGGCACAAGCTTCGACAGGATACGTTTTTTGACTCTCTTCTCTTAACAAATCGAGATGGTGTCGTGTTAGTCGGAGAATCAAAGATGAACCCTCATCTGAAGACCTTTTAGAACATGACCCAGATTTATGCTATTTGTCGTGACCAAGCAAGAAAAGTGGCGTGTGCACGCACAATTCCAGAGACATAGATTCCTACTGTGTAGCCGTCAGATTAAGGCGAGTTTCTTGCCGCCTTCCTCGAATGTGGCAATGGCTTTGTCCAGATGTTCCTTGGTGTGTTTGGTACACAACTGGGTTCTAATTCTGGCTTTGTCACGAGCTACCATGGGATAGATGATTGGGAGTGCAAAGATGCCTTTCTTCCAGATGAAGTTGGCAAGGTCTTTTGCTGTCTTGCTGTCACCGCACATTATTGGTACGATTGGTGTTTCGCTGTGGCCTGTATCAAAACCGAGGTCTTTCATTGCCTTCATGAAGTATTCACGATTTTTCCAGACCATTTTCACATGTTGTGGCTCAGACTCAAGAACTTCTATGGCTGCTATACATGCAGCAGCGACTCCGGGAGGTACTCCCCCGCTTAGAAGCCAAGTCCTAGACTTGTTGTAGGCAAAATTCCGTAAGTCTTCACCACCGGTGATGTGCCCACCTATAACTCCAAAGGCCTTGGAGAAGGTTCCCATCTCGACATGGACTTGATCTCGGCTGAGATTGAAATGACTCACAATGCCACGCCCGCCTTCTCCGAGCACTCCTTCGCCGTGGGCATCGTCCACATAGACACCGGCTCCGTGCTCTTGAGCTATCCTGGCGATTTCAGAGAGCGGAGCAAGATCGCCATCCATGCTGAAAACGCCATCAGTGAGAATCCAAATGTGTTCATAGGGTGGTTTGTGTTTTTCTGCCTCATCCATGACACGTACCAAATCTTCAGTGTCTTTGTGTTTGAAGATGGCGCGATCTGCGTGACTGAGTCGTACTCCATCGATGATGGACCCGTGATTCAGTTCATCTGATATGAAGAGGTCTCCCCTCCCGCAGAGTTGGGGAACAAGGCCTTCGTTGGCCATGAAGCCAGTTTGGTAGGTGAGGGAGGCTGGTGCCCGTTTGAATTTTGCAAGATGTCTGTCTAACTCTTCATGAATTGTCATGTTGCCGGAGATTGATCGGTCGCTACCGGCTCCAGCACCGTATTTTTTGGTTGCCTCTATCATGGCTTTGACAACTTTGGGGTGTGTCGAAAGGTTGAGATAGTTGTTGGCGCAAAGCATGATGACTTCCTTGCCGTCGACGGTGCATACGGGTTCGTTGGCGGTTTGGAGCTCCCTAATTTCCCAGTTCAGGTTTTCGTCGACAAGCCGACGGTATTCGTTTCCCATATACTTTGTTGGATGTCTTTTAATCTGCATCTAGATCACCCAAATGATTAGCTGCTTTTCTTTTTTCTAATCCGAGTAACGTCCTCTTAACTTTTGTCACCATTTCGGTTCCAGGACAACCTTTCCCGCCTGTTTAGACTGAATCAGATCAATGCCTTTTGCTATATTTTTTATTGGTATTTTATGCGTTATTACAGACGCGATTTTTTTTCTAAATTGAGGATCGGAGAGCAAGCCCTTCATCTGGTACCATGTCTGGAACATTCTTCGCCCTGAGATTCCGTAAACTGTCGCAGCCTTAAAGATCAACGCATTGTTTAGGTCCAGTTCCGTAGGTCTATCAAGTAATCCGAAAAGGGAAACTCTGCCGCCTGGAGTAAGCATCTTGAAGGCTTGTCTCACAGCCGAAGGCGCTCCTGACATTTCTAGTACAACATCAACCTCATTCCCGTCGGTTGCGTCTCGAATGATCTTAACTAGATTCTCCCCTTCTTTTCTTGCATTAAGAACTAGGTCAGCTCCCATCTTTTCTGCGAGTTCCATTCGTGTTTGGTTCAAGCCACCAGCTGTCGCAAAGATTCTCGCGGCACCCATCGTTTTTAGCACAGCGATTGCCATTAAACCGATTGGACCGCAGCCTAAGACAGCAACATTTTTTCCTGTAATGTCGTCGATGCGGTTTTTGGGGAGGACCGATTGAACAGCGTTTCCCAGAGGTTCTTGAATAGAAGCGATGGCTGGGTCCAAGTTTGGGTTATTCTTCCAGGCGTTTCTTTCCGGCAACACGACATATTCTGCAAAGACTCCGTCTCTGTCGACTCCGAGTATCTCCATGTTCTGGCACACATGCATGCGATCTGTTCTACACTGATAACAACTTCCGTCCACAATGTGGGTCTCTGCTGACACCATGTCGCCTTCGTGAATATTTGTCACATCTTTGCCAATCTCAACAACTTCTCCAGCGAACTCGTGCCCAAATATTAGCGGAATCTTCTTTATCCGGCTGCGTGCCCATGCATTCCATTCCCAGATATGAATGTCAGTTCCACAAATTGAAGCCGCTTTCATCTTGACAAGAACTTCATCTTTATGAACACTGGGTTCATCAACAGTTGTAATTTCTGCTCCAGGTCCAGGCCTTTTCTTAACTACTGCCTTCATACTTGCTGACTCCTAAGCCGTAAAATTAATGAAGGAATTCAAAGCCCTCTCACAAAGGTTATTTGGCTAGAGAATCGGTATTAAAGATTCCTAAAAGTATAAGAATTCTCTTTCCATCTTTGATACGATTATGTACAAGGCAGATTTGAACTATAGGGAGCACGATACACTATGAAAATAGGGTTCATCGTGAACCCAATTGCAGGCATGGGCGGCAGAGTCGGACTGAAAGGAACAGACAATCTCTTAGAGAGAGCCATCGAAATGGGAGCTAAACCAGTCGCCCCCTCTAGGGCAGTGGAGTTTCTAAGCAAACTAAAGACCTTGGCATCAAAACCAATCACACCCATGATAACATGTCCTGGAACGATGGGAGAAGATGAAACCAAAACTGCCACATTTCCAGCGATAATCTTACCAATGCGTCAAAAGTCGAAAACATCTGCAGAAGACACGAAATCTGCTGTTAAACGAGTGATTAGAGAAGAGAAAGTAGATCTGATAGTTTTTGTGGGGGGAGATGGCACTGCAAAGGATATTCTTGATGCAATGCAGGACGTAGGGATGGTGCCTGTTCTTGGCGTTCCTTCTGGAGTTAAAATGTACAGTGGCATATTTGCTGTCAATCCTTCGGTGGCAGCAGAAGTTGTCAAAGCATTCAGCGAAGGAGCAACTCAATTGATGGATTTTGAAATAATGGATGCTGACGAAAATGCTATCCGAAGGGACCGTTTTTCTGTAAGGTTATATGGGTTTCTTAAGGGTCCATTTGTGCCGATGCGGCTGCAAGGTAGCAAGCAAGTAAGCCCAGAAACAGTGGATGAACATGAAAATCAAATGGCAGTTGCAAGGTTCATAGTGGAGAACATGGACCCAGATGGCACATATATTCTCGGTCCGGGCACCACTGTCAAATGTGTTGCAGATTTGCTGGGCGTTGAGAAGACATTGCTTGGAGTCGATATCTATCGTGACAAAACCCTGATGAAGGATGTGAATGAGAAAAAAATCATACAGGAGGTAACCGATTGTCAAAATACATGGATCATAATTTCGCCTATAGGGCGTCAAGGCATGCTCTTTGGACGCGGGAATCAACAGATAACTCCTGAGATCATCAGAAAGGTTGGGAAAGAAAGAATTGTTGTTGCTGCCACCACAAACAAGATACAGAGTATCGAAGAAGGTATCTTAAGGGTTGACACTGGGGACCCAGAAACCGACAATCTACTTAAAGGCTACCTAAAGGTAGTGACAGATTACAAAGAATGGAGGATCATGAAAGTACAGTAAACTAGTTTTCAAAAGATTGCAGGCGCTTTGTACTCTCCGAAGACATTCCTCAAAGCATCACAGATTTCACCAAGTGAAGCATATTCTTTGACGGCTTGGAAGATTAGTGGAATCAAGTTTTCATCGGATTCCGCAACACACTGCAGATCATTCAGGATGTCTTCTATTTTCTTGTTGTTTCGATTCTTTTTCATCGTTTTTAGTCTTTCAACTTGCTTTTTCTCTATTGCTGGGTCAATTCGTAGGATTGCTATTGGAACTTCTTCATCGATGGCAAATTCATTGACACCTACTATGATTTTGTCTTTATTTTCTACTTCTTTTTGGTGTCTGTAAGCACTTTCCACGATTTCGCGTTGTACGTATCCATTCTCGATGGCTGTGACTGCGCCTCCCATTGAATCTATTCTCTCAATGTATTTTGTTGCCTCTTCTTCGATTTGACTGGTTAGGTATTCAATGTAGTACGAACCCGCTAAAGGATCAACTGTATCTACTACACCGCTTTCATAGGCAATGACTTGTTGTGTTCTTAAAGCGATTCTCACAGCTTCCTGGCTTGGCAAGGCATAAGCTTCATCAAAAGAGTTTGTATGCAAGGATTGAGTGCCACCCAAGATAGATGCCAACGCTTGGAACGCCACTCGAACAATGTTGTTTCGCGGCTGTTGCGCAGTTAAAGCAACGCCTGAAGTCTGAGTGTGAAAACGCAACAACCAAGAACGTGGATTTTCGGCTTTAAGCCTTTCACGCATAATCCTTGCCCACAATCTTCTTGCGGCCCTAAACTTGGCAATTTCTTCAAGAAAGTTGTTGTAACTGGCAAAGAAGAAGGATAAGCGAGAGGCGAATTCGTCCAAATCTAAGCCTCTTTCTACGGCGGCTTCTACGTAGGCAATTCCATTAGCCAAAGTGAAGGCTACCTCCTGTACCGCGGTGGCGCCAGCCTCTCTGATGTGGTAGCCACTTATACTAATTGTATTCCATCTTGGTGTGTTTTTGGCACAATATTCGAAAACGTCTGTTACGAGGCGCATCGACTGCTTAGGCGGGTAGATGTACATACCTCTGGCTGCATACTCCTTTAAAATGTCATTCTGAACTGTTCCGCCCAGCATAGCCATCGGGATGCCTTGTTTTTCGGCAACTGCGGCGTACATCGCCAACAGTATAGTTGTTGGAGCGTTAATGGTCATGGATGTGGTGACCTTGTCTAAGGGGATGCCGTCGAACAGAATTTCTATGTCTTTTAATGTGCTTATGCTGACGCCTGCTCTACCTACTTCGCCTAAAGCCATTTGATGGTCACAGTTGTAACCTAGTTGCGTTGGGAAGTCGAAGGCTACGCTTAAGCCTGTCTGCCCTTGTTGAAGCAGGTACTTGAAGCGTTGGTTGGTTTGTTCGGCTGTGCCAAAGCCTGCGTATTGGCGCATGGTCCAGAAACGGGCACGATACATGGTGGGGTAGATGCCACGGGTATACGGATATTCGCCAGGAAGACCTAAATCACGGGCGTAGTCGATGTCTTGAATGTCAACTGGCGTGTGAACTCTGTTAACTGGGATGTTGGAACTCGTAGAAAATCTCTCTTCCCTTTCGGACATCCTAGCTAAACTCTTCGGCAAGATGTCTTTTTCCCAAATTTGTTTTCGCTCTTTTATTTCCCTTAGTTTCAGATTATCAAACAATTTTAGACACCTAGCTAAGCGGTTAGGATGTAATGACGTTTGCATCCTATAAAGAATTATGAAAGATTATGTTGCATTTTTTCAAGATTGAAAGGTGAAGGATTTCCTTTCTGATTATCGCAACGCTCCAAAGAAACTGCATAATAGCTCTTATCACCAGTGGACGGGGCTAACGCAGTGGGCTATGGTTGGGATTTTAGGAGGAGTTTTGGCTTTAAGCGCTTTAATTATTGTTATATTTGGAGTAATCGGAAAGTCATAGACGAATTATGGTTTAGATGTCTTTGAACTGTTTTTCGTAGAGGCGTCTGTAGAGTCCCTTCTTTTTCATGAGCTCTCCGTGATTGCCCTCTTCCACGATTCTGCCATTGTTTAAAACTATTATGTTGTCGGCGTTCCTAACCGTAGAAAGCCTGTGGGCAATGACTAGAGATGTTCTGTTTTTTAAGAGAACGGCGAGTCCTCTCTTTATTATCAACTCTGTGTATGGGTCGACGCTTGAGGTAGCTTCGTCTAAAATCAAGATCGGAGGGTTACGTAGTAGGGCTCTTGCAAATGACACTAGTTGTCTTTGTCCCAGAGAAAGCCTAGTTCCCCTTTCTCCAACATCGGTTTTGTATCCTTTAGAAAGCTGTAATATAAACTTGTAAGCACCAACCATCTTTGCAACATTCTCGACTTCCTCCTCCGTAGCGTCGAGCTTTCCATACCTTATGTTTTCCATCACTGTTCCCGAAAAGAGGAAGGGTTCCTGCAAAACAACCCCCATCTGCCTTCGTAAGGATTCCTGAGTTAGTTTAGAGATGTTGTAGCCGTCAACTTTTATGGTTCCTGACTGGGGCTCATAAAATCGGCTTAGGAGCTTAACAAAAGTGCTTTTCCCAGCGCCTGTTGGACCGACTATGGCTAGGGTCTTTCCATGCTCGATGCGAACGTTTATATCCCTTAGCACGGGGTAGCTGGAATCATAGCCGAAGGTTATATTCTCAAACAAAATCTCGCCTTTCACCGTTGGAAGCTCCAAAGCGTCTGAAGCATCCGCGATTTCAGGTTTTGTGTCTAGAGTCTCGAAGATTCTCTCTGCTGCCGCCATGGCTGACTGAATGGTATTGTAGAAAGTCGTCAGATCTACTATGGGTCGGAAAAACCGGGTCACAAGAAGAAGAAACGCTACGACTACTCCTAGAGTTACACCCCCACCCAGCGTCAATATCCCGCTATACCATAACACAATGCAAGTTCCAACGGCCCCAATAATTTGTATTATAGGCAAAAGAAGAGCGAAGAGCTTACCTGCTTGCACGTTGGCTTGAAGATTTTCTATGTTCGCTTGGCGGAAGACTTCGATAGTATCTCGCTCTCTCGTAAAGGACTGTATCTCTCTTATACCTGAAATACTCTCCTGAAGCCTACTCGTAACCTGTGCAATTTTCTTGCGTGTCGCCCTGAAAGCTCTTCTGAGCCTTGACTGGAAGGCAAAAGTTGATGCCAGCAGAAGCGGCACGACTAAAAGCGTAACCAAGGTAAGATGTACATTCATTAATAACATCAGCGTCACAATGCCTACCAGAGTCAGAATGTCGCTGATAACCATGACAACGCCTTGAACGAATATCTGGCTCAAAGTGTCTGTGTCGTTAGTAACTCGTGATATAATTCTTCCAGCTTCAGATTGGTCATAAAAGCTAAACGAAAGGTCCTGTAGATGTGAAAAAAGTTGCTTCCTGATTTCGTTCACCATGTTTTGCCCAAGCCAAGAAATCTGGTATGTACGTTGGTAATCTGAAAGCCAGTAAGCAAGGTAAACGCCGATGAGAATAAGCGATATGAAGGTTAGTCCTGTGAGATTTCCCACGCTTATGTAGTTGTCAATTGCGACTTTGAGTAAATATGGTGGCACGAGTCCGGTCAGGGAAGCGAGGAGCACAGCAACTATTGCTATTACCAACTTTCGTTTAGATTTCAGCACGTACTCCATTAGTCTCTTTATCAGCACCCTGTCTGGAATCTTTCTCTCGTACTCTTCTTCCTCTCGACCTAACACACGTCCCCAGTGGTATCCAGTCATTTGTTGTCATCCTCCTTTTTCCTAAGGCCTTCCGCTTCCTTGAGGGCGTTTTCTTGCGCCTCAATGACTGGCTTCTGTGCTTCGTACAAGGTTTGGTAAATTTTGTAGTAGGCGCCCTTCTTCGCCAAAAGTTCTCTATGAGTTCCCTCCTCTACGATTCCTCCATTTTCAAGAACAACTATCTTGTCTGCGTTTCTTATGGTTGAAACCCGCTGAGTGATTACAAAAGTTGTTCTATTCTTGAACAGAGCCCGCAAAGCCTGTTGAATTTCATATTCGGTTTCCACATCAACGCTTGAAGTTGAATCGTCTAGAATCAGTATCCTCGGATCAGATAACAAAGCCCTCGCTACTGCGGTTCTCTGCTGTTCACCCCCCGAAAGAGTCACGCCCCTTTCTCCAACCATAGAATCGTAACCGCTAGGCAAAGCAGAGATGAACTCGTGAGCTCTCGCCACCTTTGCAGCAGCAATAATCTCCTCCATAGTCGCTCCAGGCTTACCAAACGCTATATTCTCTTTCACAGTCCTAGCGAAAAGAAATGTCTCCTGAGAAACTATCCCTATCTGCTTTCGTAAAGATCTGAGCTTCAAATTCCTAATGTCATAGCCATCTATCGCAATTTTCCCAGAGGACACATCATAAAAACGAGGAACCAAGCGAATAAGAGTGCTTTTACCAGATCCAGTTGGTCCTAAAAGAGCAACGGTCTCTCCAGGTTTCACTTCCAAGTTAACATTCTTGAGAACCTGCCTTTCACCTTCGTAGCCAAATGAAACGTTCTCAAATCTCACGCAACCCTGCAATCTAGGAACCGAGAGTGCGCCAAGCTTTTCTTTAATCTCCGGCTTAGCATCCATTATTTCAAACACTCTCTCGCCAGCGACCCTGCTTAGCTGATAACCAGAGACAAAGAAGCCAAGAAAGCGCATGGGCATTGCTAACATTACCAGATATGCGTTGAACGCTACTAGCCCTCCTATCGTCAGTGTCCCTTGAACTACTCCTAACCCGCCGTACCAAAAGATTGTGACTGTTCCAATTCCAACCAAGAAGGCTATGAGAGGTATGTAGAACGCTCTAACTCTAACCATATCGAGAGTAGTTTTGAAGTATTTGTCATTCTCGGATCCGAACTTTCTTCTTTCAAAATCTTCTCGAGCAAATGCACGAACAACCCTCATACCAGTAACATTCTCAAACAAAACCGAGGTTAAGCTGCCGTATTCTTCACGCATCAATGCGTAGAGGGGCCTTATCTTCTTTCCAAATAGATAAAAAGCTAGAAACAGAAAAGGCATCGTTACCAAAAGAAGCAAGGTAAGACTTACGTTCAAAGATAACATCGTGTACAAGGCTACAACAAGAATGATCACGGAGTTCACAAGGAACATCAGTTGCCAGCCCAAAAAGCCGCGTATTCTATCTATGTCCGTCGTTACTCTAGACAAAAGTTGCCCAGTTCGAGTTCGATCATAAAACGCAAAACTTTGACTCTGCAAAGACGCAAATACATCATTCCTAATGTCGTAGACTACTTTTTGAGAAAAATACGTGTTCGCATAACGTATAACGAAGGAGAACAATCCAACGACCGCAGTAAGACCTATAATCTCAAGCGCTAGAACGATTAGCCTACTTTTGCCTGATTCCGCAGTCAATTCGTTGGCGAGCATGGGCAGGACATTATCTATGGCCTCTTTGGTTAAGAGAGGGATTTCTATGCTTACAATTGCGCTAAGAATCATGCATGCTATGCTGACCAAGAAGGGCAGCCAGTTTTTGCGGATATAAACAAAGATGCGAAGGAAAACGTTCATATCATGACCTACTGCCTAAACTTTATTCAATTGGGTTTCTAAATGAAAACGACTACATTTATTGTTTTCAGTTTAAGTACTGGGGGGATTCCAGACCAAAAATGTAAGCGCGCGCATTTATAGAAGAGAGAAAGTGTAAGGATTATTTTACTAGGTCTTCTAATAATGGTCTGAATGTTTCTCTAATACTTTCCGTCAATTCCTCTGTCCGCATCAACATAATGCAACACACTTTCTCTCCCCTCGTGGAAGCCACAATAGCTAACTTGTCGCCCGTCTTAATTCCAGCTTTTTCACGCAAATCCTTAGGCATGCGCGCGCGGTTCCTCCGAGTAGTCAACAGTGTCTATTTCCGTTAATCCAGCCCGTTGGAACATTTCGACATAGTCGTCTTGGCTAACGGCTCCACCTATGCATCCGCAATAGACTTCTGGGTCTGTTTGGACTGCTTTTGGCATAGGTGCCTTGGAAATCACGTCATGCATCACTATTTTTCCACCAGGTTTTAGCACTCTAGTTTTCTCATCAAACGCCTTTTGTTTGTTAGGGGTTAAGCATACAACGCATTCGCTTATTACAGCATCAAAATAGTTATCCTCGAAGGGTAGTTTTTCGGCGTCTGCAACCCTCAACTCTGTAACTTCTTCTAATCCCAATTCATTCGCTTTCGTTTCGGCTTCGGCTATTCCTTCAGGAGAGAAATCTATGCCTACCGCTTTCCCCTCTGGACCAACTTGTTTTGCGCGATGGACAGCAACATGTTCCTTCAGTTTCCCAAATTTTTCCGTAGGATTCTTTTACCACTTCTTTTATTTCATCCACATGGGTCATGGAATTCATTTCCAAAAATAAGCAAAGATGTTCGGAATATTCATACTTTTCCGAAAAATCAGAATTCTAAGATTCAGCCAACGACTATATTTCTTTTTGCTCGATTTCTTGCTTTAGAAGAACACCAGTATTAGATGGAACATCTCGATACACCACCACATTCGGCCCTATCCAACTACCGTGACCAACTTTCACCCCAGGCATAAACAAAGAGTTAATTCCTGTTTTGACATGATCCCCAAGAATAACTCCAAGCTTTGTTCTCCCACTGTCAACAACCTCACCCTTCACCATCACTTTAACAGATCTGCCGTCAAGACGATAATTTGCCACGACACTCCCTGCTCCTAAGTTACATTCTTCTCCTACAAGACTGTCACCAACATAGGACAAATGGCCAATCTGAGTTCTATCCAGAATTATGCTATTCTTGATTTCACAGGCATTACCAATTCTAACGTGCCGGCCAATGCTCGTGTAAGGTCGAATATAACAGTTCGGCCCTATATCACTATTTTCACCAATGAAGGTTGGTCCCCTGATATAGGTTCCTGAGCGAATTCGAGCACCACGAGCAACTGAAATCTGACCCATAAGGTGTGCTCCATCTTCTATTTCGCCGTTTAGTACCGGTTCCGTCTGCCTGAGCACTCGTTCATTTGCGTCAAACAAATCCCAAGGCCGTCCAACATCAAGCCATTCTTCACTGGAGACGGGAACAGCAAGAACTCTTTGTCTTTCATCCAAGAGAAGACGAAGTGAGTCAGTTATTTCTAGTTCACCCCTCGAAGAGGGGGTCGTCTGTTTTATTTTCTGGAAGATTTCAGTTGAAAAGACGTAGATGCCAGCATTTGCTAAGTTGGTGGGCGCCCGGTCACTAGGTTTTTCAAAAATCTCTGTAACATAGGAATCATCAAGTTTTACGATGCCATAATTTTCAGGGTGCTTTACGGGAACTACTGCCATAGTTGTAGTGGCTTTTTCTTTTTCATTGGAACGTAGGACTTGCTTTATAGTATTTGGAGTTACGAGGAGGTCACCATAAATCAGCAAGAAATCATCATCTACGAACGGTTCGACTGCACCTATTGCATCTGCGGTGCCACCCATCTCCTTTTGAACTACATACTTCAGTTGTAACCCAAATTTTGAGCCGTCACCAAAGAAACTTTGGATTTTTTCACCCATGTAATGGATTACAACTAGAACTTCGTCTAGGCCGGCTGTCTTCACAGAAGTGAGAAGATGTTCTAAAAGTGGCTTTCCGCCGACAGGAATTAGGTGCTTAGGTCGAGTAAACGTAAGTGGACGAAGGCGAATTCCCTCACCCGCCGACAATACGACTGCTTTCATCAAACTGTCTCCCTAATCATTTTTTCAACTGTGTTTACACCTTTCTCCATGATTGCTTCCACCATTTTTTCCGAATCTGCTTCTACGGTGATGCGTATTAGCGGTTCTGTTCCAGAAGACCTGACTAATATCCACCCATTTTCCAGAGTCAAGCGTATCCCATCAAGGCTCACTTTTTCTTTAACTCTCGGCAAGGCTGTAGGGAGCGTTTTTTCTAATTTCTTCATCACAACAGATTTGCCCTGTTCTGGACAGGTTAGATTTCTTCTCAAAGTTGGATAACGTGGTGCTTCAGACACGAATGAAGAGAGATTTTTGTTTTCTTCTTCAAGAGCCTTAAGGAGAAGAATTGAGGAGAGAATGCCATCTGGACAAAAATAAAATTGGGGATGTATCCAGGCCCCACAGGGTTCACCTCCGAAGATTGCCTTATGCCTTTTCACAGCTGCAGCCACGTATACATCGCCAACTCGTGTCCGTACAACCTTCCCATCATGCAACTCTGTCATCTCCTCAATACACATAGAAGCTTCCACATTTGTCACTATAATCCCACCTGCTTGCTTCCGCACCACATAGGAGGAGTAAGCCGCCAGAATCTGATTGAAGGAAGCGAGCATGCCATTTTCATCAACAGCCACCATTCTGTCCCCGTCTCCATCGTAAGCAATTCCAAGGTCTGCTCGTAGGTGTTTTACTGTTTGGCACAACTGTTGTAAGGATTGCGCTTCTGGTTCAGGGCTTCTTCCCGGAAAAAAGCCGTTTGGTTGAGTGTTCAAGGCTGTTACCTTACATCCGAGGACCCTGAATATGAGTGGTGCAATTCGGCTTGTGGCTCCGCAACCTGGGTCTATTACGACGTTCCACTTCTTATTGAGTTTTACAAAGTTCTGGATCATTTGCAGGTAGCGGGTGGATTCGTCGATGGATTTTGCTGAGTCAATGTTTTGCCACGTTGTTCTCTTGTAGGTGTTGCTTTTTATGGTTTTTTCGATTTGGTTTTGTTGTTCTTCGTTGTAGGCTGTGGTGTCTTGGTTGAAGAGTTTGAGGCCATTGTATTGGGGTGGGTTGTGGGAGGCGGTTATCATTATTCCTATGTCGGCTTTGAGTTCTCGTGTTAGATAAGCAAGGGTGGGTGTTGGAAGTAATCCTAGTCTGTAGACGGTTGACCCGCCTGCTTGTAGTCCTGCTGTCAAGGAGTGTTCTATCATGGGGCTTGAAGTGCGGGTGTCACATGCAACAATGACTTTTCCAGAATTTGTGGTTGTGGCGACTGCTAAACCAATTTTTACCACTATCTCTGGGGTCAACTCTCTGTTTACTATGCCTCTTATTCCTGAAGTGCCAAAGAGTTTTTGTTGCATTTGTTTTCGCTAGTTGATTTGAGGTTTTATCTTATTTTTAGTTTACCTCTCAAGATGACAAAGACTGATAAGCAGAGTTTTCAAAATTATCTTCTCTAGGAAGAAGGGATTTACAGTTTGAGTAATACTACTCGGGAGCATAAGGCTAAAGCCCCTAAACAGATTGGATTTGCTGTTATCGTCTGTAGCAGTAGTCGCTTTGAAACGATGAAACTAATGAAGCAAGTGGATGACCCTTCTGGAGATTTAATTGCAGAGTTGTTGGAGAAGGCTGGGCACAGAGTTGTTTCTAGAACTGTTGTGCCAGATGACCGGGTTATGATTGGACAGAGCGTTGGAAACGCATTAGGGATGAAGGCTGTCGATGCGGTTATTACTTGTGGTGGAACAGGTGTCAGCCTTTCGGATGTGACGATTGAGGTTGTCAGACCCTTGTTGAGAAAGACTTTGCCTGGCTTTGGGGAGTTGTTTCGGCGGCTAAGTTATGATGAGATCGGATCTGCAGCCTTACTCAGTCGTGCCTTGGCTGGGATCGCAGACAAAGGAAAGGCGGTCTTTTGTATTCCTGGTTCACCTCAAGCTGTACGGCTATGTTTGGAAAAACTTATTTTGCCCGAGGGAGGTCACATACTAAAACACGCCCACGAAGAATAGTGATACCTAATGATTTACGACAATTTCGGGCGCCCAGTGCTCAATCTAAGGATTTCCGTGACGCAAAGGTGCAACCTCAACTGCCCATACTGCCACAGAGAGGGCGAGACACCCAGCAGTACAGGCTCTTTTAAAAGAGAGATGACCACCGAAGAAATTATTCAGCTAACCAAAATAGCGGTTGGCTTAGGCATCTCCAAAGCGAAATTGACTGGTGGCGAACCCCTTCTCCGTAAAGACATCCTACAGATTGTGGAAGGCATGGCAAATCTTCAAGGCTTAAAAGACTTATCAATGACCACCAACGGAGTACATTTGGGATTTTTAGCCAAAGACCTGAAGCAGAAAGGATTGATTCGAGTAAACATAAGCTTTCCAAGCCTCGACGCAAAAACCTATCGCAATTTAATGGATGGTGAATTACGGGAAGTTCTTAAGGGAGTCAAGACAGCCGTGGATGTTGGTCTCCATCCAGTAAAGTTGAACATGCTGATCTTGAAGGGCATAAACGATAATGAAATCGAAAAGATGCTCAGTTTTGCAGAGCATAGTGGCACGATCTTACAGTTGATCGAGTTGGAACCCGTGAACATCAGTCAAGACTATTACGAACAACATCATTTTAATCTGGATGCAACACAGAAGCAACTAAAGGAACAGGCTTTAGAAGTGAGAACCCGCAAGAACATGCAGAACCGTAAAGTATACTTCCTTCCCAAAACAAAAGTTGAGATCGTCAAGCCAATCGAAAACACACAGTTCTGCAGAAGGTGCACCCGATTAAGAATGACAAGTGATGGAAAACTGAAGCCGTGTTTAATGCGAAACGACAACCTAGTCGATATTCTCGGTCCTCTAAGAAACGGCGCAAACGACAAGGAATTGGAAAGTCTGTTTATAGAAGCCTGCAAAAGAAGAAAGCCATACTGGAATTCAAACTAACTATCCAAAGTGTATTACACGTTTTTGGACATTTCCAAACGGAAAATCTCACCCTTACTCCATTCATTTACTATTTTGAAGTTTGTTTTCTGTGCCAACTCCTTGAAATATTCAATGTTCTGCGTGCGCCATTTCACTCCGTATCCAGTTTCTATCTCTTCATCGGGCAGTCGGACTTTTAGACGCACTATGAATGCTTTATAGTCCCCATATCTCTCAGGAATCCTGACATCCCACACTAAGAATTTTCCATCGTCTTTTAGAACTCGATGAACTTCTTCAAACACTTTCAAGTGTTTGTTCTTTGGAATATACATAAGAGAGAAGAAAGCGGTGCAAACATCAAATGACTCGGGAAGAAATTTTAAATCTGTTGCATCCATTACGGCTTTTAATGCTTCATTTTGAGTTTCTTCTAATTCTCTTTCGCTCGTATCAATCGCAACCACTTGCTTTCCGTTTAGCCTACCGATTATACCTTCTCCTCCGCCTCCGATGTCCAAAATAAACCCGTCTGTTTCTGTGGGGCTTAATTCAACTGGTTGCGCTTTAGTACTGTAGCTGAATTTCTGAATGAATTCGTGGATATAATTGAGTAACTTTTCATTTCCTATGTTTTTGGCTATTTGCATTGCTTGGTGTAATTTCTTTCCTGCTTCCTTAAGGTCATCTGCCTTTACATCCTGTTCTGCATCGTCTATGAGTTTTCTGACTTCTTTCTCTTCCGCAATCATACGCGGCACCCCACTCCTTCTATGTAAAGCTGAAGTTGACATCACCGTGTTAACAGTCTTAGTAAAAGCTTTTTGTGTCATAGTCTCCATTATCAACTGTTTCCAGAAGTGGCATTTATGGAACTGTTAGACCTGATTAAAAGCCGAAAAAGCATCCGAAAATACAAGAAACAAAGCATTACATTAGAGAAAATCTATTCGGTATTGGATGCAGGAAGGTATGCTCCTTCCGGAGCTAATCAACAACCATGGACCTACATTCTAGTCACGGATACAACACTAAAACAGCAAATCAGAAAGGAAGCTGAAAGAGAGGAGACGAAATATCATAAGACTGCACCATCACCACTAAAAGAATGGTTCAAAAAGCAAGGCATAACCCCAGCAAAACCCTTCCTAACAGATGCTCCAGCCCTCATCGTAGTCGCAAGCGACACTAAGGCTCCTTACTGGCTTGAATCCACATGGATATCCATCGCCTACATCCTCCTCCAAGCAGAAAATCAGAAACTGGGAACCCTCACCTACACCCCCTCAGACACAGCCTTTCTAAATAAACTCCTAAACATACCGAACCACTATTCCCTAGTCGCCATCATCCCCATCGGCTACCCAGCAGAAACCCCCACAACAAAAACCCGCCCAAGAAAACCACTAAAACAAATAGTTCACCATAACAAGTATAGCCTAAAATAATCAGATTTTGAAACCAACAGTTTAACGTATTCTGTTAACTCTGCAGGGGCTTCTATACATGCATGTTTATAGGTCAACTCCTCTGTTCTAAAAAGTAGAATTAAATAGTCTCAGTTCCTTAGTCATTGCTGGGTATTTAGTGTGGGAAAGTTAGGATTCTTTCTATCAGTGATTATGATAGGTGTAGTAGTCACATCTCTAATAGTAAATGTCCATTTGCACGCGGTTATCAACCAATTAAACGCGGTTAACAATCAATTAAACAATGAAATATCTGGCCTACAGACACAAATACAAGACCTGCAACAAATACTAGGATTACAATACATAGAATTTCAAACAATTGAAAAAGGATACACTTCTGGACATAAGAACTCAACATATTATGTGATAGAAAATGAAAGCGCATGGGCAGTTGTGTGGAATCAACACCAAAGCGACTCTGCTACTCCACAGCCTCCGCTCGAAATAGACTTCTCGAAGACCATAATCATTGCAGTTTTTATGGGAGAATTTCCTACTCGCGGGAATTACGAAATAGAAATCAAAGAAGTAATTGATACTCCTCAGTGTGCGATAGTTAAGGTGGAGAAGATGCATCCTTTCAATTCTGGAGGTTGGCCTGCGACTTCTCAGCCATATCACATGATCAAAATGAGGAAAGTAGACAAGGAAATAACAGTTGAAACAGTTGAAAAGAAACAGGTAAGCATGTCACAACTCCATCTAATTAATTACGAGTCCACAGTTTATCCAGTATGGTTAGGCATAGACTATGTTACCGTGAAAGGAACAATCTTTAACTCTGGAAATGATTCAATCCAAAATATATTTCTTCATATCCGAATCTACGATGGTAAAGGTTCTCTGCTTGAAACTAAGGAAATTTCTTTGGGGACCATAGCAGGCAAATCCTATAAGAACTTCGATGCTGACATTGAGGCTGAAGGTGCAAACTCCGTCACTCTCTGTTTAGGTATCATACACTTGGACTAAAGACAGAGTTCGATGACTTAATAGAATCCTCTAACCTAAACTTTTCATGATAGCCTTCGCTTGTCTTTTCCCTCCAGCCAAATATTCAACCATGTCCTCATCTAAGCCAAGCCATTCCGCTATTCCACAAGCCATCCCAGCATTACTTTCAAAAACTATCCTCAAATAAGGAAGAAACTCCTTCACAGCCACAACCGATGACACATGACATTTTCTGCGAATTTTCATGCCGATTCGCGACCTCATATCTCGTTCGCTTCTGGTTCGAGACAACCAACGAATTCTCTCCGGAAACCTGAAGGGAACCCATCCACCCACTTTTGTCCGTTCTCTAGCCATCGCCACCCCAGCGGTCATAAAATCCAGAACATACCGCAGTAGACTCCAATTTTGGGAAGAACGAATTCTACCGCGGTACAGATCAGCCAGAGACAAGGAATCCATGGCCTTCGCCAAATCTTCTGGATCAGTCAATTGATGAGGCACGTTTTCATAGATCCATTGAAACAACATATCTCGGTCAACATTGGCTGTATCCAAAACCCTCTTTGCTTCAGTGCAGTCTCTTGAATAGAAGATGGTTCTTAAAACGTTGAAGATGACTTCTTTGCGATTACGTTCAGCCAGCCAACTTACATCTTCATGAGTTAGATGTTTCTTTCCTTGAGCAAGAGCTTGTAAATCGTTAATGGCTGATCTGACGTCACGCCCGGACCGTTGAGCAACAAATTTTAATGTTTCATCTTCAGCCGTGATTCCTTCGCGTCTGCAAATTTCTTTCAAGCGTTTGACAACCTGTAAAACGGTAGGTTTCTTAAACTCAATTAGGAGACAGTAGCGTCGAAGCGTAGCAAATCGGGGGTTGTAAACGTCATTAGCGATGAGCACCACGGGGCAATGTGCCTCCTTAACAACTTCAATAACCGCTCTTACTCCACCTCTATCGGCGGTTCCAGTGATACCGTCTAACTCATCCAGCAAAACCATACGCTTGTGACCAAACAAGGTTCCGTATTGGGAGGCTAGACCCGCAAAACGCTTAACCATATCAGCAGTTCTATAGTCACTTGCATTCTTCTCCACCAATTCCATACCTAAATCGTGGGCTAAAGCTTCGACACAGACGGTTTTTCCAACTCCAGGTGGACCGTAAAGGAAGGCGGCACGTTTCTTGGGAATACGCTTATCCCAAGACTTCACCCAACCCGCAAGCGTTTGAATTGCCTCGCTATTGCCAACCACTTCCTCGAGTGAACCGGGCTTATGTTTCGTTGTCCAGGCCGTATACACGCGGGTTAACCGCCCTTCTGGATCTCATAACCAGCCTCGACCAACCGTGCTAATAAGGCGCTTAATTGAACTTCATCCTCGGCGCCTTGAATCAGCCTGAAATCAGTTTCCCCGATAGCAGCTGCTAATCGAACCTTCCATTTTTCCGGTATTCCAGAACGGAAAATTTCAATGTGGATTTGCCGGATTATGTCAGTCCCAGCAACTCCATATTTCATGATCATGTCTCGCAATTTTTCTCTGGCTTTTATAAAGTCGCCTTTCATTGCTAAGATGATCATGTCTCGAACATCTATTGGGTTTGCTCGTCCAATCACAGAGTATATTGTTTCTTCGTCGATGTTTTTACCTAAGGAGGCGGCGGCCTGCAGCGTGTTAACTGCCCTTCGTAGGTCTCCGCCACACACCTCGAAAATTGCATTTAATCCTCTCTCGTCTATTTGCACGTTCTCTTTCTCAATGATGCGTCGCAGATAAGCGTCTTGATCATCTCTACTCAAGTAGGTAAATCTGAAGGGAGCACAACGCGATTGGATTGGCTCAATGATCTTTCCACTGTAATTTGCGATGAGAATGAAACGGCAGGTTTCTGTAAAACGTTCCATTGTTCGCCGCAGAGCTTGTTGGGCATCCCTAGTCATGTTATCGGCTTCATCTAAGATCATGATCTTAAAGGGAATCTCACCGATGGAACGGGTTCGAGCAAAGGTCTTTACGGTTTCCCTAACAACGTTTATTCCACGTTCATCACTGGCGTTCAACTCCATTAAATGCTCTCGCCATCCTTCCACATACAAGTCATGAGCCAAACATAACGCAGCAGTTGTCTTTCCAGTTCCAGGGGGGCCAGCAAAGATACAATGCGGAATATTTTTGGCGTCAACGAAACTCTTTAGTCGTTCAACTATCTCTTTCTGATTTATTATATCGCCTAGGCTGCGAGGGCGATATTTTTCAGTCCATAACGTGTAAGCAACCAGATTGTGAGCCTCCTTGGTTTTGAGACAAATAGAGAGATTAGACTTTTAAAGTGTTTGTGAAGGCAAAAGCCGACTTGATTGCTGTTCTCCTTTCCCGAATTGGAGCTTCTTTTAGAGTTTTGGAGTTGTGTATAGGGTTTCTGTATTTGTTGATGGACTTCTTGTAGCTTCTAAAGTGGCACCGTTTCGCGCGCGCATCATAATGTAAAAGGAATATCGTTCTGCTGTGGCCACTTTAAAGCATCGTCTGAATAACAGAAATTAAATACATGTAGGTCATGTAGAGTTGGTGAGCGAGAGGTGATAGCGGTTACTCTTACAATGTTTTCCCCACATATTCATTGTCAATCTGAAACGAGAAGAGTAGTTAGAATGTTTCTGGTGATCGCATGAACAAAATAAGTTTGGCGTACGCCTTGTTTGTGATCAGTGCAATTGTAATACTTGCTTCTCTGCCTTTGCTTGTTGGTAAAATTGATCCAAACTATCTCTTATTCGCTCTGATCGCTATAGGAGTTCTGTGGTTTATTGCAAGAATCTATATGAGGAAAAAGACAATTGAAGGAAGACCCTAGAACCATTGGGACTAGGGAATATCCTTAGAGACCTCAAAACAAGGAGAAAGACAAAGATGAAAACGAGAATCAACTATCAACTTTCTTTCTTATGAGTTGAAGCTATTAGACCAACAATAAGTATGAAAACTCCAACCACGAAGAGGAGGATAGCATAATGACGGTATACAACTATTTGATTGTCACGAGTGCTCATAATTCCACGAAATAGGATGCTTTCATCACTGATAATGACACAGATCTTCCCATTAAAACCCTTTCACACAAAAGTCGCTGCCGAAGTTGCTTGTAGCTATTGCCTTAAACATCTGTGATTTCTTGATAAAACTGCCCATGTCATATCAACAACAAACACAATCTTTAAAAGCTTCGTTCCGTAATGCACATACTCTAGGTTTACATTTGTAAAGGTCATGTGCTGATGACAGCACGTTGAAAGGGTGATGAAGCTTGAGGGAAAGTGCCCCTGGATACAGTGAAGCCGACAAGATTTTCAAGCGTTGCCCTTATGAAGCAATCGGCTTTAATCACGACACTACAAGAGCGCGAGGACTTATACTGGTACCTCCCAGCTTGAGTGCTGAGACACATATCCGAAAGGCCTGATGCTCCTATGATTCAAGTGTACAGTGTGGCATCATTCCACAAGGCGTTCCACCTTACACCACACGGCAAACATCTCATTCGTGTGTATCAGGGAACTGCCTGTCACGTTGGAGGGGGCAGAGCACAATAAATATGCCAGTAACATGCTTCAGGTGATCAACGTGCAGTCACAAAGTAGTGTATATGAGAAAGCCTTAGAGCCGCTCAGAGAAACGGCGAAGATCTTGGATCTTCATGAGAGTATCGTCAAAGTTTTGAGTGAACCAGAAAAAACACTGATAGTGTCACTTCCTATTCGAATGGACGATGGCCAAATAGAAGTTTTCACGGGTTACCGTGTCCGACACAATACGGCTAGAGGACCAGCTAAGGGAGGAATACGGTATCATCCGAATGTCTGTCTAGATGAGGTCAAGGCTCTCGCTTACTGGATGACACTTAAAAACGGTGTTGTAGGACTCGCGTACGGTGGGGGAAAAGGTGGAATCACATGTGACCCCAAGAAAATGTCAAAAGCCGAGCTTGAACGTTTGACAAGAAGTTACGCGTCTGCAATCGCCAGATTCATAGGTCCAAACCTTGACGTTCCGGCGTCAGATGTTGGAACCGACTCTCAAATGATGGGGTGGTTTATGGACGAATACATTAAAATCGTAGGTCAATCTCTCCCAAGCATAATAACTGCAAAGCCCCTCAGCATAGGTGGCTCGAAAGGACGGGAAACAGCAACAGGTCGAGGCACCTTCTTCGTGACTGTTGAAGCAGCAAAAGCTTTTAGCATGCCGTTGAAAGGGGCCAGTGTGTCAATTCAAGGGTATGGCAAGGTTGCGAGACCAGTGGCCCAGTACCTTTACGACGTAGGGTGCAAGATAGTAGCTGTGAGCGACTCAACTGGTGGAGCCTATAACGCAAAGGGTATGCATCCCCTTAAGCTCGTGGAACACAAAAAATCAACTGGTTCGGTGAAAGGTTTTCCAGGAAGCATAGAAATAGGCGTAGTCGATCCTATAACGGTTGACTGCGACGTACTGATCCCAGCCGCTTTAGAAAACCAGATAACTGAGAAAAATGCTCACGAAGTCAAATCAAAGCTCCTAATTGAAGAAGCGAATGGTCCCACAACACCAGAAGCTGACAAAATACTGCGCAAGAAAGGCGTGATAGTTATTCCAGATATTCTCGCGAACGCTGGAGGCGTAACTGTCAGCTACTTCGAATGGGTACAGAACAGAATGGGATATTACTGGACTGAAGAGGAAGTGGACGAGAAGCTGAAAACTGTGATGGTCAAAGCTTTCACAGATACTTATGAAACATGCAAAGAACACGAGGTGGACATGAGAACCGGTGCCTACACTCTGTCAATCAGCAGACTAGTGGACGCCATGAAAGCCTTAGGGCGCATCTAATTTTCTCTTTCCCTCTTTCTTTTCCAGTTCATATGGACTTGGAGCGGGTTACTAATTTAATCGACAAGCGCGTTTTCTTAGGGCGAGTCTTCCAGTATGAACCCGTTCTTGACGCTCACTAACTCGAAGATACTACAAGACCTAACCCTAAAATGGGATTAGAGCATGTTAGATTCAAGATGGAAAATAAAGATTGCACCCTGCGCAGGTTATTTAGATGGCATCTAGCTTTCCATTTTGCATAAATCTTTGTCGACTAGAGCGCTTTTATATCTGTAAATGCACTTCTGTAAGGGCAAGCTTTTTGCCAAAAGAGGGTTGTAGTTGTCAGCAAAACCATCAGCATCCATAGATGACATGGAATGCATTTATGAGAATACTCCGGTTAGGATAATGGTAAATAGAAAATGTCCAGAAATCCAACTCCCAGGCTTAACAATTGGTCCCTTGGAAGAAGGGAAGGAATATGAAGTGAAGTTTTGGGTAGCTAAAGAACTGGAGAAGGCTGGAGTAGCCCGCTTCCGTGACGAAGAACTACTTGACACAGTAAAACTTTACAAGTTGCATTGGAAAGAGAGCGTTCAACCAGTCAAACAAATTGCCCCCTTACCTGAAGGTTTCTATCCAAAACTGAGGCGCTATCTCAATGACCTGAAAGGACAAGGTATGAAAAAACCTGAAAAGAGGACGGAATACGAAAAGGTCACCAGACTCGCACAAGACATCATCAACTGTAGATTGAAGAAGATAGTCTCTCTATCCTCTGCTCCGGAACAAAGTAATCAAATTTTAAATAACTTAACGAAGGAAGAGCGTGCCCTCTACAAAAGCCTATACGCAATCATCAGCGAGTGGGGGTCAAAAATCCTTAAAGTAAAGGTGCGTGACGAATCTTGACTGAAGTAGTGGTAGCTGGTCCGCAAGAGCGATTCCAAGACTTCCTGAAACTGGAAAAATATCGTAAGAGAA
>JAOUKN010000016.1 GCA_029882515.1 Candidatus Bathyarchaeota archaeon
AATTTCCCAAATGGCAATTGCTGGTAGCACATCGTTCATTGTGGATTTTGAAGACCTTCTCACCACAGATTCGGCACTTGCAAAATCCCTTTTGAAAGCGCCTGACGAATATCTGGGGCATACGAATCGTGCTGCTTTGGCTCAGTTGCAAATAGAAGATCCAGAATATGCCGAAGAAGTTGAGACAGTGAACGTGAGACTTAGAGGCTTACCAGAAACAACACAACTAAGGATCCTAGGTTCTAAGCACATTGGAAAACTTGTCACGGTCGCAGGGATCATTGTCCGGGCAACCCCTGTTCGTCCCTTAGTCATGCAAGCTGCTTTCCGTTGCAAACGATGTGGCACACCCACCTACGTTAACCAAACCGGTACCTTCCTAAGGGCACCACCAGTATGTAGCGACCCAGCCTGCGATAGAAGAGGCCCATTCGACTTCCTCCAAGAAGAATCCACATTTATAGATTCGCAGGAAATCCGCATTCAAGAAAGACCAGAAGATCTTCCACCCGGTCAACTTCCCCGTTGGCTAGATATAAAACTCTTTGGTAGAGATCTTGTCGATGTAGTGAGACCCGGTGATAACATTTCGGTGGTTGGAATTGTCCGTGCATCAGCTCCTACTCTTCCGAAGGTGGGAACCCTTCGGCTTTTTACGCTACATATTGACACAAACTTCATAGATGCCCTCAGCAAAGAACCTGAGAAAGTTCTCATCTCTCCTGAAGAAGAAAAGCAGATACTTGAGCTTTCAAAGGATCCATGGATTCATCGCAACATCATAAGATCCATAGCACCTTCCATCTATGGTTACGAACACATCAAGGAAGCAATAATGTATCTTCTTTTCGGGGGTGTTAAAAAACTTCTTCCAGACATATCTATCCGAGGGGAGATGAATGCCCTATTGGTGGGAGACCCTGGAACAGCCAAGTCACAACTTCTACAATATGTAGCAAGAGTCGCTCCACGAGGACTATATACTTCCGGTCGAGGATCAACAGCAGCTGGTTTGACGGCAGCCGTACTCCGTGAGAGACGGCAGGGTGGGATGACTCTTGAAGCAGGTGCTTTAGTGCTTGCAGACAAGGGTATCGCCTGCATCGATGAAATTGATAAGATGCGTCCCGAAGACCGCGTCGCCATCCACGAAGCTATGGAACAGCATACGGTCTCTGTAGCGAAGGGTGGCATAGTTGCAACACTGAACGCTCGAACTGCCATTTTGGCGGCGGCCAACCCTGCCCTTGGTAGATATGATCCTTACCAAACGGTTGCAAACAATATATCCCTTCCAGTCACGATTCTGTCAAGATTTGACCTTATCTTCGTGTTGAAAGACGCTCCAGAAAAGGATTTAGACACTAAAATGTCTGAACATATACTCAATTTGCACAAAACTGGAAGTGCCCCTGTTGAGCCCCCAGTTGCTCCAGATCTTCTTCGCAAATATGTGAGTTATGCCAAGGGCATAAAACCCATATTGAGTAAAGAAGCGTTGGAACGCCTCAAAGATTTCTACTTAACCATGCGCTTAGCCAGCGAAACCGAAGGAACACCCATCGCTATAACACCGCGACAACTTGAGTCGTTAATTAGGATAGCAGAGGCTAGGGCACGAGTTGCCTTCCGAAAAGAAATTCTCGCCGAAGACGCTGAAGCCTCAATTGCCATCATGAAACGCTCACTAGAAGAAGTTGGGATTGACATCTCCTCCCACCAATTAGACATCGACATTATCATGACCGGCAAACCCAAAAGCCTACGAGATAGACTGCAAGTTATCTTGCGTACCATGATTGATATGGAAAAAGAAACTGGAATGGTTGAGAGGTCATCCCTCATGGAAAAGCTTCAAACCCAACATGAAATCCCGAGCCCGGAAGCTGAGAGGCTCATAGGTCAATTGCTGAAAGAAGGAACCATATACTCGCCGAAGGCTGGTTATCTCAAGAAAACGTAGTCGTAAAAGGTCTTTTGTCCATGCGAATTGAAGAGTTACTAATACCAAACTCTGTTAAGGAAGTAATAATAAAATCTGGAATTACACAACTCTATCCTCCTCAAGAGGAAGCTGTAAAAGCAGGAGCCTTGGAAGGGAAGAACCTAATCTTAGCAAGTCCCACAGCATCAGGCAAGACCCTTATCGCTGAACTCTGCGCCTTAAGACATGTATTAGAGGAAGATGGGAAAGTTCTCTATCTAACTCCTTTGCGAGCACTAGCCAGTGAAAAATACCGAGAGTTCAGAAAATATGCTAGGATAAAGAAGAAGAGCGGGAGACGCCTCCGCATAGGCATCAGCACTGGCGACTATGACAGAAGTGACCCTTGGTTGGAACGGTATGACATAATTATTACTACAAATGAGAAGGGTGACTCATTACTGAGGCATAGAGCTCGCTGGATTGATGAGATCTCTCTTGTAGTTGCTGACGAGGTTCATCTGCTTAATGACGCTGATCGGGGACCAACCTTAGAAGTGGTGCTTGCACGACTAATGCAAGTCAACCCCGACGTTCAGCTATTAGCTTTAAGTGCCACTGTTAGAAATGCGGAAGAAGCTGCAGAATGGCTTAAGGCTTCTTCTATCACAACAGACTGGAGACCAGTCGTGTTAAGAGAAGGCGTACTCCTACACGATGAAGCCCAATTTAGAGATGGAGATACCTTCAAAATAGAAAAATCAACGAAAAATTCTGTGACAAATTTGGCAATGCACATGATTCGATCTGGTGGACAAGCACTCATTTTTGCAGGAACAAGAAGGAATTCGGTCAGCTTAGCCAAGAAAGCCGCATCAAGTGTAGGATCAATTCTATCAAAACCTTTAAAACGTTCTTTAATGCGAGTTGCCGAGGGAATTCTTACTTCTGGTGAACGAACCAGGGTTAGCGAGTCTCTGGCTGAACTTGTCAAGCATGGAACTGCTTTTCATCATGCAGGATTGGGCGGTGCTCATAGAAGGATAATTGAAGATGCCTTTAGAGATGGAAAGATCAAAGTTCTTACTGCAACGCCCACCTTAGCTTTTGGGGTGAATCTGCCAGCCAGAATGGTGGTTATTCATGATTATAGGCGATATGAACCAGGATATGGTTACTATCCCATCACAGTTCTCGAATACAAGCAGATGGCGGGAAGAGCAGGAAGACCTCGCTATGACAAGATTGGGGAAGCCCTACTTGTCGCTAAGACTGAAGATGAAAGAGACTATCTGATGGATAGCTATGTCTTGGCCAAACCAGAGAGAATATGGTCGAAGCTGGCAGTTGAACGGATACTAAGAGGACATGTCTTAGCCACTGTTGCTGCAGATTTTGCCCATACCGAACAAGGAATCTACGATTTTTTCAACAAAACCTTTTATGCCTACCAGTACGACCCAGATGCCATAAAGGGTGTAATCGCAAAAATTTTGAAGTTCCTTTATAAGGAAGAGATGATCGAGTTCAGCGGAGATGATGTCTATGCCACCAAGTTCGGACGCAGAATCTCTGAATTATACATTGACCCAGTTTCTGGGGTCATCATGCGAGATGCCCTCTTAAATCGAGCCCCATTGTTAACTGATCTCAGTTTTCTTCACATGATCACCCGTATGCCAGATATGTATCCGAAACTTCGTCCCTATTCAAGAGAAATCGATGAACTTGCCTCACTTGTCGAAGAACATCGAGACGAGTTTATGATGGAGATACCTGACGAATGGACCGACAGAATCGCCTATGAAGAGTTTTTAGGTGAAGCTAAACTTGCCTTGGTTTTAGACTCTTGGATAAAAGAAGTCAAAGAGGATGGAATCATCGAGAAATTTAGGGTCCAACCCGGCGACTTGTACAGACTTGTCGCAACTGGACGTTGGCTTCTCCACGCTTCACATGAAATAGCCGCCCTCTTCAAACATAAAGACCTTCTCTCAAATCTCGCGGAGTTGATGGAGCAAATTGAAAAAGGAGTTAAGATTGAACTGCTTCCATTAGTGAGACTTAACGGAATCGGTAGAGTGCGAGCACGAATACTTTATGATGCGGGTCTGAAAACTATAAGGGGTCTCAAAACAGCCCCCCTTGAGAAAATAAATGGTCTACCTTTAATTGGCCCAAAACTTGCCAAAAAAATAAAAGAACAAGTGGGAGGCTTCGTCAAACAGAAAGAATGGAAAAAGTTAAAAAGCAAGAAAAGTTCAGAGCAACAAGCCTTAACAAAATATTGATTTAAGAAAAAGAGACTAGCTCTTAGTGCATATGCACGCACATCGGAAACAGAAGAACGAGGACAAATGCCCCACTCCCAGGGTTAGTTCTCTAGTTATAGAAATTCTTTGAACTTCTCTAGCCCCTTACTTATGTCCTTGATAGGCAATCCATATGAGATTCTGAGATAACCTTCTCCTGCCTTATGCGGAAAAGCCGTTCCAGGAAGCATAACAACTCCGGTTTTCTTCAAAAGTTGCATTACGATTTCTTCTGTTGACAACTTCCTTTGTTCTAAGATTTCTTTGATGTTTGGAAAAATGTAAAAGGCTCCAGCAGGATTTTTTGCTCTCACGCCTCTTATCTTATTCAATTCGTGATAAAGGAAGTCTCTTCTCTTTCTGTACTTTTCAAGTATATCTACAAAGAAATCTTGTGGCCCACTTAGAGCAGCTACTCCGGCTTTTTGTGCGAATGAGGTTGTACAGGAATAGCTATTCACGGCAAACAAGGTGAAACGATTGATAGCTTCTTTGTTGGCCACTATGTAGCCCAAACGCCATCCAGTCATGGAATAGGTTTTGGACAAACTGTTGATGTAGACTACAAAATCTCTCCACTCAGGATCAGTAAGAACGCTTGTGAACCTTTCCTCATAGATATAGTGATCATAAACTTCATCTGAAACTACAAGAATGCTATTTTCCTTGGCAAGATCTAGAATGCCTCTGATATCAGCTTCTGTCAGCACTGTTCCAGTTGGATTGTGGGGAGAGTTGATGATTATCATCTTTGTTCTATTTGTTATAAGCGTTTGAACATCTTCAGGAAGCATTCTGAAGTCGTTTTCCTCTTTCAGAGGCACGAAAATTGGTTTTCCACCAGCATATCTAGTTAAGTGTTCATACGAGTAAAAGCTTGGATCCGGAATTACCACTTCATCTCCAGGTTCGACGTAGCTAGCTATCGCTAGAAAGATCGCTTGTTTGGCGCCAGGCAAAACCATAGTCTCCTCAGGTATTATGTCTCCAGTTCCCGTGAACTCTGAAACGTGTCTAGCAATTTCCTCTCTAAACTCGGGAATACCTTGAGGTGGCACATACTTTGTAAAACCGTCCCTAAGAGCATTTATTGCTGCATTTACAATATGTCTTGGAGTAGGGAAGTCCGGTTCCCCTATTCCAAATGAGATTATCTCCTTTCCTTTTTCAGCGAGTTCCGATGCCAAACGTGAGTATTGAAAGGTTCCAGCAGGCTTCAACTCACAAATTGAGTTGCCAAAAGATAAAGCTAGATTCCCTTCCCTCATCTGAGCCAGACTCCTTAAGCTTAACTCTTTCTAAATGGTATTTAACACTTTTAGAAGGCTCAAGGGTGTTATGGACGACTTCAGTTCACAATATGGGACACGTCTTTATCGTATTCAATAGTATCTGATCCAAATAACCTCATGCAGTTGGAAGCTGAAACGTATCTAGGTCAGTTGCTGCATTATTTTGAAAGATGACCTAGTAGGATTCAACTAATCCTCTGACTTTTCTTTCCTGACAGGTCTTCTTGATAGCCAGTTCAACTTGTTCTACTGCAGTGCCAATGTAGTTTTTCGGATTTAACGCTTTATCAAGCTCTATTTCACTTAACGTACTACCCACAACATCGTTCTTGAGGAGAATCTCTTTGAAGAAACTCTTTTTGGTCTCACTTTTTATTGCTAATCCTCGTACTAGTTCATAGGCTTCTTGCCGGCCTACCCCTTTACTTACTAAGGCGAGCATAACTGCCTCGGACATCATGCGCGCTTGCGTCAACCCTAAGTTCCTCAACATTCTTTTTTCATCAACTTCTAAATTTTTCAAAACTTTTGTCATCAAAAACAGCATGTAATCTGTAAGGATACATGCTTCAGGGAGTATGAATCGCTCGCTGGATGACTGGGTTAAGTCCCGCTCATGCCATGTAGGGATGTTTTCTAGAGCGGGCACCACTAGACCTCTCATGATCTTTGCTAGTCCACAAATTCTTTCGCAGAGTTCAGGGTTGCGTTTATGAGGCATTGTTGAGCTACCAACTTGTCTCTCTTTTTCGAAGGGTTCAAAGAGTTCTCCAATCTCGGTTCTCTGCAACTCCCGAATCTCAGTGGCAATATTATCTAATGTTGAAGCTATAACAGCTAAGAGGCAAACCAACTCTCCATAAAGGTCTCTCGGTACAATCTGCGATGAAATTTCTGCTGGTTTAATGCCTAATCTCTTCATGACTAGTTCTTGTATCCTCACCGCGTTAGGACCTAAACCGGCTTGAGTTCCAACTGCACCGCTCATCTTTCCAACCAACAAGCGTTCACTGCACTGACAGAAACGTTGAATGTTCCGGGAATGTTGTCGCATCCAGAGTGCTAACTTAAATCCCAATGTAGTGGGTAATGCGTGCTGCCCGTGAGTTCTACCAATCATTATAGTTTTCTTATATTTTTCAGCTCCTTCAAGTAGAGTTCTTTCTAATTCATTTAATCTTTGCATTATTAGTTCTGTGACCTCTTTTAGTTGAAGGGCAGAAGCCGTGTCTAGAATGTCAGAGCTTGTGGCGCCCAAATGAACGTAGGTCCCACTTGATCCACAAACTTCGGCCAGAGCTCGAACCAAGGCCATAACATCATGCTTAATTTCTCTTTCTATCTCTTTGACGCGACCAAGTTTAACGTATCTCACAGAAGCCATCTGAACAATTTTCTCTGCATCTTTTCTCGGAATGTTTTCAACTTCACTATGCGCCCAAGCCAAGGCTGCCTCCACATCCAGCATCCTCTGGAGTCGATTTTCTTCTTCAAAAATCCTTTTCATATCTAGTGTGCCGTAACGACCAGTGTCAATAGGAAGAATTGGCAATAATGCTTTCTCTCCTAAAGGTACATATCTTTCCTTATTCTTTTATGAACACAATTATTTAAATTTTAATGGCACGGATAACTCTTTTTGGCTATTTGGTGTAAAATATGTTGTGCCTTCTGATGCCAGTCAAAAATATTAAACACCCGTTCTTCTACACTTATTCTTTCTGCACTACATCGCTTGATGGAGATTTCTGATAATGGGGGCAATAGCAGCGGCTGTTAACAAGAAGGGGGAAAATGTGGTTCCCTACGTAGCTACCATTCTTAAAGAGTTGACACACCGAGGAGCAGATGTCCATGGAATCGCCACACCAAATTCAGTAGAAATGGCAAAAACATTAGGCAGTCTATCAATCGAAAAAGTTGAGTCAGATATTGCCTTGGGTTACAACTTCTCTTCACGTCAGTCCCAGGGCTCTCCACAACCGGTCTTGGGCGGCAACTTTGCATTAATATTTGAAGGACGATTCTTTCCGCCATCAAAAACCCCAGGAACTGACGAAATAGTTGAAAGACTCACACCAGACCCTGAAATACAAGCCCGCAACATAATTGGGAAACTTGATGGGTCATATGTCTTAGCTGTCGCACTTCACAACAAAGTATTAGCTGGGAGGGATATTACTGGGGTAAACTCACTTTACTATGGTGAAAATGACACAATCTGCGCAATAGCTTCTGAGCAAAAGGCACTTTGGACTGTTGGAATAATAAATGTGAAGTCTTTCCCACCAGGAAATTTAGCCATAATCGATGCCAGTGGGTTCACTTTTCAGCCTGTAAAGGCTATAACCCAACCCTTTGTTCAAACAATCGATATAGATTCAGCAGCAGAACAACTTCAAAGACTGCTGTTAGAATCCACAAGAAAACGAGTTGCTGACATTGATAAGGTTACTGTGGCTTTCTCAGGTGGCCTAGACAGCAGCCTCATTGCGTTTTTAGCCAAACTTTGCAAAGTTGAGGTCCATTTGATCACGGTGGGATTAGAAGGTCAACCGGAAATGCAAAGCGCTAAACTCGCGGCTGAAGCAATGGAACTACCAATAAGCATACAAACATACGAGGTAGCCGACGTAAAACAGATTCTTTCCAAAGTACTATGGTTAATCGAGGCTCCAGACCCAGTAAGAGCAGGTATTGCAGTTCCTTTCTACTGGATATCTGAAATCACCTCAAAAATGAAGTACAATGTTCTGTTTGGAGGACAAGGGAGTGATGAACTCTTTGGTGGCTACAAAAGATATCTTAAGGAATATGCGAAATCCCCCAATACTTTAAAAAATACTTTATTCTCTGATATCGCATCGGCATACGAAACGAACTTCCAAAGAGACATTCAAGTTTGTTCTTTTCACAAGATCGAGTTACGGCTTCCCTTCAGCGATTCCAAGGTGGTGAATTTCGCGTTAAGTCTTCCTGTCAACCTAAAAATTGAATCTCCTCAAGATACTTTGCGGAAAAGGGTGTTAAGGCAGGTCGCCAAAAACCTGGAAATGCCAGACTTCATAGTCAACAAAACAAAAAAAGCCATCCAATACACAACTGGAGTTCAGAAAGCCCTAAGAAAACTAGCAAGAAAAGAAAGAATGAATCTGAACGAGTATATCAACGGGGTCTTCCAACAAGTGTATCTAACACAGGTGTAGAAACAAATGTCCAAAACAGCTATTATCTATTCGCCAAAATATTTTGATCACAACCCTGGGCAAGGACACCCTGAATCGCCCAAACGTTTGAGGGTAATTTTAGATGAGCTAAATCGTAGTGGGCTTCTTGAAAAAGGAAATTGCATACTTGTCAAACCAAAATCTGCAAAGACAAAAGAGTTGGAACCTGTTCACGAATCTGATCATATCCAACTTGTCAAAGAAGTTTCTGAAAGAGGAGGGGGGCTTCTTGATTTAGGTGACACAGTAGTTGGACCTAGAAGTTTTAAAGTTGCACTTTTGGCAGTAGGCGGCACACTAAGAGCCGTCAATCTTGTTATGGCTAGAAAGTTTCATAATGCCTTCGCCCTTGTTCGGCCTCCGGGGCATCATGCTGGACGTTACTATGCAATGGGGTTCTGCCTTTTTAACAATGTCGCCATCGCTGCTTCCCATCTCATTGAGGATTTCAATATCAACCGTGTCTTAATCTTAGATGTTGATTCTCATCATGGAAATGGAACGCAAGAAATTTTCTACGAAACCAAGAAGGTGCTTTACATCAGCTTACATCACGATCCAAGAGGTTTTCCTGGAACTGGTTTTGTAGACGAAATTGGTAAAGGAAAAGGACTCGGGTTCAACGTGAACATTCCCTTCCCATTTCGAGTTGACGATCAAATTTACCTAAAAGCTGTTGACCAGATTGTAATCCCGATAGTCAGCCAATTCAGACCACAGTTCATCCTCGTCTCCGCAGGCTTTGACGGACACCATACCGATCCAGTTGGAGGACTTTCTCTCTCCGCCTCTGGATATCTGAAAACTTTCAGAAGGATACTAAAACTAGCGTCTAAATGTTGTGAAGGAAAATTAGTTGCAGTTTTAGAGGGGGGATACAATCTTAACTTCCTTGGGGGAATCGTCACAGCAGTGGTTGCAGAGATGGCTGGAGCTACATATTCCATACACGATAAGTCCCCAGTAGCCAGTTCCTCGACAAGGAAACAAGCTGAAAATCTCATACGAACCGTAAGAAATACTCAGTCTGCGTTTTGGAACCTATAACTCCATTTCTCTTCCATATATGATGAAGTATGATTATAGATAGTTTCTTCAGCCGATGAAATGGGGGATGGTTTATTCTATTATCTCAATGGACGTATTTGGACATTGTACCTCACAGGCCCTGCAAGCAAGGCATTCGTCCGGGTTCTTAACTTTTGATTTCTCCTCCACAATTTCGAGAACTTCTACAGGGCAAACGTCTACGCAACTTCCACATCCATCACATTTTTCTTCGTCGACCTTGACCTCAACCATGAACTAAACGAACCTCCTTAAATGATTTAGATTGTAGTGACATAACCTATGAAGGATAAAAGCCTTGTTGTAATTTAGCGAATCTCCTCTTGAAGCCTCAAAAGAACTCCATCAATTGTCACTTTTGCCCGTTCTCTTCTACGGTGGTATTCCCCAAGAAGCCTATTGTAAGCTCCCTTGGAGATTTCGCCCCTTCTATATCTTGCCCCCACCCTTCTGATATCGGTCTCTGTTCCCTCAAGTTCAGTCTCAGCAATCTCTATTTGCCTCATTACGTTCGCGTATCGTGTACCAGCAGCTCTTATCTTCTCTCGTAGACTTGACAGATCCCGAGACAATACAGAGAGCCGCCCTTCAATTGCCTTCCTTCGAATTCTGTATCGGCGCCGACGAATCTTACTCCTCTTCAATTGTTGTTCCAGCGTTTCAAGCTCCAAGAGTAGACTCGTTTTCTTTCCGTAAGTATCTACAAAGCTTCTAAGATCCTTTGAAGGAACTGGAATCATAGAAATTGGCGTTGGCCTTGGCACTTTCCAGAGTAAGGCTACCACAGAAATAACAAGGACTATTACTCCAATCCATAACGTAGGACGGAAAGATGCCCAGAACACAAAGTAATCGTAGGTTAAATTGAAATCAAGTTCATGGAATGGCGTAACATTATAGAAGGTATAGGTTAAAACTTCTTGAAATACATCTCTCTGCAGGCTCTCGATTTTTTCCCCTTTCAGGTTTTCTGGAACAGCAGGTAACTGCAGGAATTTGGCGCCCTCTGGCAAGATAAAAGTTGTAGTTAACTTTCTAATCGGCCAGTTGAAATATTGACGTTCTAAGAAGGCAAAGGACCAATTAAAGTTATGCAGACTATATTGATCAATATAGCCTTTCCAAGGAATATAGTAAGTTACTGTGAATTTTGCCTCTTGATTTTTCCTGATTACACCTCTTAGTTGTATTGTGGCGTTAGTTAGTACAGTTGCATTCCCTTCTGCCAGGACTACTTGAAGATCACCAGATTCATCTCGTGCAGAAATCTCATGAACACCTTGTGGCAAGTGAATCTCTATCTCAGTGAGGTTCCAAAGACCTTTATTTTCCAGATAATAAGATTCAGATAGAGAGATACGCCCCCATTCATCCAAGGTTATTTCGCGGTTTATCTCATTGGCATCGATAAGATGAAAGGGGTTATCCGGTGTGAGAATAGTGGATTGGCGGAATATCAGCCAACTTGGCGCATATGCGAGTTTTTCTAGTGGGTTCTCTGTGAAGTTTAAAGTTTGGTGAGAGTCAAGGTTAGTCACACCAAAATCTGACCCCCTGCTGGTTAGCAAGCTATCTATGTAGGTTGTTTCATCAGGCAGAATTATTGTAACACTACATTCTGATGCTTGGTAAGGTAAACTTGGAAACAGGGGGAAAGTGAAGTTCCACCAGAGCTCGTCTGGTGTTCCCGAGGTTTCTACGGATATAAGATCTGAAAAGACAAAAACCACAGCAAAGCTGTAGGTCTCATTAATGCTTATCGGTATTCCAGAGTTGGGAAATTTTACGGTGGTCCCATAGAAACCGATTTTTCCTAATCCTACATCGTGCAAGAGATCTAATTGTTGATAAGGAGCTTCGCTGTAAGCAAAGCAACCGTCAAGATTAGAGCCGTATTCAAAGGGAAAACCTGTAGTGAAATTCTGTAATAAAACTGTATCTTCTCCGTGTTTGTTGGTGAGTCTGAAATTTTCTTCAAGAATAACCAGTCCACCATTTTGAATCTCAAATGTGTGATCTACCTGAATACCTAGAGAGGTCTCATTGGTTGTAGCGTTTACGCCCAGTGAAGCGGAAATTTGGAGAGAAACAAAGAACACCAGAATCAGAACCAACTGAAACCTTCGCTTCTTCAATTAATCCCCTCTTTATTCACTAGTTTTGCCTATCTATCATCGATGAGCTTTATTTACTTTTAGAAATTCCGTTGGTCTTTTATCTTTCAACTCGATGTACGGGCTCACTCTACGGGTAAAATTTGCTCCAAATATCTTTTCAAGATCCGCAGCGTTGTGCACGGTAGAACGTAATTCTAAAAACTGTTAGAGTCCGCCCTGTCTGAGATAGTAGCCTTCTTCCTTTTTTGAACCGAAACTTCTCACACCTTTTTCTCTCAGTTGTTCCTTAAGCTTGTGAGCATAGCTATGGTTAATCTCCTTCCTTTTTTCTAGATAATTAATGATCTCTTCTGCCTGTTGCTCATTGTCACATCGCCGAATAAAGTCGATTACGTCAGGCATGTAAGTGTCAAATGCTCTGAAAGATGATCTCTCTCCGGTTTGCAGATCAGATCGACTAGAAGTTATCGGTATTTGATGTTCTCTGGTCCCTAGTTCCTCAGCCAAGTGTGGAAACATTTTCTTGAATCGCTTTTTGTCGATTTCCATTTTAGTTCCGTGTTCGGTACTTGCACTAGTTGATTTATGAGATTACTTCTATTTAAGTCGATTTAGACAAAGAAATGTGTGGCAATTGACGTTTAACTAATTACTTTGGCACAAATTTCTCAAGTGGTTTTTCTTTGAGCAGTTTCTGAAGCTGAAGATACCTTAGTCCCGTTTTAGTGTCACCATAGATTTCACATCTTTCATGTATATTCAGTTTTTCCAAGTTTCGAACGACAACTTCGGCTTCCTTTTCTGATGAAAGAAGAATGTGAATATGGAATGATGTCTCCTTTTCACCCTCTTTTGTTACTGTGCGCCACTCAGTTTTGGCGATTTTGAAGCCTTTTTTTTGCAGTTTGGTGCAAACATCTTCGGGGCAACGGGAAAAAACGGTTATGTCCATGTCGCTGTTTTTGTGGATGGTTCCGCGCCAGACACTCCCAACAAGTTTAGGGCGAAAGTCTCTCAAAATTCCCATAATTTTTAAGGCTTCCTTTCGCATTTGAAATAGGCGTTCTTGCCTCGATAACCCTTCTTTTTCCTCCGCTATTTTGTCGAGTTCTTCGGCAACCTCGAGGTTACTTGGAAGAACACGAACTCCCAAAGTTTGAGCGGCTCTTTTCTTTGCTTGCTTGTACTCTTTTTCTTGTAGTGTATAAAGGAGATAAGCAGCTTCCTTAGCGACTTTTCGCCTGAGACTTGCCAAGTTGGCTTTATTCAAAGTTCTCCCGTGCTATAAAACTGCAGGAAAGTTTGGTACTGTCATGCAGCAACCGTCGGTGCTAGAAGAAGCTTTGACTTTCGGATACCCACATGCCGTAAAGGCGCTATCTTCTTGGCCTCATTATAAATGTCAGAGGCAATTTTTCCCAAAACCACTTCTTGGACAAATTGATCAAAAGCTAAAATAACAGCTTTTTCTTCAACAATTCTTTTCGTAATAGCCCGTATAGCTTGCTCTTGGGACGTTTTGATTCTGGCGAGGGTGAAAGCTGAAACTGCTACTCTCAACTGGTAACCATCCTTGGTTGTAACGTTAAGAAGGCTATCAATTCTCGTGGTTCTTCTTCGAACTAAACTTCTCAAGTAGTCTCGAGAGTATTCATGTCCCTTAAATATGGTCTGAGCCGTCTTGCCATCCAAATCCGTAACTTGAAAATACATTTTCAAATATTGGTGAGCAAAATCATTAGTGATGTCGTAAAGCGTGGCGTCAACAACTCTTCCATGGAGTTTTGAAGGCTCGTCTGATGGAAGAGTTCCCAATTCAACGCCACCGAAATATGATGGAGATTTGACTGCGTACCAGTCTTTGTCACGCCATTTATCTCTTACACGTCGCTTCTTTGATGGCACAGTGAACCTCCGTTGTGACTGGAAAGTCTACCTCGGGAGTATTAAAAGGTTTAGCGTATGTTAAGTTGCCTACCTTCAAATAATCAGCTCAGCCTAATTTTTCAATTCCACCCATAAACGGTCTCAAGACCTTAGGAATCATAACAGATCCATCCTCTTGTTGAAACTGTTCTACGATTGCTATCATGGTTCTACTAGTTGCTAAAGCAGTGTTATTTAAGGTATGGACGAAACCAATAGGACGTTGTCCTTCCTTTTCTCTATATTTTATGTTTAGTCTTCTCGTTTGGTAGTCTGTACAATTGGAGTTGCTTCCACTTTCTCTAAACTTTCCATCAGCCATCCAGATCTCTATGTCATAAGCCTTTGCAGCTTTTGCCGATAAGTCACCACTGCAGATGCCTACCACGCGATAATGCAATCTCAATTCTTGATATAATTTCTCTGAATTTCGCTGTAACTCTTCCAAAAACTGCCAACTCTCTTCAGGTAGGCAATAAACGAACTGTTCAATCTTATTGAAATGATGAACTCTGAATAGGCCCTTCGAATATTTTCCATGCGTCCCAACTTCTCTTCTGAAACATGCGCTAACACCACAAAGTCTCAAAGGTAAATCAGCTTTATTGAAAACCTTATCAGTAAACATACTGCCTAAGGGATATTCAGCTGTAGGTATTAGATAGAGGTCTTCACCTTCGATTTTATAGCTGGCTTCAGCGAAATCAAAGGGATCTCCAATCATCCCTTCATACGATTTCCGATTTACCATAAGTGGAGGCTCAAATATCTGAAACCCCTTCTTCATAAGAAAATCGATGGTAAATCGTTGTAAGGCTAAATCCAGTAAAACTGCATGCCCTTTCAGATAATAAAATGCATTACCCGTAACTTTAGCTGCACTTTCAACATCAATCATCCCGAGGTTTTGTAAAAGCTCCAGATGACTTTTCGGTTCAAAATCAAATTCCGGCGGCCTACCCCAAACTCTTACGACGACATTTTCACTTTCATCTTTGCCTAGCGGAACTGACGCATGCAAAAGATTGGGAAGCCTTAACAGAATGTGCTTTATCTTTCTTTCGCATTCTTTGACCTCTTCTTCCAGTTTCTTTATTTCCGTTGGAATTTCTTGCGCTTCCTCAATTTTTTCAGTCACATCTTCTCTTTTCTTCTTTAATCTAGCGACTTCCGTAGTCACAAGTCTTCTTTTGTGTCTGAGTTCGTTCACCTTTGTAAGCAGTTTTCTCCACTCTTTATCATAGGTGATTAAATCCTCAAACATTCTGATTTTTTCGAGATCACCTCTCTTTTTGAGATTGTCTCTAACTACATCAGGATGTTCGCGAATCAACCTTACATCTAACATTTCAACACCATACAACTTTACTGGGTTAGAAAGGGATGTGTCGTTAGATTTTACATGAAGGCGGATATTTAACTTGTGCGACCTTTCTATTCACATATTCAAATCCTTTACTACGGCGAAAGCCTTCTCAGCAACTGAGGCGCAGCTTAAAAGGTCATCAACCGTCGCTATAAACGTTTGAAGGCGCAAGTCACATTTAACATTGGTAAGAACGTTGAGTCCTTTGTGAATTGTTTTGATGAACAAACCTTGTGGAACTTTAAAGTTATCTGGAGACACCGCGTTGGCAACTGCTTCCGCCTCTCGCTCATTCTTGTAAGATAGAACTATTTCAGCTTCCACGTTAGGTTACCTCTAATTGTTTCTGGACTAGATGGTCCACGGATTTAATGAAGGAGTCTAGGTGTTCAAGGGGCACTTGGGCTCCGGCAGCAATATTGTGCCCTCCTCCTCTTCCCGAATACTTATCTGCAGTATTGCGCATGATCTCCCCAAGATTGAGACCCCGTCTTGTCAAAATCTCCAGTGTTCTTGCCGAAATTTTAATCATCTCTTCTCCTGGAACTATTGAGAAGGCAATGACTGGTTTCTCTGGATTTGGAAGACTAGTGGACAGGATGGAAGAGACTGTCCCAATAATGTTTTCGTCTATATAATTCTCACCATGTACCACGTAGATATTGTCCAATTCCTTTATGCGCCCAGGCTCTTCATTCAGCCAACCAAGATATTTCGTGATGGTTCGTCGATATTCTTGCAACACCTCGTTGGCTTGGTCTAAGGCTACACCGCGGTCTCCCATGCAAATTGCCACACCCAGGCCTTGTTTATCCATTCTTCCTGTAGCGTTAAGTAGCACTGCAAATTCTCGAGCATCTCGAAGAGGAGTCCATGATTCTTCCTTGGTTAGAGTATAGACGTTTCCTAACAAATTGAACGCAACATCGCTTGGTAAACCTTTGGAAAGGAGATAGTCAGAAAGCCCGGAAAAGAGCTTCTTCTTCTCCTCCTTCGAAAGGTCTCTCAAGGCACGCCACCTATCCTCACGTTTTGGTGTAATGCCGAAATTTGCAAGAAAAGCAAGACTTTTGTCTTCCTCTCCGCTTATGCCGGGAATGAAAGGGTTTGTAGTACGAGCTAACGCTTTATGAATTGGCCGCGTTTCTCTACCAAAAAAGAGCAAGTCAGTATCAACTTGGAGGCAACCAGCATTAATGGCATCTTCAACTATCTTTTCGTTGACGCCCCCCAATTTCTTTTTCTCATATTTATCCTGCAAATCGGCAAGAGCACCAACAACAGCAACACATGCCAAATCAACATTTTTCTTATTCAAAGCCTTGGCAACGAAGTAAGCTACTCCAGCTCCACTAAGATCACGAGAACCGTCAATTTCATGAAGATGGGGATTTACCTGTGTGAACGTTTTGGAAGGTTCTTCAGTAGGCTCATGGTGGTCCAGAATAATAGCCCTATGGCCACTGAGTTTTGCATTCAAGAGGTCTAGGTAGCCGCTTCCTAAATCTGTAAATATGATTAAGGGCGGCTTGTCGGCACTAATTTTCCTAATTATTTTCTCATCTATCCATTTTTCGATTCGTAATCGAAATGTAGCTTCTAACCTCAGCAAAGCTCTACCAATAATTCCTGCTGCAGCTAATCCGTCTGCGTCAAAATGTGATGCAACGTGAATGAGTTCGCCCTTTTCGACATGCTTCGATATCTGCTCCGCTGCTTCTGAAGCCCTGTTTATAAAAGCGTGGATTTGCTCCTTTTTTATCGGCATGGAAACACCGAAAACTAGACAAAAGTTATTGCTTTTGCCTCGTATTTCCAGTCTAGTGGAAGCATTCCTCTTCTTTTGTAATATTTTGAGAGTTTACGAATTCTTGCTTCAATGATCTGAAGCGCCCGTTTATTATGTAGATCTTTGTTGTTCTTTTCCAGATGTAGATGGAGTCTTGCAGCCTTTTTTAGTAGTGTTTCAAAATCTTCGGGTAAAGGAGGTGCCAAGTCAGCGTCCTTCAAAATCTGGGCTATCTTTTTTCCTGTGATGGGTTTGGTTAAAGGAACACCATGACGGTCACGCAAGATTGTTCCAATAATACTTGCAGGGTAACCTTCCTTAGCGAGTTTGATGACCATTGCTTCCACTTCTTCTGGTTTATATCTACACCAAGCAGGAGGTCTCTTGCTGACTGGTCGGATTGACTGTGAGGTTCCTTTTTCCTTCTTCGGCATCTTTTGGTCACCATGTGTTCTTTAAGAGCGAAAGAACAGTGATATTTAAAACCTTCGTCACCACACTGATTTGTACCATTTAGCGAACCCCCGCAAAGCCTTGGCACGATGAGAGAACTTATTTTTCCTTTGAGTGTTCATTTCGGCAAACGTTTTGCAGTAGCTATTGTTCGAAGGTTTGAATATGGGGTCGAAACCGAATCCGTGATCGCCTCTTTCTTGTGTTGTGATTTCTCCTCCAATTTCACCATGAAAAGTTTTGGGATTTAGTTTGGGGCTACAGAAGGCAACTACTGAGTGGAAGGAGGCATCTCTCTTTTCAATTTTTTCCATCAATTTCAGGATTCCTTTAGTTCCTAATGTTTTATAAACATAAGAGGAATATGGACCGGGAAAACCGTTCAACGCTTCTATAAAAAGCCCATCATCCTCAACAATAAGAGGTAAACCGGTTTTCTTAAAGGCGTCTGTGGCACTGGCTTTTGCGATATTTTCTATGCTGTCATTCTGAATTTCAATAGCTTCGACGCTTAGCATTGCGGTTGCAATCTTGAATTCAGCTAAAACGTGACGAGCTTCATTGAACTTATGGAAATTTCTCGTTGCAAAGAAAACCACTTTACCCTCCAAAGAGTAAGCAGAAACATTATGTTCCTTCACTTCCTCTCGCCCTCATCTATCTTTTGAGATATTATAGATGGTGATTCGAATCCTAGACAAATAAGATTTCCGAAAGGTGGAAATGTACCATTGCTACTCCTGTGGTAAATGCGCTCATAATTCAGTTCGTATAAGAACCAGCAAAAAACCACGTGACTTGTTCATAGTTCGATTTTGTTCTGAGCAATGCATTCAGTTGACCATTTTCATCTCAACTTAGCCCCAAATCTTCTCTCTCCTTTGAAACCCTCTTCACAACCAAATCTAAAGGACCCTCTCTGAAATCCAAAAATATCACTCTCATAATTGCTTAAAAAGAAACCTTCTGAACATACGTATATGCAAGAGAGGAGGGAGCTTAGATATCAGATGAGAGGGAAGAAACAGCTCCCTCCTGATTGGTACAGGTGTTCTCCTTTCTCTTTTCAGCTTGTCCAATGATGAATGTTGATAGTTAAGAGTGTTGTGGAGAATTATACTAGAGAAGAATTCTATTTCGAACTAAAGAATCTATCTTCATCCCCAATCAAATAGATTACACACACGGCGTACATGCATTGAGGATTCTTCCTCAAACGAAAAACCATGAAAAATTTGGTCATCCGTGATATAGTCTATCTTAAGTGGCGAAAGGCATTATCAGTCAGTCTTTGGCTTTCTCAATAATACCCAGCTATATGCTAACGCAAGGGAGAAAGAAAAGAAATAACATTTTTATCGTTCTTCACAAATTCGATATATGTGCTCAAAAATTGTTTACGTGGACATGAGTCGGATAGATTTATATACTTGTAGATGATGGCACTAAAGGATTGAGGCAGAAAGCAGTCAGGAGAAACGATAGGGGAGAATTGCAGTGATCCAAATTGGTTTGGAGACCCAAATGGTCATAATAGCATTACTAACAGTGTTTGATATTATCCTGTTCGGCATCTACATCAGAAATAGTGGAAAATTAGTCAAGAAGAAGTAACTTCAAAAGTACTGCTGACGAACCGTATAATTCTTTCGTTGTTGATGTTTATCGTAGTCGTGGACGCCTTGATTTAGCGGGCAGAGATATAGCGCCCTCTTCTCTCTATTTCTCGAATCTTTCCTACAACATCCTTGGTTACATCTTCTCCCATGAACCTCCTATAACCTTCCATGACAGCATCAAAACACTCCTTTGCATACTTGAAATGGGAACTTTGAAACGTCCTCTTCATGAGATGTAAGTCGACCCCTCTGTTTTCCAGTTCAATGGAGTGTTCGCTTAAGCCAAAATCCACGAAGACAACTTTTCCGGTAGGGGTCAAGATCATGTTTGAGGTTGTTAGATCTCCGTGAATAATTCCATAGGTGTGGAGGTGCCCAATCAGGTTGCCGATGTGGCGACACAAACTACGTCTCTCTTTATCAGAAAGATCACTTAGAATCTGTTTGACTTGCTTTCCCTTTACAAACTCCATGATAATAGTTGCATCTAGAATATCGATCATGTAGATTGTTGGAGTAGGAACTCCTGCTTCCTTGGCCTTGTGAATTATTTGAGGCTCATGGATTGTCCGTTGAGATCGAATCTTTTCATCAATTTCTGGGATACGGTATTCTTTCGAAAGTCGCTGTTTCAATACTACTTTTCGATTATGCCAATCCTCCAAATAGAGGTTGGCTTCGGCTCCTTTTTTGATGAGCATGTTAACTCTCGACCCAAGGCACGTGCACGTCGTCTAATCGCCACTTTAATCTCACAAAACTCTTTTCAGTGGGAATGACCATGTTATGTTGATAAGCAAGGATTCCAGTCCAAGCAATCATGGCTCCATTATCCAAAGCATATTCTTTTGGAACAACACAGAATCTGACCTTATGTTCATCAGCCACGGATTTGACCATGGATTGCAATCGGTTATTTGCTGCCACTCCACCTGTCAACAAAACTTCAGGTTTTTCGGTGTGAGCTAACGCTCTTTCAGTAACCTCCGCCAGCATGGAAAAACCAACCTCTTGAAGACTGAAACATAAATCTTCAACTGTGTGCTTTCCACTTTTGAGCAGCTGAACAGCTGCAGTGAGAAGACCACTGAAGGACAGGTTCATACCCTTCACAGAATAGGGAAGAGAAACAAAGCTATGACCACGACTAGCCACATTCTCAACCATCGCACCAAAAGGCATACCTTCCTTTTGACGCAGGCCTGCTGCTCGAGCAAAAACGTCGAGGCAATTACCCACGGCAATATCCAAAGTTTCACCAAACACTCGATATTTTCCACCATCAAAAGCAGAAATTATTGTATTCCCTCCTGAAACATAGAGAGTGACGGGATCCTTTGCTTTACTAACCAGTTTCCCTATCTCAATATGAGCCACACAATGGTTGACTCCCACCAAAGGAACGTTCAGATAAGAAGATAAGGCGCGAGCTGCCGTAGCACCTGTTCTGAGACATGGCCCTAACCCGGGTCCTTGAGAAAAAGCGACAACGGCAATTTCTTTAGGCTTAATCTCTGCCTTGTGAAAGGCTTTCGATAGAACTTCTCCCGCAATCCCAGCGTGATGCCTAGATGCCTCTCGCGGATGGATACCTCCTTCAGGGTTTATGTAGGCACTATTTATGTTTGCAAGTGCCCTTCCCTTGAAGGAGAGAATCCCAACACCGAAGTCGTCTGCTGTACTTTCGATGCCCAAGCAGTAGGTGTCATCTGAACAATTCATTTACATCATTCTCGTTTCAAATGCTAGCTATATTTTAACTTGTCTGAAACATTATTTAACTCTGACACACACATTTTTATGTTCTGAACTCCCATTTATTAATAGGGACACATCAAGGAACAAAGATACGTATGCCCAGACGAAATGGCATGGAACACAAAGCCCTACAGTTCATTGTGACCATGGGAAATGACGGTGTGCTTCAGTCTGAACTATGGAGAAAACTGGACGCCACAAGCCGAGAAGGTTCTCGAATAGCTCTGAAACTTGAAAAGAAAGGGCTGATTCGTCGTGAACGGGAACTTTGTGAAGGAAGATGGACTTATCGACTCTATCCTAACAGGCAACCTCCATCCATAAATTCCATAATCGACTGCCCCTGCCTAATGTGCCCAGAGGATTCTCGGTGCGGAGCTTGGAGCACCATATCTCCCAACAACTGCAGAAAACTCACCAACTGGATCCTGGGGATAAAAGAGGAAGAGATGAATCCCTCAGGTGACAGTTAATCTTGCCTAATGCGTGGATACAAGAACGAAAAAGAGAGCATTACTATCGTAAAGCCAAAAGAGAGAATTACCGATCTCGAGCTGCTTATAAACTGCTTCAAGTGGCAAAAAAATACCGGTTCATAAAACCTGGCAATTTAGTCTTGGATCTAGGAGCCGCGCCCGGAGGTTGGTTACAAGTTTCTCAGAAATTAGTCGGAGAAAGAGGTCTTATTCTTGGAATTGACTTAAAGGCCATCCCTTCCTTTGAGGTATCCAACATTTACACAATCGTTGGCGACATAACCGACGCTCAAACAGTCTCGGAAATCAAGAAATTTTTGCCTCGCCCCGCAGATGTCGTACTATCCGATGTTTCACCAAACATTTCTGGAATTTGGGAGCTTGACCACGCTCGTCAAATAGACCTTGCCAGAAAATCTTTGCAGATTGCAACCTCAACGCTGAAACCAAAGGGAAATTTTTTCGCGAAAGTTTTCCAAGGTCAAATGCTTAAAGACTTCTTGAAGGAGGTGAAAGAGCATTTCACTTTCGTCAAGTTGATTAAGCCCAAAGCTAGTAGAACAAGAAGTGCAGAATTATATGTTTTAGCATTAGCTTTTGTGAAAAATCGTGATAAAATGGGATTTCTAAAGCTGTGACGCAATTACAAATTCAGTTAGAAAGACTCATCATCTTTACTCAGAGTAACTCTGAATCATCATTTAACATTATTAATAGAATGTGATCATAAAAATCTTTTGAAGAAAACCTTTGTTCAGTTGTAGGTAACTTTTTAACAGTGAAATATTAATCTCTCCAGAGTCGCGTAGATTGGGGAAAATGTAATGAAGGCAGTTGCAGCGGATTCTGGTGCTGCCATTTTAAACGACCGCTTTGAACCTAAACTCATTGTTGCCACTGTTGCAGGGTTGGTGGAGCCGCCTTACAGACATACTAATCCTTGCTTGGCTGAACCCATTTTTGCCAACGTCGAGGATGGCCACCTTTTGATAACTCATGAACTTAAGATGTGCCAGAAACTGTTAAAAGAAGTCAAGGCAGATGTTGTTCATTTAGATATGTCACTTGGTGGGCTCAGTTTAGAAGAACTTTCAGTGGTGGGGCTCTCTAAAATGAGAGTTTCACGAAGGGCACGGCAACACATATTGAAAATTCTGCCCAAATTAAGGAAAACTGCTTCCGACATTAAACGTGTCTATGGGATTGAAGTTTTGGCAATGGGGAAAGAGAGCGTTCCGGTAAGGATTGCAGAATTATCTTGTGGCGCGTATGGTGTTCTATATGCAGCGGAGAAAGCTGTCAAAGAGAAAGCTAATGTAAGGCTTGGATTGCCAGTGAAATGCAGTGTAAATGTTTCAGAAGGCGGGGTTTCGTTGAAATCTTTAATAGCTGGGGAACATGATCTCATAAGTTTTGTTAGGGATTTCAAGAAAATCCTGAACAGAGTTAGTGTTTCAGAAATGCTAAACCCTTGCGCCCGTGGTTTCCGAGCTTTGGAGATCAATCCTAGGGTTTAAAGTGTATTGTATATTGCTTACTAAATTATCTTTTGCTCTTCATTTCAAGACTTATGTCAAGGGCTTCTGCGCTATCAGTTATTTTACCAAGGCTTATAATATCGACTGCCGGGGCGTATTCAAGAATGTTCCGTTCATCTATTCCACCACTGGCCTCAATCAAAACTTTGTCTCGAAGCCCATTCTTCCTAAGCAACAATATCGTCTCTTCTACTTCATTGGGAGAAAAGTTATCCAGCATAACTATATCTGCTCCTGATTTCACTGCTTCTAAAGCTTCCTCGCTTGTAGAGACTTCGATTTCAATTTTTTTGGAAAACGAAACTGCCTCTTGGGCTTTTTTTATGGCTTTGGTGACATCTCCAACAATTGCCAGATGATTGTCTTTTATGAGAACAAGATCATCAAGGTGAAGGCGATGGGTGTCTCCTCCTCCAAGCATCACTGCCTTCTTGTCAAAATACAGAAGCCCTGGTGCCACCTTTCGAGTGCTAGCTACACGGGTTTTGAAGCCAGCGCTCCTAACTTTTTCAATTAGTCTGTGGGTTGTGGTAGCTATACCACTCATTCTTGTAAGGATGTTGAGAAGAGTTCGTTCTATAGAAAGTAGAGTTCTGGCATCTCCTATAATTCTTAAGACAGCCGTTTCTTTTTTTACTTTTGATCCGTCGAGTATCAGGGTCTCAACTTGAAAGTCTTGACTCTCTAACAATATCTTGACTTCTTCTATTCCCGCTATTATTCCTTCTTCTTTTGTAATTATTTCTCCTTCTACAATAGTTTTGTCTGGTATGAGAAGAGTTGTTATGTCACCTTGCCCGAGGTCTTCTTCCAAAAAACGACGAATTCTTTCTTCTAAGATTTTCTGTGGAAGGAACATTGTAATTCTCCTAAATCATAAAACCTATTGCTTTTCAAGTTTCTTTAATTTTATTTCACCATTTGGTGTAACTTCTTCAAAGATTATGGCTTGGAACGTGTAAATTTTTGTTCCTCCAACCAACCAGCAATCTGGGGATAAGCCAGTCTTTATGCAGCATTGGCAAAGAAACTCTTCTTCGTTCCAGTTCCATTCAATAGGCACTTGCGGAAGAAGCAAACCCTTGTAGTAGCCCTTTTCCACAATCAGTCCATCCTTACCCACTTCAATTCTGGAAGGATACTCAGTAGGTTTTTCTACCTTGATGAGTTGAGGAGGGGTAAGAATACTCACTTCAAAAATTATGGTGTTGAGTTCGTTACGAGAGACAGGTGGAAAACGGGGATCCTGAGTTGCAGAATTGATGGCTGAATCAACTACAGCTCGTACTAGGGGAAGAATTGGATATGGAAGACCGATGCAACCTCTCAATTCCTTCTCGTTGGCCCCCATTTTGTTTAAGGTAACAAAGACTCCGCAACGATCCAGAAACTTTGATGAGGCGTCTTTAGGAGCTAACATCACCTTTCCATTTTCAAGATACGTCTCAACAGCCTTTCGTGCAAGTCTTACAAGAAATTGTCCATCTTTAAGCGTTAGCTGAAATGCCACAGTTATTTGCCTCGGGTTCCGAGCAATACAGACTTGTTATATGTCAGTTTTATTGTTTTATCTAAAACTTCAATTGCACACAAAACTCGATTGCATTTAAGACAGACGAACTGTAAGCCAAATGAGTTAAACGCTTAGAATTTTGTCGATTCTTCTCTAATCCCTTCTTTTGTGATCATAAGAAAATCTACGCCATCGCCACTCATTACATCTCGACTTATAGCAGATTTTATGGCTCGGACTACAAGTTGTTTTGCCTCTTCCATGTTCATGTTTTCTCTGTACCCTTCTTCCAAGACTCCGACAGCAATTTGTGCCCCAGAGCCTACGGCAGCATATTTGTCAGGTATGAGGGATCCAAGTACATCTAATACGTAGATTGAGGCTCCTTCCTCATCCATTCCACCCACAACAGTTTGAGTGATTAAAGGAAACAGACGCCTGCTGAAGAGAAGATTTGACATGAGCTTGGCAGCAGATTTTACAGGAAGCCCCCTCCCAGCATCAAGCTTAAACAAGCTAGCATAGGCTTCAACTTCTCTAACCAAAATCTGCATGTCAGAAACCAGACCTGCACATGCTGCTCCAATCTTGTTAGTGATTTTGAAAACTTTTTTGCCAACACGACTAACCACCATGTAGCCATAGGAAACTCGCTTTTCAGAGGCTAGGATGACACCATCAGAACAAACAACGCCTAACGTTGTGGCGCCTGGAACATAGAGATATCGAGGTTGTTGTTGTTCGTACGTGACTATTCCTCCAAGTTCATGCATTATTATGCCGGCTGACTATTAAGTTTAATCGTAAAACTTTTTCCTTAATCGTATAACACTTTTGCTATTTGCGTTTGCTGAAGCTGGCAAACCGTTTTGACTAAAGCTTGAGAAGGGTAAAGAAAAGCGGACCCTAGGAGTCTATAAGAGACGGTATCATAGGTGACCTAAAGAAACTGGTCATATCTTCAATAGGTTTTACAACTGCCCCTCCTCAACCAAGTAGAAAAGTTACTTAAATTGACATTTTCAAAACTCTCTTGTAAGGCCCCAGATGAACGTAATTTATATCATGCTAATGATACACACATTAATTCTGAGATATCAATATTCATCCAAAGTTGAGACCTATGATTACTCCCAAGAAAAAAACCAGTGACATCGAGAATAACCTTAAGAACTGGCTTTCAAACGCTCAAAGAGTGGTAATTGCAGGTGTAGGAAATCCGCTTCGAAGAGATGATTTTGTGGGAGTTGAAGTTGTAGGAAACTTACGGGATGAAGTGTCTCAAAACGTCTACTTAATTCAATGTGAAACAGTTCCAGAGAGTTTTATACAACCAATAATTGATTTTAAACCTTCTCACATACTAGTTATTGATGCCGGTTTGTTAAATTCGTTGCCTGGTTCTTTGAAACTTGTGGACCCAAAAGAGATTATTGCAACACCGGCAGTTTCGACCCATGCTCTTCCCCTTCAAATATTCTGTGAGTACCTCGCAAAGACAACTAATGCTAAGCTCACGCTGCTTATCATACAACCCAAGGAAACAAGTTTTGGAGAAGGCTTAACTGAAGAACTGCAGAAAACTGTGAAGTATCTAACTAGTCTTCTCCCAAAGTTTCTTCCTTAAAAGAAACCATAAGGTCATAACTAGCTATAGACGAAACGATCTCATACAGGTAGAAAACAGAGGAGCTTTGAGTTAAGAGTCACTTGGTCTTCGCGAGAAGTTCTCTGTATTTCTCCTCGACACGTTTCATGATTTCTTCAGTGTCTTCTAATATGTTGAAAGCACCTTTGCCCTCGGCCATGCTAACCAAATTCTTGGAAGCTTCAATCCATTTTCTGGTGGCTGAAGACCAGCTCTTCATAATTTCGGAATCTTCGGTGACTAACTCTATCGCTTCTTCGGGGCACATCTCTTTACACTTGGGGGTTCCTTCGCATAAGTCGCAAATAACCACCGTATTGGCTTCTGGATCGTATCTTATAGCACCATACGGACACACTTCCAGACACCACTTACACCCGTCACATTTATCATCATCAACAAGTATGGCTCCAGTTTCCTCAGACTGAAACAGTGCATCACGGGCACATGCCGTTACACAAGGCGTATCTTCACATTGTCTGCAAGTGATTGCGAGATGTATAAAGGGACGACCATGGATAATCCTAATTCGAGATTTTAGGGGATTAAAAGCCCCCTCCTTTTCCCATGAACAAGCGAATTCGCAGAGGCCGCATCCAATACATTTCTCAGGATTAACACATAAGAAATTACCTGAAACCACTTTTTCCACTTTGTGCACCTTGTAGATTTGCGTTTAATATGCTAGAGGATTACTATCCAAAGCCCATTGTCTCAATTATATTTTTTGCATCATCAAACCTATTTGATCAAATATCCGGTTTTGGCGAAGCAGAGAAACGAAGATATTCTCAGAATATCAAAACTCACTTTTATCTTGTTGCCATGCTTTCTTGGAACAACTTCCTCACGGCAGACCTTCTAGCCTTTTGAGCGAGAACATCAGATGTTACCAGTTCCAACGCTTCTTCCGGGCACCATTCAATGCACTGTGGCTTTCCTTTTTCTTGACAAAGATCACACACAAAAACCACTTTGGATTCTGGGTGTAACATGACCGCTCCATAATCGCAAGCTTCAATGCACCAGCCACATCCATTGCACGCTTCCTCGTCCACCATGATTATACCAGTTTCCTCAGATTGTGTCAAGGCGTCTCGGGGACACGCAGTTACACATGGAGGGTCTTCGCAGAGTCGGCACGTTATTGCTAGGTTGGCTAGTGGGTTGAGGCGTACTGCTCTTATTCGCGATTTTGTCGGATTATAGGTCTTCTCCTTCTCCACCGAGCATGCGTACTCACATACACAGCAGCCCACGCACTTGTTGGGATCGGCAGACACAAACTTCCTATCGTGAATTGCTGGCATATCTACTCACTCCTTTACTTTTTCGGTTTCCCAATCTTTTTATTTACAATGTGAATGAGATCGTTCAAGCCCAGTTCCTTGAGTTTCTCGACAGTAGGAATGCCTTCCTTTGTCCATCCACGTATCTCATAATAGTCATCTAGACCTATGTCAAACTCTTTCTGGTTGACGTATGCTCCTTTCGCAACTCCTTCGTCAGGCACTGGCACGCTCATTATTTTTGGCGGCAAAGTATCATACTCTCTTGTTCCCTTGCCCTCTCGAATGTTGATAAGTCGCGCTAGATTGTTTATTCTCTCACCAGCCTGTCTAAGCTCCTCAGCAGTTATTTTGATACCTGTAGCCAACGTGTAGTATTTCGCCATCTCATCGAGCCCCTCATAAAATACACCTCTTGAAAACTTACATAGAATGAGCGAGTCGACAACATTGTATAGGTCTTCGCCGTCCATGACTATCTTTCCTCGTCCCTTTTCTATCTTGAAGCGGTCAACCTTTCCCTTTACGTCCGGTGAATATGCCCCTGATCTAAGATGGCAGGCTCCACGGAAGGAAACAGCGAACCCCAGAGCAGCGGTCTTCAACGTTCTAAGTTCATAACCTGGCAGTTCCAATCCTTTAATATGATTGGCGTATTTCACCGCACCTTTGCCAATCTTTTCCGCAGCTCTCATTGTCCCTTCTGCAAGGACATCGGCCAACTGTCCTTTTCGAGAACCAATTCTCTTCACCATCTCTACCAAAGCTTCAGCGTTGCCAAAGCGAAGATCTAAACCGTCGGTGTCCTTTTTGGTTAGAACTCCGTTCTCATAACAGTCCATGGCAAAGCCTACGATACCGCCCGTGGATATGCAGTCCATACCATAATAGTCGCACTGGTAAATTGCCTCGATGATCGCATCTAGACGATCGACACCGGTGTTTGGCCCGAGGGCCCATAAGCATTCGAATTCCACTCTTGCAGTAGATCCTTTGTATGGTCCTTCAGGAACCACGCCGATATGGTCGCAGCGCATGCCACATGTCGCGCACCCGACGATTTTTTTAATGTAACGTTCATTCAAGTACTCGCCACTGACTTTTTCAGCGCCTTCAAACGTGGCTTGAGTGAAGTTACGCGTGGCTAAGGCTGCTATTGCATTGAGGACAAGAACATTCTCGGGTGTTCCTAAAGTTCTATATTTTCTCGTGGCCGGCCCTTTCATACGTTCATGAATCCTCTTTATGAATTCCGTAAACTCTTCGAGATTCGCCACGTTTACATCGTTTGTTCCGCGAACAGCAACTGCCTTTAGGTTTTTTGCTCCCATCACAGCGCCCAAACCAGTTCTTCCGATAGCCCTGAATTCATCGTTTATGATGGAAGCAACTCGAACAAGCTTTTCTCCTGCTTCACCGATCGCTGACACGCGGATATAATGGTCACCCAGTTCTTCTCTTATGGCGACGTCTGTTTCATAAGGGGATTTCCCCTTAAGATGCTCGGCGTTAATGAGTTGGACTGAGTTGTCGTCAATCCAAACATAAACTAGTTTCTCGGCTTTACCCTTGAATACAACGGCATCATAACCAGCACGCTTCAATTCAGCTCCAAAGAAGCCGTGGGCCTTGCCCTCGGCTATTCCCTCGGTTGCAGGTGATTTTGAAACCACCGCATAGCTGTTTCCTGCTGAAGGCGCCATGGTTCCGCTAAGAGGTCCTGTGGCAAAGATTATAGGATTTTCAGGACTGAAGGGATCGACACCCGCTTTAGAAGTGTCGAGAAATAGGTGCATTCCAAGTCCTATGCCTCCGATGTATTTTTTGGCCACATCCTCTTTTAGAGGTTTGATTTCCGTCTTTCCTGTCGAAAGGTCGACATGAAGTATCTGTTTAGCATAACTCATTCGCTCTTTCACCATGCAGCTTTTTTGTTATTAAGAGAGAAATATCAGATGAAA
>JAOUKN010000143.1 GCA_029882515.1 Candidatus Bathyarchaeota archaeon
TTCAATCCCTCTCTGAAAGATCCTGAGATCTTATGACCGCAGGCAATGAGAGTTGGTAACATGCGACTAGCTGGCGTAGACGATTCTGGACGAGGGTCAGTTATTGGTCCTCTCGTTATTGCAGGTATATTATTGGATGAAAAAGATGTACAGCGGCTCAGTAATTTGGGAGTAAAAGACTCTAAGCGCCTCTCACGGAAAAGACGGGAAGAACTCTATGAAGCGATACGGGACCTAGCTCTTGATTATCATTTGGTGAAGTTGTCTCCGGCAGAAATTGACAAGGTCGTACGAAGCGGGAGAAAACTACACAAACTGAACCGCTTAGAAGCCCAAACAATGGCTAAAGTAATTGAGTTTCTTCACCCCGACATAGCATATGTAGATGCCTCTGATGTTCTTGCTGAACGATACAAACATCACATAATGGAATATCTTTCTTTCAATGTAGAAATCATATCTGAACACAAAGCAGATGTGAACTATCCTGTTGTTTCAGCTGCCTCAATCATCGCAAAGGTGGAACGGGACCAAGCAATTTCAGAGTTGAAGGCAAAATACGGAAACATGGGGTGCGGCTATGCCACGGATCCAAAAACCCTTGAGTTTCTAGAAAAATGGATAAAACAATTCGGCTCTTATCCAGATTTTGTCAGGTTATCATGGAAGACAGTAAAACGGATAAGAAGTAAAACAGAGGCAATCCAAACAAAGATCACCACGAAATAGCAGCTTTTGTTGACGATCCGAAAATAATTATGATTTTATTGCCCAATTTAACTACAGATGTGCCAGTTAAAATTACGATATGAACTCCCATGGGTGTTTTATCTTCACTAAGTCTTCAAGACGGATATAGGGAGCTCCCATGGAAAATTCTTTGTTATCTATTATAAAGACTGGTTGGGCATTGACAACTTTGCTGACACTGACAATTTCTTCTGTTCTCTGTTCAACGTTCTTCTCTTTTTGGTCTATAACGCTGCCAAGTATCTTCAATTTTCCCTCAGAAAATTGGGCTACAAAATCAAAGGGTGCCTTTGTTACTGGAGTCACCTTAAAGTTGATTTGAGCAAACTTCTTTATCACGGCCTGCAAATAGCGACTTCCAATCATGATGCGCTTAGCAAGGGCAAAGAATCCCGTATTCTGATAGCCACCTTCAAATACGTTAATGGGCTTCACGAGAGGAGTACCCAAAACCCACTCGAGATTGTATGCAGCAGATACAGAAGACTTGGTCATGCTTTTCTCATAACCGTATAGGGTTCTCCTTGAGATACCCATCATCTCCGCTAACTTGCCTGTGGACAACCCTAATTTTTGTCTTGTTTCTCTGATCGCCTCACCATCAAGGCTAACATAGTAACCTCCTGGGCCTGCTTCTACCAGTGGATGCATACTGTGACATATTATGTCCTCGAGCGTTTTCAGAGTAATAGCATAGATGTTGTATCTTTCATAAACGGTGTCATCTTCTAGTGGCTTTCCTCGCATTTTGCTGCTGATTAAGAGTGGCGCAGCCGAGAAAAAGTCGGAAAGTGTTCTCAGTTCAAGGGCATCTTTGGGTGTAATGTTTCCTACATTCGTGAATATTTTCAAAAAGGCGAGTTGTTCTCCTTTTCTCACTGTTAAGTCAAAGCAACTTGATCTTGATACACATCTCTTTGAGACGTGGAAGCCAGCTCTCTCCAAAATTGACTCTGTGGCGTCTAATATTTCCGCCCGCTTCATCATCTTCCCTCAGCTCATAAAAACCATTGAGGGGGAGTCTCATATAAACTTACAGTTCGCGAAAAGTCTGAGGAAAAGAATCATATTTGAGAGGTATATCCAAGCCTATCGTCTAATTCGCATACAGAGCTACAATCATGACATGATCTTTATCAAAGGGTTCTAAGTGCACGACCCCATGAATTTCAAAACCTCTCTCTCGTAAGGTGTTCACTTCCTGCTTGTATATTTCAGAAGGCTCTCTTGTGACGTCAATGCTCCGAGCTTTAATTGCCAACATAATCCATCCTTCAGGCTTTAGAAATAGATCCGCATTATCTGCCAATATCTTGGCTTGTTCTGGTTGAGCTATATCACAGTAAATTTCATCCACTTTCCCCACCAATGCTGAATACCGCTCTGGAAAACGGGCATCTGCAAGTATTGGTGACATGTTGTGACGAAACATGCAAACATTGTTTATGAGTTCTCTAATAGCGCGTGATGCAAATTCTATACAATAAAGGTGACCTTTTTCTCCAATTACATCAGATACATGACTCGCTGTTGTCCCGGTCGCTGCTCCCAAATACAAAACTTTATGGTTCGGTTGTATAGGAACTATTTCTAAGCCTTTCAGAATAACGGCAGCTAGCTTACTTCTAAATGGATCCCAGAGTCTGTATTCTACGCCCTTGAATTTGACCAGTCGTTCTCCATAGACACTTTTTCCTTGCGCGAAGTTTTTTGTCGCAAGTCTTTGAGAGCCATCTTCCAAAGTAACCAGGTAAATCTCTTTGAATTTTGGATGAGGACTAACGTTTGCGCCCACGTTTAGTTCTCCCAAATCTTCTTTTCACATGAGGTCTCTTTGGTGGAGGTGGCTCTTCATATTTCTCCTGAATTTCTTTGATTCTTCTCTCCAGATCAGCCTTCAACTTGTCGCCTATGTATTTACCGCTATAGGCGTCAATTCTGGCTGCTATGGCTAATTTTCCGGCTAATACTCGAGCCACTTTTCCTCTTTGCCAATGTTTTGCTTCATGAATGATTGTGTGCTGAAAGATTATTCCGTGTTTTGGGGGGCGAGTTCCGGTTCTGAGAGATCGGAATAATGCTTTCTCAGCGCCCAATACTTGAATTGTGCTTGCTGGCATCTTAGCTAGGTTGTCAAGTGTGCTTGCGAGGGCTATGAGTCTTGCTCCTAGAAGCGAACCGACCAATTCTTGGATGTTTGGTGCGACATCATTCATTACTGAGTCGATGTATTTTTCCAGCGAACTCCTTCTTTTGGAGAGTTCTAGTATATTTTTACACGTATTTGTTACTTGCTCTAAGTCTGGTTCGGTAAGTTCGGCGCCCATAGAAGACTTAGCGATTTTGGCTATTTGTTCAGTTTTAGCTTCTGGCAAACCTTCTTTTTCAAGGTTTTCTATTGTGAAATTGGTCCTTTTTTTAAGGTTTAAGATGAGACGAGTATATGTTTCGTGTTTGTCTACAAGACGGCTTAATTCTGGAAAGTGAAGGCCGTACCATTCGCGTATGCGGCTCATGAAGAGGTTTAAGGTTTTGTCTAGGTCGTCCAAGGTTTGGATTGCTTGTATAACCAGTAGGTCTCGTTTTTCGATTGCTTCTTTCACTCGCGTTCTGCTCAGCTCCATGGAAACGTTATGAACTAATTCGCGGAGCTCAGCCGTGCTTTTCACAAAACCGGTTTCGAGGGCGAACTTGTCAAGATTTGTTCGGAGCGTTTCGCCTGCTTTCGAGAATTTTGCTACGTCTACATCAACACCTAATTTTTCCCGAGTATTCCAAGCCACTTCTGGGATTTCGAAAGTGAAACTTGTATACCCTCCATTCTTTAGTTTTTCAATCACCGCTACTATTTCCTCTATGACCTTGCCCGTTTCGATTTTCTTTAGTTTTTTCGCTATCTCTTTGGGGTCGCTTGGGAAGAGAACTTGGTCGACGAGTTCATTGGCTTCTCCAAAGCTGAAAACTCCCATCACGTTTCCTACTATTGTTGCCCTCATTTGTTTAACTCCGTCATCGATTACCTTCAGCACATTCTGTGCCTAACCTTTATCTTGACTGCTGAATAACCTTTACTACGAAAAAGACAGAATTAGCTACCCGACTGCGGAAGCAATACACATTACAGTTCTTAAATAGCTGCGGCATTCTTATTGTGTTACTGGAGGCATAAGATGTCAAACCGGCTTGCTACAAATATAGCGGGATTGAAACTTTCCAGTCCAACGATGCTTGCCGCCGGTGTCCTTGGATTGTCCGGGGCTTTCTTGAAAGAAATAGCACATACTGAAGTAGGCGCAGTGGTTACAAAATCCATTGGGTTAAACCCACGGTCTGGGTATCGTAACCCTACGATAGTTCAAGTTGATTGCGGATACTTAATGC
>JAOUKN010000144.1 GCA_029882515.1 Candidatus Bathyarchaeota archaeon
GCCACGGATCACCCGGAATTTTCCAGAACTAAGCCCCTGAGGATTCGCCGAAGGACTTGATGAGTAGTAGCTCGAATCATAAAAATCCCAGACCCACTCGACAACGTTTCCTTGCATGTCGTAGAGACCGAAACCGTTTGGCGGATAGCTGCCAACCACGACTGGGCCACCCTTGCCTGACTTTGTGTAGTTTCCGTCGGACGGATGAAGCGTTTCACCGTTAGGGTAACTCATGCCCACCAGTCCTCCCTTGGCTGCATATTCCCATTCGGCTTCGGTCGGGAGCCTCTTACCACACCATGCAACATATTTGATGGCGTCGTGCCAACTTACTCCAATCACCGGATGGTTCGGGTAGTCCAAGCCACACCTAAACCGGTCTCTATTCCAGAACTCCGGTAGCCGGTGTCCTGTTGCTTCGCAGAATCTCAGGTACTGTGCATTGGTTACCTCGTACTTGTCCAAGCAGAAGGAGTCAATGAATACCTTGTGAATGGGACCGTGGTCTCCCCCTGAATCTGAGCCCATAAGGAACTCACCGCCAGGAATTAATACGAGTTCCCTGGTAACGTTGGTCATCGTCATTTTCTCCGTTAAAGTCCACAAGATTAACTTTAGTAAAACTTTCTTTTGCATTCTTTAAATAATTAATGCTAACAATTCGTTATACACATAATCTTTCTTTTCTTCGTTTAATAATTAAATCATCCAACTTTTCAACTGACATTTCAACCGCACTAGCGCCTACCCTTTTTACAGAATTTTCCATCAGTTGTTCAATGAACATTTGCTTTTTGCGCGCGTAGCGTTCTGGCGTGGCGATTTCAAAAGGAGTTATATGTTGAATTGATTCTTACCACTATGATGTAGACATGACAGATCCAGACTTTGATAAATTAAGATTCGAAGTTTTAGAGCTTCATAAACAAGAGATTGAAGCACACTTGAATAAGAATGTGGATTTTTTTGTCCACAATATTTCTGAGAACTATCTGTCCGTTTCAAGAGGTGCAATACGTAAACCTTCAAAAGATGAGATTAGATCACAGTTTTCTAACTATCTAAATAATACTACCTTTGTGGAGTACAGAGATTTACAGGCGCCAATAATCGAATTTTCAGATGATGGGTCTGTAGCGTGGTCCATTGTTCGTGTAAAAGTAACCGGTATTCGGACAATGAATGATGGCACTGAAAGAGAGTTGGATTTCGTATGTGCTTGGATTACCCTTTATCGACGACAAAACGATAAATGGATACGTGTAGGGGAAGTTTCCAGCTTTAAGTGAACCTCGGCCGATCTCGATTCCACCCAGAAGCATGCATGCAGGCCCAATAACCTACACGCTCAACGTATGGAAAGCGCGCACGACGAAGAAGAAGATTTGCTTCTGCTTATTTCTTCTTCAACTAACCTAAGGTATTCTTTTCTTGCGCTTGCATAACTACCTGTTATTTAATGGACATGCCCTTAAACATTCAAAACATGAATATATGCCATGATCGTCAACGGCGATCGTGTTCAGTAACGTCTCAAAAGAATACTTCTTTCCAATTGTCTGTTTGGTAAGCACAAGTTCGAGCAAGGGATTAGAGCTCGAAAAGCGTATGCATAAATTGTGATCAACTTTCCCTGCTCTTTCTATTGCTTTCGCGGGACAAGCATCAATACAGTCAAAGCAACTTGAGGGACAGATGGCCTCATTAAGCTTTTCGTCAGGTTCTAACTCCTGTGTCGTTACTACTCCTCCAAATAGGATTCTAGTCCCATATTGTGGAGTAATTAGCAGTCCACATTTAGCAAGCCGACCTAAACCGGCCTCTTCAGCCCAGTACACCAAAGGCAAATGCCCCCAAAACTCACGGTTCACTATCTGCCACGGAAAACAGCTATAGATTGGGGTAGCTGACTCATTTTTTTCTTCCAGAAACGAGCAGAGCCTGTTGGATAATGAATCCAAGGTTCTGTATTGTGTGTTACAATAGCGCCAATACAAAGTCAAGTTATTACTTTTTGCGTAGATGATTCCTTTTGGAATCTGCACTCCATAACAAATGATCGATCTTGCACCCTCTAGTAACAGTTGAGGAGAAAAATTCTCTAGTACTGCCGGTAGTTCTTTGATTGCTGCTACGCCAAGAACAGACACACCTTCAGTATGAAGAAAATCAGCAATTTCACGTTTAATGCTTCGTTTATTCATTTTATCGTCTCACCAATCTCTGCGGACGCAATTGACCAGAGCAGTATGCCATTTTAACCTATTTCCGTTTTCTGCTATAAACTCAATGGAGTTTCGAACAAATTCAAGCCAACAACTTCATTGCGCGCGCCCAATTGGTTGATGAAAAGACAAAAACTTAACCTTGAAGGTTCGACAAATAGATTCTCGGTGGGTTCATGACTGCCATACTCGATAGCATCTGTGCTAACGTTCTTGAAAAAGTCACTCCAAGCGCCCAAACAAGAAAGCGAATTCTTATGTTGGCTGAAAATCTAAGAAAAAAAGTAACCGAGGAAGCCAAAAAAGCAGGTGTAGACGCAGAGGTCAGAGTCGAGGGATCAATTGCAAAGAACACATGGTTGAGCGAAGAACCCGACATTGACCTCTTCATGCGTGTGCCAATCACGATGCCCCGAGAAGCCTTTGGAACAGTCTGTCTAAAGATTGCAAGAAAAGCCACCGAAGGATACAGACAGATTGAAAGATTCGCAGAACACCCTTACCTAGAGAGTTTTATTGACAAAACCAGAGTCAACATTGTCCCATGCTATAAAGTAAAGCAAGGCGACTGGATAAGCGCCACAGACAGAACCCCCTTTCACACAGACTATGTAAAACCTCTCTTGGACGAGAAAACATGTGGAGAAATTAGACTTCTGAAGAAATTCATGGAAGGCATAGGTGTCTACGGAGCTGAAATCAAAATTGGAGGATTCAGCGGATACCTCTGCGAACTTTTAATCCTCAAGTACAAATCCTTTGTCAATGTCTTGGAATCCTTCGCAGACTGGAGAGAAAGAAAAATAATCGATATTAAAGGCTACTACAAAGACATGAGAAATGAGGTAGAGAAAATCTTTGAAGAACCACTAATTATAATTGATCCAGTTGACAAAGGGAGAAATGCAGCAGCCGCTGTAAGAAAAGAAAGAGTTGACGAACTAATCGTTGCAGCTAGGGCCATTCTTAAAAATCCGCATCACAGCTTTTTCTATCCACCACTCCAAAAAACCTATTCTACTGAAGAACTTGGCAGAATCATAGCAAGTCGTGGATCAACCCTCGTCGCAATAAAGTTTGGAAAAGTGAAGGCGGTTCCCGACATTTTGTGGGGGCAACTTTACAAGTCCAAAAAATCTCTGCGAAAAATGCTTGAACAAGACGATTTCGAAGTCCTCTATGATGACGTTTGGAGCAACGAGGAAAGCCTTAACATGTTCATTTTTGAGTTAAAACGACGTTTTCTTCCAGCGCTGAAAAAACATTCGGGACCACCCATCGTGAAAAGAAATGACTGCGAAAAGTTTCTGTTGAAACATCTCAGATCCCCGAGTACTACTTCAGGGCCCTACGTAGAGAATGGTCGATGGATCGTTGAGATAAAACGGAAATATATAGACGCCGTGAATCTTCTTCTCGAAAGATTGGCAGATGGAGGAAGACACATAGGAGTAGCTAGTCTAATCTCTCAAGCCATTAAAAATAACTTCGAAGTTTTAGCCAACGAAGAAATCAGGAACACCTACCGGTCAGACAGTGCATTTGCAAAGTTCTTAACGGCATACTTGAAAAGAAGACCAAAATGGCTACATTAGCACCTCAAAATGCATCTCTAGTCCAGTTCTTGAACCAACAAAATATATATGAAACAGAAAACATGAGTAGCGCAAGGTAAGAAACAATGACCCTAGAAATAAGTCGCCAAAGAATGCGAGAACATGCACTCAACCAATTCCAACGCCTCAAAACTTGCGTACTAGCAAGGGAATTGTGTGTCCTAGTGCGGTTTAACCGAGTGGCCTTCGATACAAAAGACGTTCAAGAATGCTGTTCGTTCATAGCTAACTTATGCAAAGAGGCAGGATGTGA
>JAOUKN010000145.1 GCA_029882515.1 Candidatus Bathyarchaeota archaeon
TGGGGATTCCATCCCTTTCTATTCCCATAACATCAAAGTATTTCATTGCATTGCCAGTTAGACATAAAAGCATCTTTTCCTTTGGGTCAAATACGCCTTCATTTTCAAGCTTGTTTAACGCCGCCAGCGTGGAAGCTGCTTCTGGACATGCATATATACCCATCTTGAAGAAGTTCTTCATTGAAGAAACTATTTCTTTATCATCTACTGCTACTGCCATTCCATTAGTTTCTTTTATTGCTCGTAATATGAGATAACTTGCGTAGGGATGAGGAACTCTTAAACCAGCTGCAATAGTTTCAGCGTTTTCCCATGGTTCTTTTACCTCAGTTTCGCTTTTATTATGTGCTTTAACCAGCGGAGCACAACCTGAAGACTGCACAATAATTAAACGTGGGATTTTTTCAGTCCAGTTAAGCTCTATTAGTTCTTTGAATCCCTTCCAGAGCCCTATGATTCCTTCTCCCCCACCAGTTGGGAAGATTATGCTGTCTGGTGGCTTCCAGTTATATTGTTCTGCTATTTCAAATGCCATGGCCTTGTATCCTTCAAATCGGTAGGGCTGTTTATTGGTTGACATGTCGACCCAACCATACTTTCGCTTAAATTTCTTAACAGTTTCAGCGGCATCGTTTATTAATCCCTCAACGAGATACACCCTAGCGCCCATAAACACGCATTCTTTAAGGATGCTTTCGGGTACGTCTTTTGGCATGAATGCATAGACTTCTATTCCAGCCTTTGCTCCATAGGCAGCCAACGCCGCCGCAGCATTCCCCGCGGAAGGTATTACAACATGTTTTATGCCAAACTCGTTCAGTTTGGAAACTGCTACTGCCATTCCTCTAGCCTTAAACGTTCCAGTTGGAAGCCTGCCGTCATCCTTAACGCATACATTGTCAAAAGCGGTGCCGCATCCCTTTGAAAGCCTAAGAATTGGGGAATAGGGCTCTCCAAGAGAGACTATGCTTTCATGGGACGAAAGTGGAAGTAATTCAATGAACTTCCAAAAAGTGTCTTCTCTCTTCTCTAAAACACTTCTGGAGACTTTTTCAGCAATTCGAGCTAGATCGTACCGAAGTAGAAGCGCTCCACCACATCTGCTGCAGACTGTTAGCACCGTATTGTCCAGAAAACTTTTTCCACATCTACTGCATTCGGCTGTGATGCTAAACATGTACGTCGCATCCATAATAGCAGAGGACTAAAGTTAGATGATGAATGCTTTTAATGAATCTTTCGAGTTTCCAAGTGTGCACACAAAGTTTACTTTTTCCAGAATCTCGTTACCTAATAAGAGTGGCCACATCTTTGAATATAATAAATCTTGGCAAAATTTCCAATCCTAAAAACGTTGCAGTAATTGGCGCAACCGATGAGAAAGGATCTGTTGGATACCCATAATGAAAAATCTCACAGAATTAGGATATGAATGAAAAGAGAGGATGAAAGGAGACGCACGAATAACTAATTTATGAAGCTATTCACGAACTAACGCTGGAGATCACTCATATCAAAAAATTTAATCGATAGAGTAGGAGATCTTTGGGGAATGAATAATGCGAGACGGATAGCAATAAAGCGGGTGCACATTCTTTTTAGTCTCGCAAAGGAAGTTATCCACAAAGACCCTCAACTGGCCCAGCATTATGTTGAAGCGGCAAGGAAGATTGCCATGGCTACCAGACTAAAATTGCCGGAGGAATATAGACACCATATCTGTAGGCACTGTAAAAGTTTTATCTTGCCTGGCGTGAATTGTCGTGTTAGAATTCAGCCAAGACGGCAGTCTCACGTTGTGATAACATGCTTCAATTGTGGCAAATATTCACGTATACCCTTGAAAAGTAGGAAGAAACAATGATAACACCGAAAATGAAACGAAGAATCAAAAATGAGTTAAGCGCAGAGAAACCAACAATATGGGTCGGAAAGGAAGGCGCGTCGTCCCAAATTCTCAATGAAATTTTTCGACAATTAGAAAAAAGAGAAATGGTCAAGGTTAAGGTTTTAAAAAGCGCACTCAAGGAAGAGAAAACTGTGAAGATTGCATCGAAGATTGCAGAACAGACAGAGTCATCTCTTGTTGATGTGCGAGGCCATACAATTATGCTTTACAAGCCTCGAAAAAAGAGGAAGTGAATCACTGGCGCAAGATTAGATAATCAAAGAGTAAACCTTTTAACTGACATTTCTTTGGGTCTCAAGTATTCGATCTCAGATGGATGGAGTTCCATTAAAGTGTAATTGGGATCATCAGGGTCTTCCCAGAATTCGTCGAAAAAATCGGTGTGTTTTGCTATTTTGACTTTTGTTTCTCTGTTTTGGATAATCTTTGCCACCGCGGTGACCCTTATATAGCCCCTATTTTCTCCCTTCTGGAAGAGTAGACAGAACTCGATCTTTGGATTCTTCTGTATCTGCTGGGTCTTTGCATTCTTTGTGCCGGTGAGAATCCAAAATTTTCCGTCTAAGCAGACAAGTGTTACGGGTCTAACTCTGGGTTGATCCTCCTCTGATGTTGCCAAGAGAATATGTTGTTGATCCTTAAGATGCCCCAATACTTCCTCCTTAAGGTTATCAAACTTCTGGCTCATTGGAATCTCCTCCTATCCTTATTATTTCCTTTCATCCTTTCGATTTTCTGCTGCTTCATCTAAACTTATACCAATTGAAGGTTAAAATAGCATAGATACTAATTTCGTCATAGGTAGTTATAGAGAATTGTCTGTCAAATATTATTCTTTTTGTGTGGTATCAGAAAGTTTTTTCTAGGTTAACTTAAGAGTAATATTTAAAGACAAACCTGTATAGGCAAAATTTGTTAAGAATGAATACGGAGGTTCGGATCAATGGTAAGTAAGCCTCGAAAACTAAGTGATGTGAACTTCACTCCCTCAAGTGAGGTTTTCCCTTCACCCGAAGACTGGCGAGATCACGTGATCTGTTTTCTTCTTGTAGATCGTTTCAACAACCCGGATACAAAAGGTGAGCCTTTCAAGGAGGAGCCTCAGAAGGAGCAAAGAAACCTTCTGGAAAGGAAGAAGTGGCAAGGTGGCAACCTAAAAGGAGTTATGGAAAAGTTGGGGTATATCCAGGAACTCGGCGCTACCGCTATATGGCTTAGCCCTGTCCTGAAAAACAGAATCGAATCCGAAGACTCCTATCATGGATACGCCATCCAAAACTATCTTGATGTAGATCCACGGTTCGGCACGCTTGAGGATCTGAGAAACCTCATTCAAACCGCGCACAAAAGAAACATGTATGTAATTCTTGACATAGTCGTAAACCACACAGGGGACAACTGGTATTATAAAGGATACGAGGAGACCAGCCCCCCATATCGAGATTGGCCTTATGAACTCGGAAACTGGAGAAAGAAAACACCGCATAAACCGATCCAGTGGCCTGACGATGCCGTTTGGCCACAGGAGTTCCAGAACAAAGATTGGTATAAAAAACTAGGTGGAATTAAAGATTGGAGCAAGCGTAAACAATATCTTAACGGAGACTTCTTCATCCTAAAGGAACTTGACACACCTGATCCAGCGGTTAGCAGGGCGCTCATTGATGTTTATAAGTGGCTAATCGCCAAAACCGATGCAGATGGTTTTCGCGTTGACGCAGCGAAGCATATTGAAACCCGCTTCTTTGCAATCTTCTGTTCTGCAATAAGAGAATATGCGCTCTCCATCGGAAAGAAAAATTTTTTCATATTTGGTGAGGTAGTTGGTGAGGATGTTCTGATGGAGTCTTACGTAGGGCCAAATACGTCATCTCCTTCAGGTGAGTTTTTCTTGGGGCTGGACTCCGTGCTCGATTTTCCACTTCTCCATGTCCTTCCTGACGTAATCAAAGGATTCAGATCTCCCGATGCGTTGAGAGAACGATACAAAAAGCTACGTGGCACTCTAAGTAGCCATGGTTTGGCGAGCAGATATTATGTGACTTTTCTGGACACCCACGACCAAGACCGGCGCTTCCTCCATAACAATCCTTACATAGACCAGGTTAAACAGGGAATTGGATATCTGCTGACAAGTCTCGGCATCCCCTGCATCTACTATGGAACCGAACAGGGCTTCAA
>JAOUKN010000146.1 GCA_029882515.1 Candidatus Bathyarchaeota archaeon
CTTTAAAATGGAGACCTTTTATGACGTTGAAATGGTTGAATTCGAATGTTGTAGCTGCGATTTTTTCAAACTCGTTCCATTCAAGAAAGTTGCATACGCTTTCAAAGTCTGCGCCCAACCTTATGGCGTGAATAGCGATTTTGACACGTTGGTTCAACGAAGCTTCGATTACTTTACCTCTCAGTTGGATAAAGCCTTCCTTAGAAGAGTTTCTCAGCATATTATCGGCGACTTGAACGGGAATTTTGGCGTCTCTGCTAACTAGGTTCTTTTCGATTGGGCCTCCTTTTGTTAACTTCAAAATGGAGAGGAGAAGGTCTCTCTCAATTGTCATTTTGCTTAGACCATCTTCCTGATTGTCTTAAGGTTTTGTCCACAATTCATAATATGCGTTTACCCTTCTCTTTAGTTTCTTTACCAGGTGTTGTTTTGTTGGATACTGGAGTTTTTGAGGTTTCCGTTTGGTTACGTTGTTTGTCTATCTCTCTCTTATTAGATCCCCCTATAGCCCCCCTGATTTTTTATAGTTTCGTATGTCTCTCTCATTATACCCCCTACCTAGGGGGGGAGGGGCCTAGACTTTCAGAATTTGTCTTACTGGGTCCACGGTTTTATATCCTGTTGAGCAAGGATGCCCTCCGTTAACTCTAGTGCTTTCGGAATTCCATTGACATACTGCTATATTGTCATACTGTATGCCTTTCATTTTCGCTATTCAGGTAATATATCAACCGCTCTCATGTCATCTTTGACGGTTTCCTGAGTCTGCTTTGGTTGATGTGTATGAGCGACTTGCTATCGTTAGGCATGTAACCAGAAATGGATTATCGGTAGTATGTATTTGTGGTTCAAATTTGTGGTTCATAAGTGATTTATTCTGTCTCACCCAGATTTTGTTTCGTTGATAATGTGAAGTGAGGAGTGTTGGCTCAACCATCCTATCCACCGCCTCCACCGCCCCCTCCAAGAGGCAAGCGCAGCGAGTTTCATCTGCCAAGAACCAATTTTTTCTCAACAACAAGAGCCCAACTGGCAGCCCTAGAGCGCCCGCCTCAGTTCAAGAATGAAACTGAACCAATAATGGGTTTCCTAATAGCACTTGTCTCCGCAGCCTTTCTAGGCATTCTTGTTGCCATGGCCATGAATCGCGCGATCCTGCCAGCCCTAGCTGGGGCGCCTTGGATAGCCTTTGTCGTTCTCATGCCTGTCGTGGAAGAGACTTGTAAAGCTGCGTGTATGTTGACCGTTGTATATGCTGTTCCAAGCATGTTTCCAACCCGAAGATACGGAGCCGCCTTGGGTGCGGCAGCCGGGTTTGGATTCGGAGTTTTTGAAAGCATTTTCTATGTTTCTGGGGCTGCAGGAGTAGATGCTTTCATCAGACTTTTGGTGACGCCGATTATGCACCCGCTTTGGTCTGCATTTGTGGGTATGGGTGTTTTTGTTTTCGTGTCCAAGAGACCAGCTAGTAGGAGTCTCTTTGAAGCAGCTTTTGGTTTGCCGCTGTTGTTCTTGCTTATCGGGATGATTAATCACGCCGTCTGGAACGGTATTGCAGCGCTGCTCCCGGCTGCTGGAGGTGTCTGGGCTACACCGCATTTGAATACTGTCTTAGACATTGTCATAGTCTTTCCTGCATTCGCTTTCGTCTTGAGGGATTTTCTGGGAGGTCATTTCAACTTTCAACGCTTTTTTGAGCCTTTATCAGAGCCTTCACCTTTATATCCTAAGATCGCTCCACCTCCACCGCCACCTAAAAGTGTTCCAACATGCCCTAGCTGCGTTCAGCCTTTGGCATATATTCAAGAGTACAATAGATGGTATTGTTCTAAGTGTAAAAGATATGTAGACTGAATGAGGGAAGAAAAACAGAAGCCCCAAATCGGACTCTGAAAAAGATTATTCTCCTAACATATTTCTTGCTTTATGAATTGTGTTAACCCCTGTCAGCGGGTGGAAAACTCAATGATAGTGGGTGAGCGAAGTACCGTGTAATTTCCAACTTTTCGCATAAATGCTACAGTGTCGACATGGGGTCGCCACGACTTTAAGCGCGGAACATTCATTATCTAAGCTTCTTGCTTCCATGTTTGGCGTAGAATTTTTTTCTCTCTTGCTAAAAGGGTTGGTGTTAGGAGTAGTAAGTCGAGACGCATGTTGTCTATGTTCTCTTCTTTATACGTATTTCTGACACCTTGTGCAGTACCATCGTTGATACTGTTCAATGTAAGTCAAAGCTTCTTTACAGGTGGAGCATGTAGCTGCAGCCGTTGGTGCTACTGGTGCAACTGATTTCGGTTTTAAGACAACGAAGTCGCCTGCGGCTTGCACCTCCTCCCAGGAAATATCTTTATCCTTGTGGTCTTTCGTCTTCAAAATCATGACTAGGCTTAACGGTGAAGTCCCTACTGTGAAGGCAACATCCTCAACTTCGCCGATGAGATAACCTGTGCCGTCGATGACTTTCATCCCAACAAGTCTATCTTTTGTCAGTGCTTCTGGTTTGTCGTTTTCTATTTGCTTTTTCTCCTTCAGTGTGTGCACCTCCTATGTCTGCTATACATATCTTTCACAGTTTTGGCAGTACCACCGGTTGTGTTGATGGCCGAAAATCAATGGTTGTTTGCATGCAGGACACGGTGGAGCCATTGGTGGCGTGTCTACTGATGTGCGAGGTGTGGGTATGTCGGCTAGGGTTGACGGTTGAGGTGGTGGTGGGGATGGCTTTGATGCTGATGGTTGACCCGGTGGGATAGATGGTAAATGAGCGATTGGAGGTGCGGTGTGAGAGGGATAAGCTGGCGGGTAAACAGGGGAATGGAACCTGAAGTAGGCCACGACATCCTGTCTGTCCCCAAGGTATCGTCTCCAGCCGAGAGATAAGACCCAGTCCTTGCCGGCGTAGAGACCTAAAAAGTATACAGTACTCACAGCTGCTGCGATAAAACATATTATGCCAGTGGCGATGTTCCATGGTTGACCGAGATAGAGAGCCCATGCTCCTAATGCGACGAGGACTATGCCTGTGATGAGATGGAGAAGGGCGAGTTTCGTTACAATACTTGGCCTAAATCTGGTAGGTTTAGGGGCTGGTGGGGGCGGTGGATAAGATGGTTGAGTCAACGTTTTTCACTTCAACTGCTAATAAGACGAAATCTGAAAAAACAGGATAAATCACTTATGAATTGCGCATTCATACTTCCAATTCACCGTTCTTTCGAAAAATAGAAATTGCAGGTACGTACAGAAGGTTTGTTTGGAGGGAAAATGATACATGCCTGCGTATATTCTTCTATCTAAGCTTACGGACGAAGGATGGAAGACCGTTAGAGAGAAGCCTGAAAGAATTAAAGAGGTTAATAGGGAACTTGAGGCAATGGGCGTGAAGGTTGTCCATCAATATGCAACGCTTGGATCGTATGATTTCGTGAACATTGTTGAAGCATCAGACAACAAAACAATAGCACGTGTCTCCATAGAAATGGGTTCCCGCGGAACAATTCAAATAATGAGCATGCCAGCAATCCCCATAGACGAATTTATTGCGGCTATAAAGAAAAGGTAGAAACAAGCCTACATTTTCCTCCTTTTTTCCTTTTCCGCGAAGAATGCAAGTTTGGAGTTTGAGGTTTTAATAGCAATGGGTTTCGGCGTGAAACAAAAAATGACAACCCATCATAAGATGGGGTCTGTTCGTCATGAGATCCTCATCCACTAATGTCGGTCTGGGACGGCTACATCATCCCCCATTACACAAACAACATCCCCCACCATTATAAACGTAATGCTATGGATGAAAAAAGAAGCCTACGAAGATTCAACAATCAAATATACAGCCAAACGACTTAGGCATCTACAAAAGAATTGCACACTAGCAGACCCCGAAATAATAAAAACATTCGTGGCAAACAAGAAATGCAGTAACGGATTCAAAGAATCTTTAATCGAAGCTTACGCCATCTACATGCGCTCAATCGGGCAAACATGGAAACAACCATTCTACAACCGTTATGACAAACTACCAAAGATACCAACAGAAGAAAAGATAGACATGTTAATCTCAAA
>JAOUKN010000040.1 GCA_029882515.1 Candidatus Bathyarchaeota archaeon
AAGTAGGCAAGATATGAAGGGTGGCGTACGTAGCGGTAGGGACCCCATGTCACGAGCTTCTGATCTCTAGGCATTTCCCAAGAGGTGGCGTATTGTCCTCTTGCGAGAACGCTCCAGATAAACAGAAAGTAGCCGAAAGCAGTTATGAGGATGCCTGCTATTTGCACCCACGAGTCAAAAGGGAACTGAAGTTGAAGAAAGGAATTGCGTAGGACTGTCTGGAGCCCAGCAAAGACCACAAGAATATAGAACAAGGATTCTAGAAAGAACACTAATGTTCCCAGAGCCGACAGAGTGAAAATGAGTCCTCTTGGTCGCTCGACTTCAGCTTTATATTTCTTTGCTCTTTTATTTGTCCCATGTCTTTTGAAGTTGTATAAGTTTGCACCGCAGAAACACAGAAGACATAAACTCAAAGAGATTGTAATCGACAGATCCAGAAGCATGAAATTAAAATATTCATTGAACTATTTATGGGGTTTCATCACATCTTTATTTATGCAGACTAGACGAAAAAGAATACTCTCTACGAACTCCTCCTCTTTTTCTTCTCCGCCTATTCATTTCAGTCACCGTTTATTCCTCCCTTACACCAAGGAGAAACCGTTAGTGGATACCAGTGACACATATTCATCACCATCAGGCACAACTGTTTAGTATACGATAAAAGAAGAATTACTGAGAGACATTTAGAAAAAGCAAACTAGTACCGAAAGCTAGAATCCTTCGATAACCTGTGTGATCATAACTAGGATGTGTACAAATCAAATAACGGAGCAAATCATCATGACTCAAAATAATCTTGACTTAAATCCCACGAATACGGATTGGCTTCGTGGCAAAGACCGTTACAAAGTGGAATTTTGTAAAACATTGTCAAAAATAGGTTCACCCGAGTTTGCGATTGCTGACAAAAAAACCCGAGAACTTGCGCCTTATTTCGTGAACTTGGCGCCGTTGATCAGTTTTCCGAATGAGTTTCAGCGTAGTATAAATGTACTGCGAAAAATCATCGAGACTGAGGTAGGCATCGAAAAGTTTTCAAGAATGGCAGCAGCTTCAACCAAGGTTCTTCCGTACGTAGCAGTTTTGACGCACGTTCTTGAAATACCCATGTTACTCATTAAGAAGAGTGAAACGAAGGGTCGGACAAGACGGATAGATGGGATTCTTTATCCAGGCGATAAGGTCTTGGTTATTGACGACATCCTCTCCACTGGAAAGACGGCTATAGAGGCAACAGAAAAACTGAGAGCTGAAGGCGCTTTGGTTGAAGACTTTGTTGCCCTGTTGGATAATGAGAGAGGAGGAAGGAAGAGATTGGAGGATAAGGGCCTTAACCTCTATGCTTTCATTACCATTCGTGAAGTAGCGGACTATTTGGAAAAGATGTTGGTCATAACGAGCGCTCAACGCAAAACAATATATGAATGGGTGAAGAAATCGGGTGTGTAGTATCCAGAACACACTTGAGAAAAATCTTGTTAGATGGCTTCTGGAAGAGGAAAGCCCTTCGGTTCGCTATTTTGCTCTTAGGGACCTCTTGGGCAAAAGAGAAGATGACCCGGAGCTACAAGCCGCTAAAGCTGCCATTCCAACATCAAAGGTGATAACAAGGATCTTCTCCAAGCAAAAGTCGAAAGGATACTGGGAAGAACCAGCGAATCCGTACCATCCTAAGTACAAATCGTCTTACTGGCAGATAATGACATTAGGCCAATTAGGAATGGACAGCAGAGATAAAAGAATCAGAAACGCTTGTGAATACATTTTCCAGTTTCAACTGGACGAAGGGGGATTTTCAAGTTATACTCTTGAACGAGCATTTAAAGAATATGAACAGATGCGCAAAAAAGGGAAGAAACTGCCTTCGGCGAACGAATGGGTCCGATCTACGGTTTTTGAACACCAGTATTCTTGTCTCACTGGTAACATGGCGGCAGCGTTGATTAGGATAGGATATGTAAAGGATCCAAGAGTATGGAAGGCGCTGGACTGGCTTGTAAGGATTCAGAACAAAGATGGCGGGTGGCTTTGCCCCTACTGGCGAGCACATGTTAAGGATACGCATGGATGTTTCTACGGAACTATTTGCCCTTTAGAGGCGTTCAGTGAAGCCCCTAGAGCAACGTTAACCAAAAAAATGGAGCGCGCTGTAGAAAGCGGAGCAGAATTTCTTCTTATGCATCGTCTCTTTAGGGCAGATCACCACAACTACAAAGTGATTAAACAGTCATGGTTAAAACTGGGCTTTCCTTGGTTTTACGGGTATAACATTCTGAGAGGATTAGACGTCTTATCTAAGCTAGGTTATGTAGACGATGAACGATTGGATGACCCCGTACAGATTCTATTGCAGAAGCGCGCTCGGGATGGAAAATGGATTCTTGAAAGCACTCCAAGTGATAGAATGCAAGCTAACATAGAAACTAGAGGTAAGCCAAGCAAGTGGATAACTTTGATCGCATTAAGGGTGTTGAAACGCCTTCATAGATTGAATAATGAAGAGGTAGAGGAAGGGTGAATCTCACTCTATCTTCCCTCAGGTTGCATCCAACCTTTTCCTAGTCTATTCACGGTGTCACAACTTACATCAAGTTCTTAGGTCCATCGTGCATCCGCTAGTTCTTGAGTGAGTTGATGAGTTTTTCTACTAATCTTTTGCATTCCGTTATGCCTTGCTCGTTGCCAAGAACCTCACCTTTGCGGTCGCCAGCTTTGACGCTGATCCCAAGGAAGGGGGGGTTATTGTAGCGAATCGGTCGCAGTCCCAAAACTTGAATGTAATCTGCGACAATCTTCAAGGTTTGTTCTTCAACGTTGCCTGTGCCTGATGTGACAAACATGCAAAAAGGTTTCTCGGTGAAGAGGCTATAGTCTGGGTTCTTAAAGGTTCTCTCGTAGCCAGCGTGCTTTCGCATGTGATCAATCGTATCCAGCCTTTCGAGAAAACATAGAAATTTTGAGGGAACAAAGAGGTACTTTGGGATGACAAAGACTATTCCATCTGCGTGTTTCATTTTCTCAAGAACTTGGTTGAAGTCGTCTTCCAAGGGGCAGTCATCGCTTATACATTTCTCGCATATGTTGCAGAACTCTATCTTCTTGTCTGCCAGTTGCACTATTTGGTAGTTTGCATCCTCTGAATCGAGAACTACTTTGGTTAGCGCGTAAGAGTTTCCGTTGCTTCTTTGTGAACCAACGATTGCCAGAAGATTTGGCCTTGATTTCATAGATGATAGTTGGGAACGGATTTCTTTTAAGTTGATTGCTTCGAGTAATAGTTGGAGGTTGCGCAATGAGTATTGAACTTCCAGAAGCCAAGATTCTTGTGGAACAGATGAATGACGAGCTTCGGGGCAAGCGCATCAAATCTTGCCATCTGCAAGACTATGAGAGATTGCAAAGAATTGGTATGCTGAACAGGGACCTAAAGGTCTTCGATCATCTTGTGAATGGCAAAATTGAATCGGTCATATCTAGGGGCAACGTCATACGTGTAAAGCTTAACAATGGAATGAACTTGATTCTCGGACCAGAGTATGGTGGCCAGATCCTTTACCACGCAGATGAGAAAACTGCTCCAAGTAAGTTCCATTTGAAGGTGATTTTTAGCGATGACACGATGTTGACGGTGAGGCTTACTAGCATGGGTGTTATCCAAGCAATGAATGACAATGACCTAGGGCTTTCCTATGTCTTTAGACGAGACTTCAATTCCGAGGTGCTCTCGCCTATAGACAAAGAGTTCACCTTTCAGCGCTTTTCAGAACTTTTGGCAAGCAATAGCAGGGCGCTCAAGTCAGTCCTCGTAGGAAAAGACGCTTTTGTTGTAGGACTAAGCAATAGTGCTTTTCAAGACATTATATACAGAGCTAAGCTTCATCCGAAGAGGAAGGCCTCAGAACTGAGTATGGATGAAGGGCGAGCCCTTTTTGATGCTATTAAGCTTGTGGTTCAAGAGAGAATTGGATTCAAGGGAAAAGACCAGTTCTACGATCTTTATGGAAATCAAGGGAGTTACACGCCAGCCATGGGGCCAAACATGAAACAGCAGCCTTGTTCGGTCTGCGGAACTCCAATAGAGAAGTTGAGTGTTGGAGGAGGCCATGTATACTTCTGCCCCAACTGTCAGGTATGAAGAGTGAAGATAGTGCCCAATCTCTCCTTTTTTCTGCACCTATGTAAATATCTAGGTAAGTAATGCCTCCCCCATTTGTATACAGCGATAAGTAAAGTTTTAATCTGGAGATTGCGTTTTACTCCAGAATTAAGAGGGCTATATCTTGGTTACACAGGATCTTGACAAACTGTTTAATCCTCATAGTATTGCTGTAGTCGGAGCTAGCGACAAAAAGGGATCAGTCGGCTATGCATTGATGCAAAATCTCACAGAGTTAGGCTATAAAGGCACTATTTACCCAGTTAACGTTCGTAAACCTGAAATTCTTGGCCTCAAGGCCTATCAAACTGTGAGTCAACTCCCAGAAACTGTTGATCTCGCAATAATTGCCACCCCCGCCAAGACTGTTCCCGAGATTCTAGAGCAATGCGGAAAAGCTGGAATAATCGGAATTATCATCATTTCCGCTGGCTTCAAAGAAGTTGGACCAGAGGGCAAAGCATTAGAGGACAGGATTCTTGAAATAAAGAAGAAATATGATTTACGAATTATAGGACCCAATTGTTTGGGCATAATACGTCCTAGTATAAATCTTAACGCCACCTTCGCGATGAAGAAGGCAAAGGCGGGCAACATCTCATTTATCTCTCAAAGTGGCGCATTAGGCACAGCGATTCTTGATCTCGCAATACATGAGAACATCGGCTTCAGTAACTTTGTTTCCCTTGGATCAACGATCGATGTGGACTTCGGCGATCTCATAGATTATTTCGGTGATGACCCAGAGACCAAAAGCATTCTGATGTATGTTGAAGGAATACGTGATGCCCGAGAGTTCATGAGTGCTGCAAGACATTTTGCAAGGGCCAAACCAATTATCGTGGCAAAAGCTGGAAAGTATGGTGAAAGCGCAAAGGCCGCTGCTTCACACACTGGCTCACTTACAGGAGAAGACATGGTATATGACGCCGCCTTCAAACGCGCTGGAATTGTCCGTGTCGAGGAAATTGCGGATCTCTTCAACATTGCTGAGGTTTTAGGCATGCAGCCTCTCCCCAAAGGTCCAAACCTCGCTGTAATCACCAACGCAGGGGGACCAGGAATAATGACTATAGATGCTCTCATTACAAGAGGAGGAAAACTAGCGGAACTAAGCAAAAAGACAATGGAGAGGCTTAACAGCACCTTACCAGCTTATTGGAGTAAAAGGAACCCCATCGACGTTTTGGGAGATGCGAAAGCTGAAAGATACAAGACTGTCGTAGAAGAATGCCTCAAGGATGAAAACGTTGATGGCTTATTGATAATATTTACCCCTCAAGGCCTAACGGATCCCGCAGAGATTGCGAGAAGCATCGTCAAGTTACATTCACGTGAGTGGAACCCCCGAAAGACACTTTTGACGACTTTTATGGGCTATGAAGAGGTGGAGGAGGCTAATCAGATTTTTAGCAAAAACAACATCCCCACCTTCACCACACCAGAACAAGCAGTCAAAACGTACATGTACATGTATCAATATAAACACAACCTCGAACTGCTTTATGAAACACCTCAAGAAGTACCAGCAAGCAGCGTTCCACCAACACGCCCCCTTTTGGTGATAATGAGAAACGCTGCAAAGGAAGATCGTGATATATTAACTGAAATAGAAGCGAAACATCTTCTTGAATACTACAATATTCCAATTGTTAAAACAGTAAGAGCCGGAACTGCAGATGAAGCTGCCACTATCGCTTCGCAGATTGGCTATCCAGTGGTTCTGAAGATTCTTTCGCCACAAATTATTCACAAAACTGATGCTGGAGGCGTAGTTCTTGACATCAATTCTGAAGCCGAACTCCGAGAGGGATTTGACAGAATTATGCAAAAAGCAAAAGAATACAATCCTGAAGCTGAGATTCAAGGTGTTGCAATTTCACCCATGATTACGAAACGCGGCTACGAAGTCATTCTTGGGGCTAAAGCTGATCCAATTTTCGGCCCAGTGATTCTGTTCGGAATAGGTGGCATCGGTGTAGAACTTTTTAAAGATGTTGCCCTTGGACTACCTCCGCTGAACAGAACTTTAGCCAGAAGAATAATGGAAGAAACGAAGGTTTATCAAATCCTAAAAGGGTATAGAAATATGCCGCCAGCAAATCTTAAGCTTCTGGAAGAAACCATAGTGAAATTCTCGCAGATGCTTATTGACTTTCCACAGCTGAAGGAGGTTGATATCAATCCGTTATTCATCGATAATAAGGAAGCGTTCGCTCTTGACGCCCGTGTAGTAATTGATCCGAAACGGGTTTTAGGAGAGGTTGAACCTCATCAGCACTTGGTTATTAGTCCGTATCCCAAGAAGTACGAAGCAGCTTGGAACCTGCGTGATGGCCGATCTGTCGTTCTAAGACCGATAAAGCCTGAAGATGAACCTTTGTGGCTTGACATGTTTCATGGCCTTTCCGACCAATCCTTACGTCACAGATTTTTCGAAATCATTAAGGGCACACCCTTGGAGATCAGAGTTCGGTACTGCAATATTGACTATGACAGAGAAATAGGCATTGTTGCCGAACTATATGAAGATGGTCACCGAAACATAATAGGGTATACCCGGATCATTTTAGACCCTGATAGAAAAAGTGCTGAAATATCTTTCGTCGTCGCCGATCAGTGGCAAAATCTAGGTTTAGGGTCAAAAATGGTGGATTACGTCATTGAGATTTGTGAGGATAAGAAACTTGAAACAATCTACGGAGTTACGTTGCCTGACAATCCTCGGGCAATCAGACTTCTGAAAAAAATGGGATTTACCATCAAGCAACTAGATGATGGACGAATGAAAAGCACTCTCAACCTAGCGGAAGAATAACACAGAAGGAGTATTGTAGAAGAACAATTGCAGTAACCCTCGTCTTGCTGCATCTACCAAATTCCAAGAAATAATCTATACCTAGTGCGTTTGGCGTATTCTAAATATCCATTCAATTCTTTCTGAAGTGTTCTGCAAGGACCAATTTCTATGCGCGCGCAAAGGGTTCTTTGGCTGTAGTGCAGGGGGTGGGATTTGAACCCACGAAGGCCTACGCCATGAGGACCTGAACCTCACCCCTTTGACCTGGCTTGGGAACCCCTGCCTGAACTACAATTCAAGAACAGTCTTACTTAAGTTTCTCCTCAAACTCATACCCTTCCAAAACGAAGCCAACTCATGGTCAAACAGTTTGAACAGCTTATCAACTACTATCGCCGTGAAATGGCCACGTGAAAGCCGAAACACTGTCCATCTCCAAATCAGAACGCCAAAGTTGCTGTTTTCCTCAGCAGTTGATGAAAAATCCCAAAAAATTTCTTCAGAGGATGGAGTTGTTGTTCTCTGAATTTTCCGCGTACCAACAACAACTGGGCCTTTGAACAAAGATTCGCTGACGTGCGCGCAGCTTTATTTCCAAACAGAAGTTCTCAAAGGCAGTAACTCGACTAACATAGACGCTCAATACGTTCAACCAAAACAAGGCTACTTGATAGAATCAAAGGCCTCACACATGCACATGCCACTCACGTTTAAAAGCACACAACGACACCTTCAATAAGAGGACAATCAATCATGAACTGGCTAATCATCCTTAAAGAATGCGCTCAGAGGATACGAAGAGACATTTTACCCTTTTACAACACTCCCAACGCAAGCATAACCTTTGGAAAAGGAGCAGGGGGAGACGCTATGAAAAAAATTGACCTCATCGCGGAAAAAGCCATAATCGAAACCTTGGAGGAAAACGACGCCTCCTGCACCCTCATAAGCGAAGAAACAGGCATCAAAGAAATAGGGGCACACCCCCACGAATTCTACTTAACAACCGATCCTTTGGACGGCACGACCAATGCCACAAGAGGTATACCCTTCATAAACACATCTCTAGCAGTCTCAAAGACCCCAAATCTACGAAGCATCCACGCAGCCGTCGTTACAGATTTGCTTCATAACATCACTTACACAGCTCAAAAAAGCAAGGGAGCCCACAAAAACAACAAAAGAATACACCCATCCACAATGACCACACTTGAAGCGGCGGTAGTAGGCATCGACTTCAACACGTACAAAATAAAACAGATAGCAGATCAGCTCAATCCGGTCCTCGAGAAAACAAGGCACCTACGCCATTTAGGTGCTAACGCTCTAGAACTCTGCTACGTCGCCGACGGAACAACAGATGCCTTCATCGACTTACGAGGCAAACTGAGAGTGACAGACGTAGCTGCCGCCTACCTTATAGTAAGGGAAGCGGGAGCTGTAATGCTGACACCGAAAGGAAAAGAAATAGAGGTTCCTTTAACTCCTACTCAAAAAGTATCCTTCATTGCAACTGCCAACACGACCCTATATGACGTCATAAAGAAGCTTTTAGGTTGACACTGTTTCAGCACAAAAGGAGCCACCACACCCGATTGATAGTTCCGCTAAGACCGTACCCAGCTCTTCTCCTGAAGAGAAGTTCCGAACGCGTCTTGGTAGTCGCAGATCTCCATATCGGCTGGGAAGTGCGACTTGCGGAACAAGGTATCTATGTTCCATCACAAACACCAAAACTCCAAGAAAAAATGCTTCAGTTGATTCAATTATGTAAGCCCACCAGCCTGCTCTTCCTCGGAGACGTAAAGCATGCAATCGCAAAGGTTGCAATGGAAGAATGGCGTGACATCCCCAACTTCTTTGAAACCCTTGGTAAAAAAGTACAGGACATTAGAATAATTCTAGGGAACCATGATGGAAACTTGGAACCGCTATTACCACAAAATGTAAAGATATTGCCTTCCACGGGTATAGCTTCAGGAAGTGTGGGACTTTTCCATGGACACGCATGGCCATCTCCTAATTTACTGAACTGCTCCAACCTTATCACCGCCCACGTTCATCCAACAGTCACCTTTAGAGACCCCCTCGGCTTCAGGATAACAAGGCAAGTCTGGGTGAAAGCCCCATGTAACAACAAGAAACTTGTGAAAGCTCTACTGAAACACCTAAACATAAAGGCCGACAAAAATCCAGTTTCCTCATTACAAGAACATTTTAAAGTGAAATTAAGGGCTTCCCAGCTTTTTATAATGCCTTCATTTAACGATTTTCTAGGAGGACAATCGATAAACAGAAAAACGCTTGGAAAAAGTGGTAGATCAAGAGCGTTTATAGGCCCGATTTTACGTTCGAAAAGTGTAGACATTGATAATGCAGAAGTTCATCTTCTTGATGGAACGTTTCTAGGAACTGTAAACCACTTGAGAACCTTGATTTGATGGCTTGCAGAAGATTTTTATAGAATTTTAACACTGTCATTTGGTTGAGGGAGTGAAGATTTATGGCTTGGGAAGACTTTCCAGAATGGTTTAGGAGAAGAATGCGCCGCTCTCCATACTTCAGGAATTGGTTCTTCGGAGATATGGAAGATATATTCAAGGATATGGAAGAAATGATGGAAAAGGAATTCAAAGAATTCAGCACCCGTGTCCCAAAGGAGTTGGTGCGAGAACGCAAGCTTCCAGACGGCTCAACTACCCGTGAGTGGGGACCATTTGTCTATGGATATTCGATGACTATTGGTCCGGATGGGAAACCGAAGATAAGAGAATTCGGCAATGTAAAACCGTCACTCAAATCAGAAGCTTTTGGACTCACAAAACCCAGTCTTGACATAAAAGAAGAACGCGAACCTCTTGTGGACGTAGTTGACGCAGATGGCGAAATAAAAGTAGTTGTCGAATTGCCAGGAGTTGAAAAAGAAGACATCAAATTACATGGAACAGAAGACACCCTAACTATCTCTGTAGATACCCCCAAACGTAAGTACTTCAAAGAAGTACCGCTACCAGCAAAAACTGGTCCAAAGAAAGCTAAAACAAAATACAAAAACGGAGTCCTCGAGGTTACTATACCAAAGATCGAAGGAAAGAAGAAACCAAGTGGAGAGCCAATAGAAATCGAATAACACGACACCTCCTCGAAAGCTCACGATTTTCGTCATCTTCAATGACTTTTTTCATTAGACAAGTGATAACTCTTTTAGTTAGCAAAACGTCAAACTAGATTAGTTCAGCATGGGATATTGGGACCTTAATGGAAAAGCTTTCAGAAACAGAACTGCTGAAGAAAATCTGTGAAGAAATTAAAGCAAGAGAGGCTGTGACCAAGTTACAATTGACTAGGCTTTCTGTGGCGTTCGGTTTGAGATTTTCAAAGGCATGGGAAGCACTGAAAGACGGAAGGGTAAAGAAATACTTGTTTGAACCGAGTGGACGAATCGTATGGATTGTGGTTGGCAAAGGACGCGATTACTTAGTGATGCCGGCAGCAGACTTCTGTTCCTGTGACGACTTCTATTTTCGGGTTATGGACAAAGAAATACATCTATGTTACCATCTTATCGCACAGAAGATGGCAGAAGCCCTATCTCGGTACGATGTGTTCAACGAAGAAGATGAACTTTATGACCTCCTAATGGACGAATGGAAAAGGTCACACTTTAAATAGGCAACCTCCCAAAATATGGGAGAAGAAGGGATAATCTTCATGGACCCCGCCGTGTATTTCACATTAATCATCAACGTCCTAATGGTAGTAACCTTCATCGTATTACTTCTGATTTTCCTGTACATGATCTACCACAAGGAAGAAACAAGTGAATCACCCATAGTCTAGTTTTCATCCTTCTGTGAAACTTCACAAATTTCGCGTTACATACTTAACTGGATGTTGACCACAAGTCTGAAATGCTTGAGGTTGCACAGAAACCATTTTCTTTCATCTATAGCATAGTAAGAAAATATCATAACAATTCGTGCTGGGACAACTAGAGATAGTGAAAGAAATGCTCAGGCGGACGCTCTATCGATTCTGAAACCTATGGGTGAGAGCCTATCATTATTCTCCTCTGCCTTTTACTTTTCCTGCATCTTCGAGATATTTCGAGATCGGAAAAACGTCCTGTGTCGAGCAGTAATGGACCAGATATATCTTTCTCCTCTTGTGTCCCCGATTATTGGGGAGAAAAGATTCAAAAACATCTCCACCTGATGTGAAGTTATGAATTAACGGGGTGGAGGAACGGAAAGAGGATAAGCTGTCAGTTACCGTAGAGATGGCCTTTCCTACACTTTCTTCACCAGTTTATACCTTTCATATATCAACACTATTTTGTCCTCTTCAATCTTGAAATCTGCAGTATACTTGCTCCCTCCGGAAAGCGTGTAGAATATTGCTCGACCATCTTCCAGCTTTTCGGGTACCAAAGGCAATATCTCTTCAGTATACCTGTCTTTGATTTCCATGTACAGAAAATCTCCCTTTTTCTTAACACTCGCCCTCATCGTTCCCTTGTACGTTTCATATTCGCCCTGAAGCTTGCGCAATATTCTATCGCTTTTTATAAAAGGCAATCTTCCCGGATCTATTCCCAGTAGCATGGATAACGCATAATTTCCAACATGCGATAGTAGATATCCACTTGCATTCGCCAACAATGCAACTCCAATTTTCTTTTCCGGCATATAACCTACATAAGCTGTATACACCAGCACAGATCCCCCATGACCGACAAGCCTGCCACCATGAAAGTTTGGTGTTATCATCCACCCATAGCCGTATGATTCTCTCCCAAAAATCTGATAGGGTAGCTGTATGTGGGTTTTCTCCATAAGACCCAACATCTCATTGCTAAGAATTTCTGTTTCTCCAAATTTGCCGCGATCAATATGCATCTTCAAGTAGCTTGCAAGATCAATGACATTGCTTATTAAACCTCCATCTGAGGTTATGCCGAAAGGAAAGGTGCTGGCAACATGTTGCCCCTCTTTATCGATAATATATGGCGCCGCCCTATCCTGATCATTTTCGACATCAGATCTCAAGAAAAATGTTCTACTCATCTTTAAAGGCGCCAGTATTCTCTTTCTGATATACTCTTCATATCTTACCCCACTCAATTTTGAGATAATGTATCCTAAGAGAACGTAACCCTCGTTAAGGTAGAAGAAATCCGTGCCGGGTTTGGCAACTGCCCATTTCTCAGCATTCCTCATAAAGGCGATAATATCTTCTGGGCTAGATACTGGAAGCCAGAAGTGATCTAGACCAAGTACACCTCTAATGAACGCTTCAGCATAAGCAAGCGCAGGCACTCCCAAAGAATGCGTCAGCAAATTGTGTATTGATACAGTCTCTCCAAAAGGCTTAAGCTTTATTGGTACGAATTTCTCGACGGGGTCATCTAGATTAATCTTCCCTTCCTCTACAAGCTGCATGATGGCAAGTGCAGTGAAAGACTTAGTAACCGAGCCTATGCCATAAAGAGTTCGTGGGGTCGCCGGAAGTCCCGAAGAGAGGTCTCTAAAACCAAACCCTCTAGTGTAAATAGTTTTGTCACCTTCAACAATGGCGATGCTTAGCCCAGGAAGTTTGGTTTCGCTCATCTTTTCAAGAATGAAGCCCTCAAGGTCCTTGAAATCTTCTATCATAAAAGTCACCGATATAAACCCCATACTCTTGCTTAAAAATCTATCAAAACGATGGTTTAGAAAGAGGTGAGAACCCTTATTTTAGTAATTCTAGATGATAAAGTGGATGTAAAGGTTATGAAAGTAAAAATTTTGGGTTCTGGACAAGATGATGGAATTCCTCACACAGGTTGTTATTGTGAAGTATGTAACAAAGCAAGAACGCATGCCGAATACAAGAGACTCGGACCTTCATTGGCCGTTTTGGATAAGACGGAAAATTCTTGCTACTTGTTTGATGCTTCACCAGATTTCAAATATCAATTAGATATGACTCACGAAGAAATTCGCAAAACAGAAAGAAAAGGAAAACTTCCTGTAAGTGGAATTTTGTTAACTCATGCACATCTTGGTCACTGTGCTGGATTGTGGCATCTTGGAAAGGAATCTGTGGATGAAAAAGAACTTCCAGTCATTTGCACTCCAAAGATGAGGCAGTTTTTATGTAGTAACTATCCGTTCAATCTTCTTGTCCAAAGGGGAAATATCAAAATTGAAGAGAGATATCCTGGCAAAAAATTCAAGTTGAATAGACTGGCGTGTGTATCGATCCAAGTTCCACATAGAAATGAAATTGGCGATACTGTTGGATATGTTATCGAATCAAAGAAAAAAGTGATTTACTTACCTGATATAGACAGATGGACAAATACTGTTATAGAAGAAGTCAGGGATTCGGATATTGCTTTTGTTGATGGTACATTCTACTCGCAAAATGAAATATGTAGATTTGAAGAAGTTCCTCATCCTCCAATCCGAGAAACAATTGAACTTTTAGAGGGGATTGAGGGTGAAATCTATTTTATTCACATCAATCATACGAATCCTATAAATAGAAAAGGGAAAGAACGAAAATATATCAAACGCAAAGGCTATAAGATCGCTTATGATGGTATGACATTAGAAGTTTAAGAACGCTTTTGGCATATTCTTCGCATCGCGAAGAGGTTCATAGGTAAATCTTATAATACTCACTTTCGTTTCCATCCATCAAAATCATAGTGAAGTACGATGAGTTTAGAAGACATTATTAAACGAATATTGCTATTTCGACCAGATCTTTCACACAAAGACGTTTTGAAGAAAATTGAGGAGAAAAAGAAAGACGTTGAAGGATATTTAACAGATGAGACGGCAGCCCGTGTCGTTGCTTCTGAGTTGGAAGTGGAAGTTCCACAAGAAATTTTTAAAACTGAAATCCTGATCAAAGACGTTGTTTCTGGTTTGAATGATGTAACCATTACTGGACGTATTATTATTGTTCATTCTCCTCAAACATTCATTCGCTCAGATATGACTAAAGGAACTGTTGCACACTTACTTATTGCTGACAAAACAGGAACAATAAGGGTGGTTCTTTGGAATGAAAAAGCAAGCCTTGTGGAAACTAGAAAACTTGTACAAGGTCAGATAATCAAAGTTTCTCATGGATACTCTCGACAGGGACTTAACGGAAAGCCTGAATTACATGTAGGATCACGCGGAGAAATTCAACTTTCCCCGTCAAACGTCACGGAAAGCAATTACCCTAACCTACAAAGTTTCATGAAAAAAATAGGTGAGATTGGAAAGAAAACTAGGGCAACGGTTATTGGAACTGTGCAACAGGTGTATCCAGTCTCAATGTTTGAAAGATCAGATGGATCGCAAGGTAAAGTTGTGAGACTGCAATTGAGTGATGAAACAGGCCGAATGATCATTGTTTTCTGGAACGAAAAGGTTGATGAACTCGGTGACATAAAGACTGGCGATTCTTTGCAGATTTTGGATGGGAGAGTAAAGGAAAATTTAAATGGAAAATTCGAGTTGCATGTGGGAAAATCAACTCAATTTGAGATTTCTCGTACAAGAGGAAAGTGAAAGTAATTGACAAAGGGAAGCCATGATCATGCCAGCATAGATTTATTATAACCAAGACTTCATATATGCTACTTCAATATGCTGGTGAAACAATGGATAAGAATCAAATTCGACTATCTGTAGACGACTTACCTACTAAGTGGTACAATATCCTTCCAGACTTGCCAAAACCGCTTCCTAGACCTAAAGAACCAGAAGAAGGACCTTCGCGTATGGAATTTTTGTCCAAAACCATGATTGGCGACTGCCTGAAGCAAGAATTTTCTGACCAACGCTGGATTCCCATACCAGAAGAAGTGAAGAAACTCTTTGTCCAAGCTGGAAGACCAAGACCGTTGTGCCGTGCTGAGAGACTTGAAAGATATCTGAAATTGAAAACAACAAGAATTTACTATAAAAGAGAGGATTTATCGCCTACGGGCTCCCACAAGACGAACACGGCTTTGGCTCAAGCATATTTTGCAGCAAAGGCAGGAAAAGACACCTTGGTTACTGAAACTGGTGCGGGACAATGGGGAACAGCACTGTCATATGCGGCTCGATTAATGGGCTTAGACTGTGTAGTCTTTTGGGTGCGATCAGTTTATGACTGGAAAGTTGACCGCCGAACCTTCATGAACCTCTTTGGAGCCTCAGTATATGCGTCACCGAGTGAACAAACCAAAACTGGAAGAGACATTCAATCAAAGTATCCAAATCATCCTGGCTCCCTTGGAATTGCCGTCTCTGAAGGTTTAGAGTATACGGAGCAACGTGAAGGAAAGGTTTACTGCTTAGGCTCTGTCTTGAATCACGTCCTGCTACATCAAACCATAATAGGTCTTGAAACTATAAAGCAATTCGAAATGGTTGATGACGAGCCAGATTTGATTGTAGGTTGTCTTGGCGGTGGCTCCAACTTTGGTGGTATCGCATTACCCTTTATCGGGGAAGTCTTGAAGGGAAAACGAGAGTGCGAGTTCCTTGCATCACAGTCAATGGCGGCTCCAAGCCTTGTTAAAGGTGAGTACAGATATGATTTTGGTGATGTATCTGAGCATACCCCACTTCTAAAAATGTATACTCTTGGACACCAGACAGAAATGCCTCCAATCAGAGCCGATGGGTTACGATATCATGCAGCCGCTCCTGTAATAAGTGCCCTGCGGCAGCACAAAATTGTGAAAGCGACATCATACCCAACAGATGAGAAAGCAGTATTTGAAGCAGCCAAGATCTTCCTACAAAGTGAAGGATGGCTCATAGCCCCA
>JAOUKN010000147.1 GCA_029882515.1 Candidatus Bathyarchaeota archaeon
TTCGCTTATGGCTGTTTTTAGTGCTGAGTATTGGGTACACTGGTTGTCGTCGCAGAATTTTTTCAGTTTTTCAGCCTCTTCATCTGTTAGGTATATTGATGTTAGCCTGCCCATTTCTGTGTACACCATTGAGTTACGTTGCATTATACTATATTATAAAGTAATTTGGACAGCAGACACATGACACAAACCAATTGCCAGTAAAGGCTGGCACGTGCGTCTCACCCTTAAAAGATTTAAGAAGGCATAGAAAAGAGAATAAAATGAGGAAAATCATGTCGCTTATTCCAGAATTTGAGTTAGGCTTATGGAACGCTTGGATTTTCATCCTTCTCGTTTTCATTATTCCCCATTTGTTTCTTAATAAATATTGGAAAGCGAGAGGTTGGGATGAGGAGGCGAGGAGTTATAGTAAAAAGGAGAAAAAACTCGGGAACATCTTAACGGTGATTTTTGTTGCTTCAGTTATTTATGGGGTTTTCTTGCCACTGAAATTATGTACAACCTGGTTCTATGTTGGATTGTCTATTTATTTACTGGGTATGATTTTTCTCATCATGGCAACGCTGAATTTTGCTACTACTCCGTTGGATAAACCAGTCACTAAAGGGGCTTACCACATTTCAAGACATCCCTTGAGCTTTGCTGGCTTCATGACGCTCACAGGCATGGGCATAGCCTGCATTTCCTGGATTTTTCTGTTATTAGCAGTAGTATTCATAATTCTGATGAACACTTTGGTAATTCCCGAAGAACGCTGGTGCCTTGAGAAGTACGGGAATGCATATCGAGAATATATGGATAGGACCCCAAAATGGATAGGAATACCGAAATCAGAAAAAGAATAATTTCACCTCTCTAAAGTGTTAATGCGCGCGCGGTGAGAGATTAATGCAAGAAGAAATATTGAGAAGATATCTGACGTCAAGGAAAACAAAAGAAAGTACAATAGATGAATATGTAATTTGTGTGAGAAAAATAGATGATTTTCTACTTAGTGAAAAGAATTCTCTCGGAATTGATGAGTCATACTTGAAGGATATTCAAGCATTTCTCAAACAATGGAAGACCGATAAGAAGGAGAAGCAAGTTTTTCTTTATGCTCTGAAAAGCTATGGTCTAGCTACTGACAATCGAAATATGATTGCTAATGTTAATCGGCTTTTAGGTAAAAGTCCTTGGCTAGATAGGTTTGAAGAAACACTTGATGAATTTGTGGGAGAAGAACTCCAAAGAAAAATCATCGAAGCAGGTGGGCCAATTAAGCAGTCTGCATCAACTGCGAAGAAAGCTGTTTGGACCAAATGTATGATGGATTGTTTAGAAGCCAACGTTGATGAAAAAACTTGCAAGAAAATCCTAACAAACAATTTACACTTTAAGAGTCCGAAATCTCCATCTTTCAAGAAATTAAAGAGAATGTATGAAAAAACAGGAAATATTGATGGCGTCCTAAAGCATTTACATGAGAAATGGAAGAAAATAATTGGAGGTAAATATGGGTATGATTCTCCCGAGTATAAGTATGTTGAAGCTGATCCAACAATAGAAGCTGGAAAAAGAGAAGGGAACATTGTTTATGTTTCTAAAATCCCATATCAAATAAAGGAATTTCTAGAAGCAAAAGATGACAAGACCAAGCGATATCATTATTGCCATTGCGGATGGGTAAGGGAGTCTTTGAAGAAATCAGACAAAGAACGAGTATCACCTACTTTTTGCAATTGCTCTGGAGGATGGCACAAAGTTCCTTTTGAAGGAATTTTTGAACAAACCCTAGAAGTCGATCTTGTTAAATCTGTTTTAAAGGACGATAGTGTGTGTACTTTTGCTATACATCTTCCCAAAGAAGCGCGCGCACAAAGAAGATAAGGGAAGATACTCTAAAACAAGAGGGCGTATGAAAGAAGGAGACACAAAATGTGGAGAAATCTGAGGAGATCGCAAACAAAGCCTTTGAACTGGCGGAAGAATATGAAAAAGAATGTACAGGTTGCGCTCAAACCACAATAGCTGGTATTTTTGACGCCTTAGACATCGAAAATGATGACGTGTTCAAAGCGGCCAGCGGATTGGCTGATGGACTAGGATTAAGTAGAGATGGCACCTGTGGCGCTCTACTTGGCGGTGCAATGGTCATCAGTTATCTGTTTGGCCGGGAACGCGTTGATTTTAAAGATATGTTCAAACCATTGAAATCCTATTTGCTAGCAAAAAAGCTACATGAGCAATTTGTAGAAGAGTATGGCACTTGCCGATGCCACAATCTGCAAGAATCACTCATGGGTCGAACTTTCAACCTTTTGGATAGAACTGAATTTAAAGAAGCAACAGAATTTGGTATGGTAAAATATTGCTCGAAAGTGGTAGGAACGACTGCCAAGCTAACAACCATGATCATTCTAGAAGAATGGAGAAAAGGACAAATCAAAAGGAATCAAGATAACAAGTCTACATAGCACCCTTCGCTAGCGCACGCGAACTAAAGCTTTCCCTCGCGCGCGCCGTTGATTTCCATAGCATATTTTGGTTGGTTGGATCAAAATTTAATCCCCAAAACCCAAAACCCAAAAAAGTAGAGTGAACGCGTGCGCGCGCGATTGTGCATGCTACATTCTGATGGGTGGAAAGGGAATGAACTTGTCTTTAAATTCGCTGTCAACTTCGTTTTGAATCTGCTTCAAATCTAAATCCGTGGTTTTCTTAATTTTCACGAGCATTTGCCTGTAAAAAGATGCAGTGAATAGAGGGAATATCGCTTCAAAAGCTATAAAGGCTTCAAAAGCTTCCAGATAATCCTTCGCTTCGTATGAGACTGTTCTTTCATCTTTCTTCACGTATCCTGGAAAGAGTGCCATGTTATCTGCAAGTTTTGGTAGTTTGTAGAGAATGTCAACAGTAATCGGACCTGGAAGCACATAAGGTTTGCATTTCCGGGCTTTTCGAAGGGTATTGAAGGCTGTCTTCTCCAGTTCAGCATGCACTTCCTTCACTGGAAAACATTCGATGCCTGACTCCGTCTTCTTTTTCACTGTAACTGTTTCTATTCCTAGAAGAAGTGATTGTGCTTCTCTAACGCCTGCTTCATCACTTGAAACCATTATCGTTGGTACATCAAAATACCCAGCAAGCCAAGCAATCAGTTCTATCTCTCCAACTGGTTGACCGTTCAAGCGAACTGCGATGTCAGTTGAAACAGTGTGAGCATAGAACCCATTTATTGTACCGCTTTGGGAATGATGACCAATAAGCACCAGAGTGTCATATTTAGCCAGAGCTTTGGTATTGATGAGATCAACAAGCGTATCTCCCCATCCTCCACATAGATAGTTTGCAAAAGGATCAAGATCCTTGGCGATAAGATTCCCTCCAAAATCGTGACCATCAAAAATGTTAATTTCCGTTGCACCACCACGCTTTAGACCGCGAATCACAGCATTTACATCAGCAGTACTCAGTTTACGCCCTTCCTGAAGAAGAGGCGAACCGAGCTCACACATTTGAGGGTCACTTATACCAGAAACTCCCTCCATGTCAAACCAAATCAGAACTTTCATAAATCTAACCAGTCTCTTTCCAAACCCAGATCGCCCTAATAAAATGTGTGTGTGGATTAAAATTTAATTTCCTTCCTCGAATCCGTGTTGCTGAGGGTGAGTTTTCAATAGAAATGGTAGTGTTTTTGTAACAATTATTAAATGTCAAAAAGAGATAGTTAGGGTTGAGAGTAAAGGGAAGTGATTTTTTGGGTAGAGTAGAAAAGTCGATTGAAATCAAGGCTCCACCCGAGAAAGTCTGGGAGATGCTTGCTTTGGACAGGCTTCTAGAATGGGAGGAAGGATACCAAAAAGACATTGAGAGCGTTGAGTACACTTCAGAAGTGAGCACTCCCGAAGACAAATATGAAGTGGGTGCGCGCGCTTGATAAGCATGACAGATTGAAATACGCTTGTGAGATCACGGAGAATATCGAAAA
>JAOUKN010000148.1 GCA_029882515.1 Candidatus Bathyarchaeota archaeon
GAAGGAGGAACAAGCAACCTAATCCTGAGTGTATGTTCTAGTTTTCCTGCCAATTGGTGGTTTGGAGCCATTTTTCCAGTTTCTATTTTTCGAAGAACAGAAACTTTTTCTCCGATTTTCCTGCCTAAATCTTCGTGGTTTAATCCAAGATTTTCTCTCGCTTGTCTTATTTGTAGACTAAAGTTATCTACAAGTTCAAGAGTTTCGGGAACCTTTGGCGGTTGCTTTTTTATAGAAAACTTGGTTGCAGGACGTTTTGTGATCCTTTTTTTGCGAGGTGTAGGCAACGGAGGTTCTTCGAAGTAGACTGTGCCAAGTTTTGCGCATTTTCCGCAAACAATCATTTTGGCTCCTTCAATGGTTGCTTTCAGTGGCTTTCCAAGTATTTTTCGACCGCAGACTTCGCACTGCATCTGTCAACATCCTAAATTGTTTAATTATCTACTATTGTTTATAGTTGTCGAATCTAAAGGTGAGAACATGCCAAGGAAGTGGATTGATGATTTGCAGAAAATTAGAAGTATAGCAGATTATCAGTTTGGGAGAGGTGTCGGCAGAGAACTTTTTCCACGGGATGTAAGAATCGTCTGCTCCAGAAAAACTGGGAGAATACGGTATGTTTACCTCGGTGAGAGAAGGTTAGCTACCTTGCGTCCCACCAACGGATTGTTTTCCTTATCCATTACTGGAGCTAAGCGGATAATGGAAAACATGAAGCCTCCAAGATTATGGGTTAAAGTCAAGGATGAAGCTACGCCGTTTGTTAAGAAGGGAAAATCGGTTTTTGCCAAGCATGTGAGTGATGCTGACGAAGAGATTCGTCCAATGGAAGAGGTTATAGTGATTAGTGAAGAAGGCGAGGTTTTGGCCGTTGGCAGAGCCGTTCTCACTGGAGAGGAGATGAAAGCATTTAAGAAAGGGGTAGCTGTTAAAGTGCGAAGGGGAGCTGCAGAAGAAAGTTAAGAAAGCTAAAACAAGACTAGTAGAGGGAAACCACTTGAAACGAAGAATAAGCCCCAGAGAAGCAAAAAGAATGATGCAACGCATGGGCCTAAGCATGGGAGGAGTGCCTGATGTTCAAGAAGTTTTGATTAGAACAGCCACCAAAGAAATTATCGTGCAGAATCCTGAAGTAGCGATTCTTGAGATGCAAGGGCAGAAAATTTTTCAAGTGACTGGCGGAAAAATTGCGGAGAAAAAAATTGAAAAGGCGATAACGATTCCTGAAGAGGATGTACAGCTAGTGGCACAACAAGCTAAAGTGAATCTTGATGAAGCGAGGGCAGCCCTCGAACAGACGAAAGGGAATTTGGCACAAGCCATATTGCTTCTGACTCAAACATGAACTCGACTTCATCTTAACACGGTTCACGCGCACTTACATATGTATGCTATGCCAAGATACTAGGGGCCTCCTCGCGAATATCGGGAAGTGCATGTGGACGAGTGGATGCGTGCGCCCCGCGGTCACAGACATGAAATAGAATCTTTGTGTGCGCGGATTCGTGTTCATTTGAAGAAAAGCAGCGTTAGACGTTAGAATTGTTTAAGTACATCTTGTTTTTCCATGATGTAGCCGCAATAGTGGCATTTCACCTTAAGTGGCTCTCCTCGTTCAACGTAGAATGTTGGTTGAACTGGTTCTTCGCTATTTGAAATGCATGCGGGATTTGCACATTTCACTATACCTTTCAGAACTGCGGGCAGTTTCACGACCTGTTTCTCAACAACCACGTAGTCTCGGATGATGTTGATGCTAGCGTGTGGGGCTAGCAACGCTATTTTGTCGACTTCCTTCGAATTCAGTTCTCGTCCCTCAATCTTCACTATGTCTTTTACTTCGAGTCTTTTGCTGGGAACGTTCATGGCAACCGTCACGATTCCCCCCGTTCGCCCTGTAATTCCCAGAATCTTCACAACGTCTAAGGCGTGACCATTCGTTATGTGATCAATCACAGTGCCATTCTTGATTTTAGAAACACGTAAAGTTGTTTCAGCCATTCTTTCGTCTCCTCTGAAACTGTTAATTAGTCATTAAGAGAATAAAAAGAATTATTTACGAACCACTAAACTCTGTTAGGTGGCAAAGATGAAATTCAAGGGAAGAGATATCATTTCGATCAAAGACTTCACACGCGCGGAAATTGATTACATATTAGAAATCGCCCAAGCCATGGAGGCACTTGCAAAAACAGGTTCGAACATGCTTCGAGGCAAAATCCTTGCAACTCTATTTTTCGAAGCTAGCACACGAACTCGCCTCAGTTTCGAGTCTGCAATGCACAAACTCGGAGGCTCTACCATAGGATTCGCAGAAGCCAAAATCACATCTGTCAAAAAAGGAGAAAATCTTGCAGACACTATACGAGTCGTCGAAAACTACGCAGATGTAATAGCTTTACGACACCCGTTAGAAGGATCAGCGAGACTTGCCGCCGAATTTGCCCAGATACCCATAATTAATGGTGGCTCAGGGGCGGAAGAGCATCCAACGCAAGCGTTGTTGGATTTGTATACGATCCTGAAGGAAATGGGGCGAATTGATGGACTCAATATTGCTTTGGTAGGAGATCTACGTTATGGGCGTACAGTTCATTCCCTGTCTTACGCGTTGTCACTTTACAATGTGAAACTATATCTAGTCTCTCCTGAACTCTTGAGAATGCGAAGAGAAGTCCTAGATACCATCAAAGAAAAAATAAGGGTAGTACAAAAAGCAGCAATCGAAGAAGTCTTACCGAAGATTGACGTTCTATATGTGACTCGTATTCAGAAGGAACGATTTGCAGACATGGCTGAATACGCTAAAGTTAAGGGAGCCTACAGAATTGGCCTTGATTTGTTGGAAAATGCGAAGAAAGATCTGGTTATTATGCATCCCCTTCCAAGGGTTGACGAGATAGCGGATGAGGTGGATGAAACGCCGCACGCTAAGTATTTCCAGCAGGTTTGGAACGGCGTAGTCATGAGAATGGCTCTCCTAGCCCTCATCCTAGGAGCAACAGAATAATCTCAGCGTTTTGGGTAGTCTTCGTTTGCAGATGACTATAGCAAACGTAAGTATGATAAGTACAAGGAATATTGATGACCATGTAGGAAACTCTGGGATTATTATTACTTCTTGTGTTGAATGGTTGTAGGTGAAGTATAGGTAACTGTGTGTGCTGTTGGAGCATGGCAGCAAGGTATATGGAACTTCTGTGCCGTTAGCGAAGACTTTGTAGGTGGCATTCATTAAAGCTGTCGGAATACAGATTCGACAAAAGCCGGTGGTGCCATTTTCACCAGAAACATTAAGTCTTATCGCAGTGCCATTGAATTGAAAATCAGATATTGAAGAACTGCAGACAGTTTGAAACAGATATTCTGAAGTAACATTAAAATCAGAGAACGATCCCATCAGAGGATAATTGTCTTTATTATTTACATCGATAAAGTGTGGTGTGTCTCCTATTCCATCGTTGTCTAAGTCTTTACCTTCATAATCATTCCAATAGTTGCCTTCCAAATCATTGTCCCAAGAATTCCTATTCACACTCCAGACTTGAAAATAAGTGTTGATAAAATTGTTGTGGTAAAAGACATTGTCATAAGAATGTTTCAACAGGACACAATATTCATTATCTGCTATTGTGTTGTCCGCAAATATGTTGTTGCTGATGTTCGCTGAGTAGATTCCGTAGGGGTTGTGAGCTATAGTGTTGCTGTAAATTTTGCTGTCAGTTATGTTCCTCAAGGCAAGACCAGTCAATATGCTGGTTATTATGTTGTTGCTAATCAGTATGTTGTAGTTTGATTCTCTTAGATATATGCCGCCTTCGTTGAAAGACATGTTGTTAAATACTATTGTGTTGTTGTCCGAGTTGTTTGTATAGATGCCTGTGCAATTGCTATGACTGATACTATTGTATCGGATAATATTATTATCTGATTCTTACCATA
>JAOUKN010000149.1 GCA_029882515.1 Candidatus Bathyarchaeota archaeon
TTGACTCTTGAAGCGGTTAAAAGAGCCATGGGTGAGGGAGTAAGGGCTGCTGCAAGCGTTCTAGGTGTTATAAGAATCTCAGCTGGTAACTATGGAGGAAAACTCGGTCCATACAAGGCATTTCTGAAAGAAGTTTTGGAAATAACATAGTCTTTGTTCCTAAACTCTTATTTGATGGCTCGCAATGTAGCTTCACGGCTAAAAACTAAGTGAAACCAGTTGAGCAAGAAAAGAACTTCGTTGGAACTGACACCTGAATGAAGAAATTGAATTGGTTGAGTAGACACAGATTCATAGCTTAAGTAGATAGATCCAGCTGTGAAACCAATTATCATGAAACTAAGAATAAAAAAAGCTCGATAATTTATGTCCAATTTAACAGCGCGCCCGGTAAAATTAATATGTTATGTGCATATTTGGAAAGTTGGTATATCGCGCGCTTCTACTTTACTACGATGAATATAAAAACGAAGGCGATGGGCGATTAACGTACGAAGTTTTATTCGTAGAATATGAGGTTTTGTTCCTCCAATCTTTCGTGAAGCTTATGCACTGCGTCATAAACGTCCTGTTCTTTCTTCGCTCCTGTGCAAACAAGGTTCCCGCTTGCGAATATCAGTATGACCACCTTAGGCTCGTCCATCCTGTAGATCAATCCGGGAAACTGCTCCGGCTCATACATGGTTTTTCCAAGCGTGGAAACTGCCTTCTCCAAATCTACATTTCCGCCTAAGCTTGCAGAAGCAACGATGTTCACAACCTTCAAGTCTGGCTTCCTAATTATGACTATTCCGCTCTTTTTCAGTTCTTTAACAACTGTCATAACAGCTCTGTGTGATTCCTTTTCCGATTTTGCTCCTGTGCACACCATTTTACCAGAATTGAAAATCAGCGTGGCTGTCTTCGGTCTCGTAAGCCTAAATACTAATCCAGGAAACTGTTCTGGACGATACTCGACTCCTGGAAAACTCTTGACAACAGCGTTCAAATCGACCTTCTGGTTCAAGGTTGCAGCAGCAACAACGTTTTGAATGGTTATTATTGCTTTAGTCTTCGGCATTAAACATCGCTTCTTATAGTGTAACGGATGCTTATATGCCCTTTACAAAAGTCTTAGCGCGTGCGGTTGGATCAAGAAGAGAAGAGAGAATTAAAATTTAATCCAACCAACCAACGAAACGTGAAGGTGCAACAAACGGCAGGAAGGAGGCTGAAGAGGGCTGGTAGCCAGTCGACTGGGAATGCATACGGTTGCGTGTGCAATCAGAATTAAGGTAAGTTTTCTTCGACATCAATAGCTAACTCGACAGCTTCTTGCAGTGCTATTTCATCTGGGGGTGAAGGTCCAAAATACCAAAAAGAAGGAGTTGAACTGGTGTAGTTGATGTAATTACCATAAGCTGCCACTACTTTCCAACCGATATCATGCAGGGCTCCGGCTATGGCACTTCTGTCAGTGGAATTTAATCCAATTAGATACGACTTTTTGGTTGGGTCCATCAAATCGACAAGCATAACGTCAATCTTTCCAAGTTGAATTTGATGCGCCCCGTCCAGCCTCATCAACTCCCACAACGAACTATCCGCGTATTCCACCTCACTAATGAACCATTTTTGAGTAATACTATCCGTCTCGAAACTACTGCTGGTCAGCAGCACATAAGCCTCATCAAGATGGATCCTGAGAGACTGTGATTTCTCAACTTGAGAACGCCAACGACTATGCATATCCACTCTTTGGACACCCCAAAAACCTACAACCGAAACCACTATCACAAAAAGAAACAAAGCCATAAGTTGCTTGAGACTTATAGAAAAGGTTCTAGCTAATCTTGAAGACTTAACCTGTGCTTCACTTTGCATGAATCTGAATATACTTGCAGAGAATCTCACCAATCTCATTACCTATCATATTAGTTTAGGTTGCATTTAAAATTTAAGGAAAGAATCTTCTATTGTATGAAGAAAACGAAAGGATGATGCTCTTTGTTTCTTTCTTTCGTATTTGATGTAGGCTACTAGTAGCGCGCGCGCATTTTGGTTTTCATTTTAATCTCTCTCCACAGTCCAAAAAGGTCTTACCGTAATTGTCCTTTTAGCTGCTTACGTTCAAAGCGGTGTGATGAGGGTGATCACCATGATGGCTTCACCAAAAACACGTGAAGGAATGAACCATGAGTAGAAGCGAGGCTAAGAAGTGTCCTAAATGCGACGGTGAAATGAAGAAAGGCTTTCGGTTAGTCGCGTATACTGAAATCACCGTGGCCAAGGAAAACCAGCCAGTAGGCGATTACATTGATGTTTCTGTCTGTATGAACTGTGGCTACATTGAACTTTACAAAGAAAAGAAGAGGTAGTTAGAAGAGAAAATAGGCGGTAATTTTTGTACAACTTTCCTGAAACTGTCAGGTCACACTATGTCGACGTTATGATGAATCGTTTTTAAATTCATGCGTTAGCATTGCAGCATTCATGAATCAAACTTGAAATTGTTGACACGTGTGTGTTAAAGACGCTTTTATCGTATTCCAGTCTTATTGAGGAGAATGAGGGGAGAAAGGAGAGAAGGGAGAAAGGAGAAGTCCACCTCATTCCCTCTGGAAAAACAGTTATAGAACATTGTTCTATAAAAAACTTCTATCTCCTCTCCCTTTTCTAACATGGCATTTTTGCGTCAGTTAGGCGTAGCGAAACATTTTAACTACATGATCGCACACAATAGCTGAGGAGATTTGAATGCCAACTGCATTTGTGTTAATAAACGCGGAGATAGGTTCAGAGGCAGATGTGCTAAAGGATTTGAAGAAAGTTGAAGGAGTAGATGAGGCATTCGCTGTCTACGGAGTCTACGACATAATCGCAAGAGCTAAGGCAGACACGATGGATAAGCTTAAGGAAATCATAACTCTGCACATCAGAAGAGTTGACAGAGTCAGGTCGACTTTGACACTGATAGTTAGCGAATAGTCCTGAGTTTATTGAAAACTAAAAGAGGGAATAATCATGAGAGAGATTGATTGGAAGCTGCTTTCTGAGTTGATGAAGAATTCTAGAAGAAGCGACAGAGAATTGGCAAGGGCAATAGGAAGTTCTCAACCGACTATAACAAGAAGGAGAAATGCGCTTGAAAAGGAATTGATTGAAGGTTACACTGCTATTCCCAGATGGGAAAAGCTTGGATATGAGATTATGGCATTCACATTCGTGAAAACAAAACAAGCTCTAGGGCCAGAAGAGCAACATAGACCTGACCATGCGAAAGCAAAAGAATGGATGATGAAGCAGCCTAACATAATATATGCCGCTGGATGTCGAGGAATGGGATGGAACGGCTTCATGATTTCTGTTCACAAGAGCTACTTGGACTTTGACAAGTTCATGGAAAAACACAACGGCACCCTTGGACCCTTAATAGACAGCGCCGAAACCGTCATCGTAAGTCTCGATGGAAGAAACACACTGAAGCCTTTGCACTTCAAATATCTCGAAGAAGACATGAGAATACCATAAAGTCAATCTAATAAAGAAGCTTCATATGATACCGGAGCGCGCGCGAATTCGCTAAAACTATGCTTTTAACAAATCTTAAATAATTTCTTTTTTCTTCCTCAGTTCTCCTACTACTTTCAAAGCTTCGTGGATGCCACTGAAGAATAAGCCTACGCCTAGACCCATATACAACCCTGAGTCGAAAAGAAGTCTGCCACGCATTTCCGACAGTCTGTTCACCTCGAATTCGACCATAATTATCTGCAGATGCTTCGCGCGCGCGATTACGTGTGCTATTCACCTCTTAAAGAGCCTAGAAAGTGCCATTTAATGAGAGAAAACTCTTATTTGATGGCTCGCAATGTAGCTCTACGGCTAGAAACTAAGTGAAACCAGTTGAGCAAGAAAAGAACTTCGTTGGAACTGTTCAGGTTGAAAAAGACACTGAACAT
>JAOUKN010000041.1 GCA_029882515.1 Candidatus Bathyarchaeota archaeon
CTGATTTTTGGAGTTCTCGGAGGTCCAGCTCGGGTCCAAACAATCCTTCTGTTTGTCCGAACACTGCTCCGATTACATCTGGTTTCTCAACCACTCCTTCGATCTCGAAGGAAGCACGAATAACATACTTTACAGTAAGTGTTTGTGATGAACCCATTAATATTCACCTCAGTCAAGATTTAACCTCACTATCTTAATTATAGTGTTGACTAGCCATAAATTAGTTTGCGTCTAGTTATACTTTACTATGCTCTTTTCTATATTGATAAACCACAAATGAGGCGTCATCCGTAAAATAGAAACTGTTGTGAAAGCAATGGTGAATAGCTGGATTTCACTTCTTACCTTATTTCTTTCTTCAAAGTCTCCAAATAACTGGCTAAACCTTCAATGTCCTTGACATTTCGTCCTACAAGTTTCAGAAATCTATTCCAGAAATACATGTTGGGTTTTATCTTCAATTCTTGTAAATGCTGTGTCATTCGTTTAGCTAGCTCTCTGCCATGTCTATCGAAGTCCATCAAAACAATGATTTCTCTCTTTTCAGTGTTCACTAATTCATCTATCATGTCAATGAAGTTTTTTCCTGAAGCTTTTACTGGTATGATTTTTCCTGAGATAGATAATTGACGTAAAGCGCTAACATCATTGATGCCTTCAACGACAATTGGAGTGCCTTTTGCTGATTCCTTTGCCAGTTGATCGAAAATCTCCAGAATTTTCTCCAATTTTTCTTCTAGGTGAGTTGACAAGTTATTTTACCTGGTGATTTCAGCGTTTTTTATGGTTTCTAGGCATCGTTTTGCTTCTTTGCTTCTTTCAAAATAGTCTCTAACGGGTTCTAAGATTTTTATTAGTGCTTCTGCGACTGCATTTTTCAGGTCCATTGGGTGTAAGTCCCCTCTTATGTAGGTGTTCAGTAATTCTTGGTAGGTGTTGAATTGGATGTTTCGGCCGAATTTAGCGGGTCTTTCTATTTCGAAGGTCTCTAGTTCTCTGAAGATGATGTATTTGCAGATGTCCAATATTGGATTGAATTCAACCGTTTTCTCTGGGCAGAAGGCGTTAGAGATTTTTCTTCTTATAGCTTTTGGTGGATCGTAGACGAAAACACACGTTTCCGGTTTACTTTTGGACATTTTGGCTGAAGCTAGGGCTTCTTTCTCTTTACCTTCAGGGATTGGCCAGATGGCTGGTTTTTCTAAGCCTTGAAGTAGATGATGATGGACGCATACTGGTTTCCAGTATCCCAATTTCTCTCCGATTTCTCTAGCTACGACATTTGCTTTTCTCTGATCTATGCCTAATTGGCAAATTTTAACTTCTAGTTGAAATATGTCTGCGATCTGCATTGGGGTATACATGAATTCTGAGACGTGTTTCGCCTCTGTTTCCTTTCTCCCTGCAATCTCTAAGGTTCTTCTCGTTCTCGCTATCGTTAGATTTTTTGCAACAGAGATTGTTTTCGCCCAATAATCTAAATCATCATAAAGTTGGTCTGAGTAGATGAATTCAACTTTGTTCTCTGGAACGCCTAGGGCTATCCAAGAGTGCTTAAAGTGGTCTGCAGATTTTTTTATAAGTTCTAGGTTGCCGCCTAGTTTGTTGTTTATCCATGCGTGCCATGTCGAGAGGTATGCCTTGAAGTGGATTCCTGCTTCTGTCAGGTCTTTCATTTTGTAGGCGCAGATTAGGCCAGTGCCGAGGTGGACGAGGCCTGATGGTTCCCAGCCATTGTAGGCGATGGGGTGTTCGTTGGTTTCTAATAGTTGTCTCAAATCTTTGATGGTTAGAACTTCTTCTGTGGGCCGTCTGCTTATTAGTTCAATTTTTGTCTCGATGTCCAACTTCGTTGCTTCCTAATGTCTTCTTTTTTTTTTGGTGGTGTGGGACTTAAAAGTTCTTGTCGCGGGCGTTGTGTGTCCCATGTTCCTAACCCTTAACCTCATAGTAGAACAGTTCGTTCCTCTTGGTTAAGCTCTCTCTAACATGGGTGTTTTGTTTGTGGCGCCCGCGCCCACCGTGTCCCATGCCTGGGTTAACCCTTCGTCACTGGTAGATGAAAGTAATCATCTGTCCTCTGTTGAGTCCGTCTGCATGAGCCTGCTCTTACGGTTTCGGTGGGATTCTAGTATTGCTCGTATCATCGCTGATATTGAATGGTGATTTGCGTTTAGATAAGTTTTCGGTTCTCACATGCGCATGTTGTTTGCTTTTTTCACTTCTCACTTGCATGCACATAATGTTTAAGTTTCACAAAGTGTGGTTGATGTGAAAGAATTGAGGTAAAAGACTGTGCTGAATATTCGGCGATTCGTCAAGGGTGCAGATGAGCCAGTTTGGGTTGAGGTATTGAACGCAGCTTATAAGGAATATGAAGGCTGGTGGAGGGCCATTACCGTGGAGGAGATGCTTCTAGACGAGAAACGTCCGAATTTTGACTTTGAAGGACGATTTATCGCTGAGCTGGATGGAAAGCCAGTTGGCATAGTACATGCGCATGTTGACAAGTTGAGAAAAGAGAAGAAGGGGTTCATTTACACGTTTGGTGTTATTCCAGAGTTTCGTGGCCGTGGAGTTGAGGAGGAACTTGTGGAATTGGCTATGAACGAACTTGGAAAACGCGGAATGGGCTTGGTACAAGCATGGGCTGATCACAAGAGAAGCGATCGTATACTACTTTTGGAAAAACTGGACTTCAGACCTGTCCGTCGTGAAAGTGATATGGAGATGGACTTGACGAATGTCCCATCTAACATTGGGGAGAATACACAGGTAACTATTAGATTGCTTCAAAAAAACGTGGAAGAAGACATAAAGACACTCAACTGGCTCAGCAACGAATGTTTTAAAGAACACTTCAATTTTCGCCCGAGTACATTTGAAGAAACTCGTCATTCCCTGTACGATCGTTCAAAGTTTGCAGAGCAAGAATTTTTTTTCGCCATGCTGAACGAGAAAAGTGTCGGCTTCATTGGGGTAGGCATAGATGAAAAATATAACATTGAGAAAAATGTCAAGTGCGGTTTCATCCTTACAATTGGAGTGCTAAAACTCTATAGGAAAAAAGGCATTGGGACTAGACTGATGTTGCATGGCTTAGAGACGCTCAAAGCCAAGGGCATGACCAAAGCCATGTTGGACGTGGACGATCTTAATCCCACAAAGGCCATAAAACTTTATGAAGACATCGGGTTCACAGTTGCAAAAAAATACCTAGTATACGAAAAAAGGCTCTAATCCAACATTCTTTTCGAACATTCTCAATCTAGTTGCTTGGTTTCTTCTTTATTACTTGATTTCTTCCAGACTAATTTCGAAAGCGCTGACAGGGTTTTCCAGCTCGAAGTTGTTGAGAACTTGTGGGTGAATTTCTCCCAAGAGACCTCTTCCTTTACGTTTAATGGTGAGGGTTGCCACTCTCCCTTCTAGGAAACTTGGATGGTCAACTCCCTTTATCTTGTAATCCGTGATGCCAAGGTTGGTGAGCAACGCCTCTACAAAAGATCTTATCTCAGTGTAATTGGCTGTGGGATGAGACGAAACCCCTGCCACGTGAAGCCGTCTTTCACTACGAGTCTCAGCTTTCTCATCAACCACAACTACATCTGAAACCTCAAAGACTCGTTGAGGATAACTCTCATGTCTGTTGCCGGAAAGGTTCTCCAACAAACCAGGCAGCAAGTTCACTCTGATTATCGAATATTCCGTCGAGACTGGATTCGCAAGCCTCACCACCCTACCAATCTCCATTCTCATTCTCTCAAATTGGGTGTCTTCGTTGGTGAGAATAAAATTCATCGCCTCCGTAAAACCAAGTCCAATCATAATTTGCCGAACATAATTTGCCAGTTCATTCATTTCGTGTTGCTGGCCAGTTGTTACGGTGGTAGGCCTAGTAGGCTTCAACCTGTAATAGCCGTAGCCGATGGCAACTTCCTCAACCAAATCCACTTCATGCAACACATCAATTCGATAAGCTGAAATGGAAACCTCTAGAACACCTTTGTTCACTCTTTCCGCATCTAATCTGCATTTTCTAAGGCACTCGACAACCCTAGCATCTGGGAGTCTAAGTCCCAACAATTCATTTGCATAACCGACCCTCAACTTCATTTTTTCAGGCGTCAAGTCGGGAGAAGCAACAGTACCATCTGGATGCTTGACTTCTACAGTTTCAACAGTGCCACCCATATCCGCTAACGCTGTCACGAGAACATTCAGGCTTCTAACAACTGCGTTTAAGTCAGTTCCAGTCACATCTAAGAACAAATCTTTCGTGTAATCATCAACTCGAGTCAACTCCCCATTTATAATCGGAGGCATAGAAAGCACCTCTCCCTTTCTATCAACGAGTAATGGATACCTTGAAGCCCAATCCACAAGATGACTGTATGCAACACCTTTCTCATGCTTCTCCAGAATCTCTTGAAGACTCATCTCCTCCATCTTATCGAGTGGAATAAACCGAACACCATCAGGCTCACCTGTTGTGTAAGTAAACGGGGGCTCCACACTGTTCAAGTTATGTACCCCAATGGAAGCCTTCTTTCTATCTCTACCTACCCCCCAATGAAGGTCCTCCTGCATCTCCATAAGCTCTCGTACAACCTCACTGTCCAAGTTTATCTCACGTACGACAGCAGCCAACATAAAAGGCCTAACTTCACCAACCGTCGAATCTATGTTTAACGTAATGTTTCCCTTTTTCACATTATATTCTGGTAGTCCAGTTTCCCATCCCATAAGCCCCTTAAATGCTCTCGCAATCCCTGCATAACTGCAGAAGTCAACACGATTTGGGTTGAACTCAACCTTCACATAATCAGGTCCAACATTCTGTAAGTCAAGACCAAGCCATGGAAGCCACTTAGCCATCTCCTCAACCGAAAGGCTTCGATCAAGAAAAGAACAGAATCGATCTCTATTCAGGGTTATTGCTGGCACACCGGAGTCCTCCTTATCCAACCCAAGTCATTTTTATACAGGAATCTGATGTCATCAACATCAAGCATCACCATTGCTAATCGTTCCAGTCCTCCTCCCCATGCCAACACTGGATATTTTATACCGAACGGCTCCAAAACCTCAGGTCTAAACATACCCATTCCACAAAGTTCCATCCAAGTCTTCAATTTAGGAACGTAAACAGTAGACTGCGCCGAAGGCTCTGTATAAGGAAAGTAACTGGGCCAAAACTGCACCTTCTTCAATCCAAGTCTGAAGTAAAACTCCCTCAAAGTCCCAATCAAATCCCGCAAAGTTACACCTTTATCCATTATTACTCCCTCAATTTGATGAAGCTCTGCCAAGTGCTGATAATCCAACTTTTCATTGCGATATATCCGATCCACCGAGAACACCTTTGCCGGTGGCTCCTGATGCTCAGCCAGATAATGAATCGTGACCGCCGTAGTGTGCGTGCGTATGATGAGTTTCTTCGCTTCGTCACGACTCCATGAATACTGCCACCCGCGAGACCCCGTCTTCCAGCCATCCATATGCGTCTTAGCCACCCTGTCAACAATCCTTCTTTCAGGAAGTTTGCCGGTCTTTGGGTTAGACAGGTAGAAAGTATCCATCATCTCCCTTGCTGGATGATCCTGAGGTTGGAATAGTGCGTCAAAATTCCAGAAGGCGGTCTGAACGATTGAACCACGGATTTCGGTGAAACCCATCTCTAGAAAGATTTCTCGAATTCTTTGGATTATTTGTTGCAATGGATGGATTTTTCCCGGGTATACTGCTGGGCCTGGTGCAGTTACATCGAATTTCCTAAGTTTTACCTTCTGCCACTTCCGAGTGTGAACAAGGTCTGGAGTTAGCTGACTAACCTCTTCAACTATTTCTATTCCCTGTTCCACGAGTTCCCAGCCTGCTTTAGTTAATTCCAATTCTCTAAGAGTTTTTTCATCAGTTTCTACAAGTTTCCTACTTTTTAAGACAATGATGGCTTTCTGCAGGTCTTTGTTTAAAGATTCACGAACTTGTGGGCCCTTCTCACGTAGAAGATCGAGGAGCTTTTCATCGATTCCTACTGATGGTTCTCTGTGGGTCGTAAGCAAGTGTTCTTTCTCTTCTAAAGTTGCCCAGCCTTTGCGATGTAACCATCCCAAGGCTATTGTACAAAACTTCTCCTCTAAGGCAGCTTTTTTGACAGTCTCCTTAACTGAAGCTTTGCCACCCAACTTAATTAAAGCGTGAATAAGTCTACGTTCTGGAAGACCATTCTGTGCGTGATATTTTCCCTCATCATTGAGGATGACAATAGTCTGTGTTTGCTCGTTGATTTGAATCAGGTTCTTTGTTGAGAGCGCCAACGCCGCACGCATAGCTGCAGCATGAGCTAAACCACTGATTTCAACGATCTGATCTACCTGCCCCTTTCCCTCAAGCTTTTGTAAAGCGAGCAGAGTTTTCTGTTCATTTCCTCGAAGCTCGATCATCATGTTCCTCTCTGGAATACGTTCTGGGTGTGCTCTTCTTTCATTTGTTGATAATGTAGTTTATGGTCGTTATAAAATTCCTTTAGAATTTTTGAAGGCAGATGTTCTGGTCTGAACTGAGGAAAAGATAGAGGACAAGCTATTGAAATTGGTAGGGCATCCCTTCACCAACAGAGAGATGCGAAGGAAGGTTATTTATATTTTATGAAGTTGTCTTCATCTGCTGATTTGGCCACTATTTGCTCTTCTCTTTCTTTGGCTGGACCGTCTTCCTCGTCTGGCTAGCGTTGGCAAACGCTGTCAATCCCATTATCTCTCCTTTTATCATATCCATTGGAATGGCAAACACGATCGTGTTGCTCTGGTCATAACTGATGTCTTCCAAACTTGACAATGTACGCAAGTACATTGCTCGATTACTCATCTTCTTCACCGCCTTCTCCAAGTTTCCGGCTGCAGTGAACTCACCCTCACTTTTGATAATTACTGCTCGCTTCTCCCGCTCAGCCTCAGCCTGCCGTGCAATCACTCGTTTCATATCCTCTGGCAATTCTACGTTCTGCAAATTCACCGAAATAATATCCACCCCCCAATCCAATGTCTCCCTCTCCACGATCTTCTCGATTTCATTTGCAATTTCATCTCGCCGCGCCAACAGTCCATCTAGCTCAACATTGCCCACTACATCCCGCATCGTTGTCTGTGCGTACTTCATCACGCTGTTCCACAGATTCTGAATGTTAACAAGGCTATCCCTCGTATTCAGCACTTTCATGAATACCACTGCGTCGATACTCACGCTGATGTTATCCTTGGTCATGACCTCTTGTCGCGCAACATCCAAAGTAATAATTCGCTTATCCTGCTTCAGGAAGCTTTCCGCCAGTGGCCATTTGAAGAAGAACCCAGGACCCACAAGCCTCTGAAACTTCCCGAAACGTAAGATGATTGCTTCCTCCCACTCCTTGTTAATTGCCACAGTAGCTGGCAAAAACGCTACAGAAGTGAATGCGACAATGCCGAACAAAATAGGCAACATATATTCTTGTGGCGTCACTCCTTGATACGGAAACGTAAGAATAGTCAGCGCCAGAAACACTAGAAATAGCACTAAGAACGCCGCGAATGGCGCAGGCGAACCCGAATATTCCGCACCCTTCCTCGCTGCATCAGCCTCCACGCTTTTACTCATTTCTCAAACTTGCCTCCTTCACATTACCATTATTCAGAAGACCTATTTCTGTATTGTGTGGGCGGCTCACCCACCTAATCCGAAATTCGTTGCTGCCGCTAGTATATCGTCTATTCTGATTTTTCCGTCGCCAGTGATGTCCATGAGGGGTCTGAATGCCGGGTCTCCAAGATTACTTCCAAAAGCCAATGCAATCGTTAGTATATCGTCAATTCTAACCCGTCTGTCTCTGTTGACATCTCCTGGTATGTACTGGTAGGGACTCATCAGCGGATAATTATCTGTGAAATTCAGCTCAGGCCACTCAGGCCACCCTATAACTACATAGGGTACATCACCCAATTCATCACTGCCCGTCACATTTTGATATGGACCACTGAGGAAATCCGATCCATTATAATCACTCCAGTAGTTTCCACCACTTGGATAACCATCATCCCAAGTACACTCAGTAGAGAAAATCAAGTTCTCCACCTGTACGGTGTTATTAAGGAAGTCATTGTGGTATGTGATAACACCCACATCATCTGCATCGTCGAAGTCCATCCCTTCGTCATTGAATGTGAAGATGTTGTTAGACACTGTGTTGTTTTCTCCAAGGGAGAAAAAGAACCACGCTATGCCACAGTAGTTTTTGTGGAATACGTTCTCCTGTATTGTTGCATTTTCAGTGTAAGCGATCATGATTCCAGCACCATTAGACATGAATTCATTGTTGGTGACAACTGGGTTAGTGCCACCTAAAGTCATTCCACGAGCGTTATCCACGAATACATTGTTACTGACATTGTCGCAGCCTCCATATATTCCAGAGAAGTGAAACAGGAATTTGCAGTTCACTATAGTGTTGTAACCCCCATGTATTCCCGCAGTTTCAAACGAATGGCCTAAGAAGGTGATTCCAGAAAATGTGTATTTTTCAGATGATATATCGAAGATAAATGGATCCAAGGTTTCGTTAGTAGTGACTATTACTTCATCTCGATCTTCTCCCATAAACGTCAGCGATTTGCCAGCTGTTATGTTCTCGACGTACAATCCAGATTTAATAAAGATCGTGTCTCCTGGGCTTGCCGCATCTACTGCTTCCTGGATTGTTGGATAATCATCTGGAACGATAATAGTAGTAACTGCTGTATCAGCTCGTTGAACTTTGAAGGTGAAGACTATTGTATTCATCAAAAATACTGTGAAGATTAATCCTAAAATCGCTCTTTTCAGCCTTCCTCCTCTCCTCCACAGAAGTAATCGGTTTGAAGGAAATAAAGTTTATGCGTACACACATCAATAACTCGGATGGGACTATTTAATTCTAGAGATTAGAACAGTAGGCTTGACTTGTATTGCCGGTTCCGAATTTTAATGATATCTACGTCTGAGAGTTCTGTAATATTTCTCTTGCTTTGTCAAGGAATTTTCGTCGTTCTCGTCGATGGTTCTTGACGAATTTCAAGACAGTTTCAGTTGTTTGATTTTTGTGTTCTCCACATAGAAGTTTTCCACTTTTACAGTCGTGGTAAGTCTGAATGACTTTGTCATCGTCTTCTACGAATTGATACATGTCTAGTTCATATACTGGGCATTTCTCAGGGTTTCCACCAAAGTTCCGCTGTTCCTCAACGGTGTCTCTTCCGCCTGTGAATGCGTTCGAAATCTTTTTCGCGATTGCTTCGGGGGTCTCATGCAAGGTGAAATAGCTTGTGGGGTTACGTTTGCTCATTTTCGGTGACCCGTCTAGTCCCTTCATGATTTTGTGAACTGTGGATGATGGAAGGATGAAGTTGTATTTTCGGCGAAACTTTGCTGCAAGGTCTCTGGTGAGTCGTAGATGAGGGTCTTGATCTACTCCAACAGGGACTACTGTTGGTTTGGGGCCGTCAAAATCCTTCAGTTGGGGCATCAAGATATCTCCAGCTTGGATGAGCGCCGACAAGTAGAGCCCTATGTGGCGTTCTCCATAGATTGCTTTCATGGTGGCCAAGGTTGCTCCTCTACCAAAGATTATCGCTAAATCTTGAACTCGCCTTTCTTTAGATTGCTGATAAATGTAGCCTGTTTTCGGGTTGAATCCCAGAGCAAGCAGATCGGCAACGTTTCCTACGGCGAATTTTTGACTTCTCTCAAAGGAAATTTTGTTGTCTTCATAAGCTTCCACATCTGCAATACAGTAGAAAGCTGTGGCCCCTTGATTTTGAAAATAAATAACTTCACGAGCAGTCATCAAGGTCCCAAGGTGAAATTCCCCTGTGGGTTTGATTCCGCTCATCACCGCGAAATCCTTATGATTTTTCATCGCCTCCAAGACGCATTGAAGATCTCTGTGACCAAAAACGACGTTACGTCTCATGTACATGCTTGGGTTTGGCACTTGATTTAACAATGGCCTAAAGGGTTGAATCCCAAACTCTTCATATAAATGGTTATAATCTTCAATTATCGTGGTTCCGAAGGGATCGATAATGGGTTTCTTCTCATTAGTTGTTGACAAGGGGTGTTAGCAGCCTCCATAAATTATTGATTTTCTAGTGTATAGAGTTCTTTAAAGACTAATCGCTGGAAAAAGGTGGTCGTATTTACTGCTAAGCTTAATGCCATTCCAAGGCGTTCACCTTATCAAGGACAATTGATTATGTTGAAGAGTAATTAAGTTTTCTGAAATAAAACTCAATAAGACACGAGTGTATTCCTGATTTCATAGTTCCAAAAGTGGAGAATTTTGGACGAGGTTCAGTATATGTATTGAGATATCAAATATCGCTCTACTTCACCACTAAAACTGGACAACGTGCGTGTCTCATTACTCCGTCACTTACGCTTCCCAAGAGTATCTCCTTTATCATACTTAGCCCTCTAGCGCCCACAACAATTAGGTCGAATTTGCCTTCTTCCGCCGTCTTCAGTATCTCCTCAACAGTATGCCCTTCCCTCAAGAACGTTTCAACATGGACGCCTTCCGCTTTAACTTTCTTTTCACCATCTGCCAAAATGGTAGCACCAGCCTCGCGAGCCGCTTCAATCAATTTAGGAATTATCCCAGTTGCTTCCGGCATAATCGTTGCATGCGGCATAACAATGGGCCACACGTTTGAATACACATGAATCAAGATGATGTCTCCATCAAACTTTTTCGCTATTTGAACTGCGACTGTCAACGCTCGGACTGAATGGTCAGAACCGTCTAATGGGACTAAAATCTTCTCAAACATTAAGCGTCATTCCCCCCAAAGAGGTGTTTGATCACTTTGAGATATAACCCTTGCTCACGCATAACTCTCTGAATACGTAAAGAATTACCCATGTGCGGACTCCACTTCAAGAAATTGCTAGGGACGCAAACACCTTCACATCGTTCACTAGGTTTTCTATTTTCGCATACTCATTTGGTTGATGAGCTGTTTCGTCGATTGTACTCCAAACAACCGCTGCAATCTCTGTTTGTCGGAAGAAGCGGGCACATGTTCCCCCACCAATTCCTCCGACTTTCGGCTGTATCCCTCTGCTTTTTCTAATTGCTTCCTCTAATAGGACAACTACTTTCGAGTTAGCATCGGTGGGTCTCGGAGCCACACTTTTTCGTAGTCCTTCAATTCTTATTTTTGCTCCACTCTTCTTTTCAATCTCTTCTGTAAGCTTGAGAATATCCTTTGATATTTTTTCTAGGTTATAGCTTGGCAGTATTCGGCAGTCAAAGTAAACGATGTCTTCTCCTGGGATTATGTTGATGGCATCGACATTTTTATCCTTCTTTGTAGGTTCGAAGGTGCTTTGAGGGGGATCAAAATATTCGTCCTTAAGCGCATATTTCTCGTGGAGCATTTTGTCTAAAGTTAGGGTGTATTCCATTCCTATGCGGTGGGCGTTTAAGCCCTTGTCAGGTCTGCTAGCGTGTGTCTGTTGTCCAATTGTGCGTACTCGAAACCACAAGCCGCTTTTTTCAGCAATTTCTATGAAACTCCCATTCTCGTTTCCGCTGTCTGGCACGACTATTAAGTCATCTTTTTTGAATAGTTCTTGCTTAATGAGATGTTGGATTCCATAGGTGCTTCCTTGTTCCTCGTCGGCAACAAAGGCTAAAGCTATCGTTCTTTTTGGTTTTATGCCTGCTTTTTTTAGGGCGTTAACTGCGAAAATGGATGCAATCATGGATTGTCCGTTATCTTCGCTGCCCCGCCCATAGATTCGTCCAACCTTTATTACTGGTTCAAAGGGCTTGGTAATAGTCCAAAGAGACTCTTCTCCCGGTGGAACTACGTCTAAGTGTGTTACAATCCAAAGTTTTTCAGCACTGTTTTGCCCATAGCAATAAGCTACGATATTTTGTCTCTTCTTGGAGGGAACCCTTTCATCATCTGCGTCGTAGCGTTCTATCTTATCGAAACCTATAGGTTCTAACATCTGCATTAGTTTCTCAGCTTTCTTCAATTCTCCTTCCCCGCCATTTTCTGGAGCTATTGCAGGGATGCGAACAAGTTCCATAAGAGCTTGTGTCATGGCGTTCCGCTGTTCTTCAATTTCAGAAAAAATTTTTTGCGATTGCATGCGTACCATGTCTAGATTGTTTTTATGGATAGTTAAGCATTTATGTGCACCCCTTTTTCACATCAGGTTATATGTACGTGCCAAAAATCTGCCGAGTCCATGACCCACGTATGAACGGGTTCTCATCATCCTTCGATAACCACTCATAATCCACAACAAAACTTAAATAAATTTCAGAAGGCTGATAAACGAAGTCATAAAGTGCGGTGAGTCCGTTGGATGCTAAGAAATGTGATGTCGATTTAACTCAAGCCTATAGGCTATTGCACCCAAAACATACCGTTTTACTTAGCTGCACGGACAAAAAAGGCACACCTAACATCATAACTTTAGCCTGGTGCATGCCCGTGTCCGTGAAGCCGCCAATGCTCGCATTGAGTATCCGTCCGACAAGGCACTCCTATAAGATGATCGAAGAAACAAAGGAGTTTGTGATCAACATTCCAACAATGAGCATCATTAAAGAAACCTTATTCTGTGGAAGAAGAAGTGGAAAACAACATGACAAGTTCAAGGAAACAGGATTAACACCTTTGCCTGCCAAAATTGTGAAACCACCGATTATAAAGGAATGTATTGCTCATCTTGAGTGCAAGTTACATCAGAAAATACCTGCAGGGGATCATGACATATTAGTGGGAGAAATCTTTGCAGCGTATGTTAATGAAGGCGTCTTTGACAAAATCTATGATCTCAACAAAGTAAAACCCATACACCACATGGGCGGAGATGATTTCGCAACCCTCGCTCCTAAGGTTATACGCCCTCAACTAGAAAGCTAGAATCCATCTTAGAATTGATAGGTTTCACCTGGCGCGCGCAGTTCCACCGATGTTAAACACTGCCTTTTTGTCGCCTTGCTCTTGGCATAAACTTCCATCACATGTGCGCCAACAAATGTTGCTCCAGTCGCTTTGCGAATCTGGACTGCGTCACCCACATGATCATAAGTCTTACCTTCCAGTTCACTTCCAAAGCCTGAATGTCCCAGCCCCCTTTTTTCCCGTTTTCCTCACCCCTTTTTCTAAACGTTTTTAACCAGCCTCGATTCAAAGAAATCCGCGTGTTATTAATGACGGTCCCAGAAGACGCCCTCCGAAAGTACAGAAAAGCAGGAAAAATTGCCGCTGAAGTTCGGAAAGAGACGGAGACGTTCGTTAGGGAAGGCATGTCCATCATAGATTTATGCGAGAAAGTTGAGTCGGTGATCGCAAAAAAAGGTGGGAAGCCAGCCTTTCCCTGTAATGTGTCCGTCAACGAAATCGCAGCGCACTATACTTCTCCGCCACAAGATAGACGCCTTATTCCAGAAAATTCTATTGTGAAAGTCGACATTGGCGTCCACATTGACGGTTATATCGCAGACACCGCGGTAACCATTTGCTTTAATCCTGAATACGAACCTCTTGTGCACACTGCTGAAGAGGCTCTTGCAAAGGCCATTGAAATACTTCGTCCAGGATTATCTATATCGCGATTCGGTTCCATGATTGAGAAAACGATCAAGAACCGGGGGTTCAAGCCCGTATCCAATCTTACAGGTCATAAGATAGGTCGTTATTTGGTGCATGCGGGAAAAGCTCTTCCTAACGTCTCTCACTTCTCCTTTTCCAAAATAGACGTGGGCGAAATTTATGCTACTGAACCCTTTGTAACAGTTGGCAATGCAGCTGGCAAAGTGCAGAGTGAATCTGACACGTACATTTTCCGTTTTACGAAACAGAAGTTCTTACAGGATCAGTACGCAAAACGCCTTTTACTTTACGTCCAAAAGAACTTTCACAGTCTTCCCTTTACAGAGCGGTGGCTTCGGGGAGCTGTACCTCAAAACCATTACAAAATGGCCTTCGCTGAACTTCTTTCATCGAAGAGTATAATGTCTTATCCTGTCTTTGTTGAAGCGAGCGAAAAGCCAGTTGCACAGGCTGAACATACTGTCTTGATAGTGGAAGATGGTTGTTTGGTGTTGACTTGATTTATTCGTTTTCTTTGGCTTCTCTGTAGATTGAGGCGATCTGCATCTTCTCAGTGCATTTTGGGCACTCTTCGGCTTCTTTGAATATGTAATCTCCTCTTTGGAATTCTCGTAAATTTTTGAATCCACATTTTCGACATCGGATAGTTGTGGTTACTGGCTGCATTTTAATGGCTATTTGCATGGTTCTTCGTCTTGTTTGAAACAGCATATAAGCCGACAACGCAAGCCCTGAAACACCAATTAGCAAAGAGGGATAAACAGTTCCACTGTCTCCACTTATGTATGCATTAACTCCCGAAAAAATCGCAACAATGGACAAAGCAAGAGTTACAACAATTATGATTAGGAAGAAAGAGGAGATTCTTCGCGGAGTTTTGGTTTCACTTATTGTTTCACCCATTTTCTCTACCTCTACTGTCCAATTCCTATGGTATTACCTATTCCAGCAATTATTACAGCATCTCCCTCTTTTGTTCTCTCTAAGATCAGTCTCCTTATTCTATCAATTGCGGTGTTTGCGGCTTCAAATATTTCCTTTCGTAGCGGAGACACTGCGTCTCTAATATCTTCTTTAATTACCACGGCATTTACAGGTACCTTATACTTCAAGATTGTTTCTTCAGACTTGAACTGTTCAACGCCTGGTCCACCAATTGCAACACCGACCCCTTCCGCAACATCCCCAGCTTTTTCTCCTTCAAACTTTAGTGCAGCATCAATTACAACTATAGTGGCGATTTTTCCCTTGTTGTCCTCCAAAATTTTCTTAATGGCTTCTCCAGGTTTACCTACATTTCCACCAGGGCCCTCTGCCTTCAGAACATATGCTTTTCGTCCTTCAAATGGCACAGTGGCCATAACGATGTCTTTAGCAATCTTTTTCTTTTCATGCCCCTGCATAAGTTGGGCAGCTACAAGTGCACCAGCTCCGTCTCCTATGGGTTGCCCATATGTGAAGGCTTTTAAGGCGCTGGCAAAGGCTTCTGCTTCTCTCATCACTAGTGGTAGCACCATTTGAAGTTGCATAATTACGTACAGGCTTAGAGTTTTTTTGCCGAGCATGTAGAAATGTCTAATGATTTTGTAGATGTAATTGAGAGCAAGGGCTGCTTCTAAGGTGTTCTCCAAGTTTTTTATTTGGGTCTCAACCGCCTCTGGGGCCATCAGTTTTACCTCATCTTCAAAGCGAACGTCTCTGACGTCCAGTATATGTTCCAGCTTCCACACTATACCAGTGGGGTCCATGTTCATAGGTTGTATCGCTATGTATTCTA
>JAOUKN010000150.1 GCA_029882515.1 Candidatus Bathyarchaeota archaeon
TCTCCTTCAGCCCCACAATCGACCAAGTCCAGAAGACTGTGATAGCTCTCAAAGACAACAGCTTCGTAGACATCCAAACCATAGAGTGCCTCATGAGGGGAATGCAGACTGAAAAAGGAAAAACACGACCCCAAACTCTCATGACTGGACACACAGGCTACATAACACACGCAAGAAAATCCCTCAAAGACTAGGTCCATCCATTCCAAACCTGAATGGACTATCGACTCAGGCTACTTTGGCTTTCTCAGCTGCCTTTTCCAAACAGGGATTATCCCACGTTTAACCAGCAACACGACCCCCAAAGAAACGAAGCACAAAGGCACGCCCATAATCAGTCCTTCGGCGATCCAAACCAGACCGGTGACCAATAAGGGCACGACAGACCAGACCTGAACAAAAGGCTCAGGCGGTTTAGCGCCGGCAACTTCATTCAGGACTATCGTAACAGTCGCGTAAGGCACCTCTTCCTCTGTGTATCCTTCAGCTACATCCTTAATGCTGACTGTTACGGCTGTAACTGTCCCGTTAGCGCTGATTATCGACTCACTCTCAAACACGAACGAACTCATATTCTTCTGAGGAATCTTGGAGACCATGTCACCACTCCAAAGCCCATCCTCGTAAGTCAAATACTCAGAATAGACAAAACCAGCCATCTCCTCAGTCAAGACTTCGAGCTGAATCACAACAGGCTTAAAAGCTCCCTTCTCCAACTCAGCCTGTATCGTCTGCCTCATCTCCTTAACACGCTCATCGGCGCCAAGGCTCCATCTTAGGTCTTCAGCTGGATGAAGAGATTGCGACAACATCGCTCCATAACGACCAGGCCTTTCGCCAACATAGAGATTCACATACGCTGCAAAGGTTGCGACAACAAGAGTGAACACAAGCGCCAGACCTATCTCCTTCTTACTTATCTTCACACCTTTCACCCAGAAAAGTATGAACTGCGGCACCTATAATGCTACGTTTTAGAACAGACCGTATTGAAAATAGAACAAATCATTAAGAAAGCTAGAGTATTCTTCTCCTAAAATAGAAAGAGACACCGAAGGCGCAAACAAAACTGATTCCAAGTATTAGCCCCAGGTTGGGTGGGGTTAAGGGAGCCTTTGCCAGTCCGAATTCTTCTTGAAGTTGTGACCTTTCAGAATCGCTCATCACATAAGTCGCTGTACAAGGAACATAGTAACCCCGATCAGCTCTTTCTGGAGTGAATACCATCACTGGAAGCATAGCTACTACACCCAGCAGAACAGCAGTCGCTACATAAGCCATAGTCTTCCCCATGGGTCCTACGTCTCCAAGTCTTTAAGATAACGTGCCCTATTCTTAAGTCTACGTTTTAGAACAGTCCGTCTCATCATTAGAATGGTCTCTGCCTCCAAAGCTTCAGTGTTTCAAGCCATAAGATGACGCAGGCTATGGAACTGAAGATGAGAGCAAACAGGTTGGGGATGTAACCGTGCCACCCACAAAAGATGAGATAGATGATCATCATTGTCGTAAGCAAAACGGAATAGAACAAGTAACGAGGAACGAGGAAGCGACCCAGCCTGGTGAAGAACCTGAGGATGCCAACATCAACTTCTTCAACTAAAAAGTACTCACCAGCAGTGCTCTTGTCAACCAGGCCAAGATCAAGAAGCTTGTTCAAGTGATGAGCAGCAACGCTTGGACTCGAGAATCCCAGAGAACGCTGAACCTCACGGACACCAACTCTGGGACTAGACGAACCCAGCAGATACCAGTACACCAACAGAGTCTTTCCCCTCATCTTAGACTCTATCAACGCCAAATCGGAAACATCAGACATCAAACTCGCCAAAAATAAATTATCAGCCCGTATATTAAAGTCTGACAGAAAGGCTGTACAGAAGAAACACAAAAAGTATCGAGAAAACTGAACCCCACAAATCAGATCCACACACAGTGCGATAACAAAAAACCATTAAATACTTAACGGTCCTTGTTGTGTTGTCGTCTGCGACAACTAAAGGAGCCTTTCCCGACTTTCCTAGATAAGACTGAAGCCAAATTGGACTTCCTCAGTTGTGGTCGTCGCGAAAACTACAGAAACCAAAAACGGCAAGTGCTTCTTGTTGTTGTTTTTTGCGCTCCAGGAACGACAACACGCGAGTCTGTGAGAAGGATGGACATGTGTTCCTTAGAAAACGTAAATAAGCATGCTGCAAAAGTAGTCGGAGTGGGGAAAAAGTGGCCGGGGTGAGGTAGCCTGGTAGCCTACAGGCCTGTGGAGCCTGGCGCCCGGGTTCAAATCCCGGCCCCGGCCCTCAGTATGCGCTGGGCTATTGGGACTTGTTTCTTGCCTGGGTTCTTGTGGTCGTCTTATTGCCTCACTTAATGCGTTTTCGGACACTTTCGACATGTTGAGCCCCACATGCCTTGCGGTTTCGACGACCTCTGTTTCCAAATATAGACAAGTTGATTTCCTGTTTCCTGTTTCCTGTTTCCCGTTTCCCACATGCATCATATGATGCCATGCGATACCCAGTATTTAATGCCCCGAAGAATCGGCCCGAGGCGATCAATCTTTTTCTAAGAGATTTATTCAAACTGCGTGCGTGATGATTTGTCATAACGACATAAACACGCTTATAAGTTGCAATTATTTCTTGCATTTGTTTCTTAGAGTATGAACTCGGACTAGAGAGTTGCAGAGATAATGATGCAGTCTAATGAATACCACAAGTTGACAACAACTCGCCCCACAGGCATGTTGGCATTCACCATTATCTGGATCGGTCAAGTGATCTCCCTCTTAGGCACTGCTATGACTGGATTCGCTCTCACAATCTGGGCGTGGGAAATCACTGGAGAGGCCACAGCCTTAGCGTTGGTTGGGTTCTTTGCGTTTGCCCCGACTTTGCTAACCAGTCCCTTTGCAGGTGCACTGGTGGATCGTTGGAACAGGAAATTCGTTATGATGCTCAGTGATCTAGCTGCTGTTCTATCAACAGTAATTGTGTTGCTACTGTATTCAACAGGAAGCCTGCAGATTTGGCACCTATATTTGACCGGAGCGCTTTCCGGTGCTTTTGGAGCTTTTCAATTTCCAGCCTACTCCGCTGCTGTGACTACTATGGTGTCCAAGGAACAGTATGGTCGTACGAGTGGCATGCTCTCAGCAGCTCAGTTTGCCTCCAATATCTTCGGTCCAGCGCTTGCTGTGATCTTGCTTACCATGATCGGCATCGCTGGCATCTTGATAATTGACATCGCCACCTTCCTGATCGCTATTAGTGCGTTGCTCTTTGTTCATGTGCCTCAGCCTGTGGTTACTGAAGAAGGACTGAAGAGTAGAGGTAGTCTTTGGAAGGAGTCAGTTTATGGTTTTCACTACATTTCTGAGCGACGAGGTCTGCTCGGCCTATTAGTGGTTTTCTTCGGCATCAATCTCGTTGCCACCTTCGCCTTTACACTATTGGCACCGATGATTTTGGCTCGAACTCAAAATAACGCAACGGTGTTAGGAATTGTTCAGTCGGCTATTGGAATTGGTGGAGTGGCAGGTAGCATAGTGCTTAGCATTTGGGGAGGTCCCAAGCGAAGGATACATGGAGTTCTGATTGGATTGGTGCTCGTCATGCTGGGTGTTTTGTTCATAGGACTTGGTCGTGACTCTTACATCTGGGCTTTAGCCGCTTTCTTCACTATGTTTTTCATTCCAATCGTCCAAGGCTCCAGTAATGCTATCTGGCAGGCCAAGGTAGCTCCAGACGTGCAGGGACGCGTGTTTGCAACTCGAGGTGTAATCGCAACTGTCAGTCGGCCTGTAGCGTTGCTGGTGATCGGTCCTCTGGCTGATTGGTACTTCGAGCCAGCCATGATGTCAGGTGGTAGTTTGGCACCTATGCTTAGCGGATTAGTAGGCATTGGTCCGGGTGCTGGC
>JAOUKN010000151.1 GCA_029882515.1 Candidatus Bathyarchaeota archaeon
AAGTAGCACTAGAAGAATGGTCAAGATAAGCGTTGCCATGTGTATATAGAAAAAGACTCCCAGTCTCAAAGATGGATAAAAAATAGGAGCGGGGATGGCTGCGAAAAGACTTCCAGCCGGACAAAATTTGCAGAAAAAAGTGTCCAAGGTAATCCATGCCAGTACAACAACAAGTATCAACATGACAAACTTTGAGTAAGTGAATGGACGCAATCTTGGTTTTTCTTTTCGAACTCCTGCTAATAGATCTTGGAAGGCTCCGAAAGGACATGCCCAACCGCAGAAGGTTCTCCCGAAAATGGTGCCATAGACACCCAACAAACCGATAAGGAACAAGGGAAGTTTTGCGAGGATCACGAAATGCTGTAATGCTCCAATTGGACAGGCGGAGAATGCCAAGGGACATCCATAACAGTAGAAAAAGGGGTAGACACATCCGGTCTTCAGTACAACATTAAAACCTAAATTGGATATGATAAAGGAGATGATCTGGGTTACATGCCGCAGTTGATTAAGTTTCATAGAGTTATGTTACCCCAATCCGATACAAGATGTGCAGATGAATCTGACAAAGCTGCTCACTATCTGATATTCCCCCTCTAGAATCCCCAAAAACACCAACAGGAGAAATAATACTAGAAGAAGAATTTGTTTACTCTTTACATTCAAGCAACTCAACACTGCGTATTCTCTCTTAGCATAGTCTACTTTTATAGAGCATCCTTTAACTCTTCCCTTTTCCCAACTTTAAGAAAATTTTTTATGGCGGGCCCGCCGGGAATTGAACCCGGGACCTACGGGTTAAGAGCATCAGCCCAGCACACGGTTTGGCTGGTCCGCCGCTCTGCCTTGCTGAGCTACGGGCCCATTTCAGCGTTTAATTTGTATAGGGTGGCTACGCTAATATCTTTCGCTACATATATGATTTAAAATCGTTTAGGTGAGGACAATAAATGAGTGAACTTGTATTTCTTGGTCTGGGCTTGTTTGATGAAAGAGATGTTTCGCTTCGTGGTCTTGAAGAAATTAGAGACGCTGATGCGGTTTTTGTAGAGCGTTACACAAGCCTGATGGCTGGCCTATCAGTTGGGAAACTGGAAAAACTCATAGGAAAAAAGGTTTCAGTCGTTTCCAGACATCATTTAGAAGAAGAGAACGGCCAGATAATTTTACAAAAAGCAGGTCAAGGAAAAACAGTTTTGCTGGTTCCAGGCGACCCATTAATCGCAACAACCCACGTAGATTTGCGGATCAGAGCTGAAAAGGCAGGAATAACAACTCGTATTATACATGCAGCCTCTATTATCTCCGCAGCTATCGGTTTATCAGGGCTACAAAACTATAAGTTTGGAAGAAGCGTGACCGTGCCCTTTCCAGAGAAAGGTTTCGTCTCAGAAACTCCTTATCAAGTAATTAAAGAGAACAAGGAAATAGGGCTTCATACCCTCTGCTTCTTAGATATCAAGGTCGAAGAAGACAAATACATGACAGTAAAAGATGGATTGCAAACACTATTGACTGTAGAAAAAAGAAAAAGAAACAAAGTAATCACATCAAATACTTTGGTTGTAGGTATTGCCAGAGTAGGTTCAAGAAATCCAGTAATCAAAGCCAGTCATAGCAAAGAAGTGATGAAATATGATTTTGGAAAGCCTCCGCATATCATTATCTTCCCCGGAAAACTCCATTTTATGGAAGCGGAGGCGTTAATTACTTTTGCCGGAGCTCCTAAAGAGTTAAGGAATATGGTTACATGATGCTTGAAAGATTAGTGACTAAATATATTAAAGCATCTGAAAAGGTTTTCACAGATTTGACAGTCTCTAAGGCCACAATAAACGTTGATAGAGAAAAGATTGAAGAAGTTATTGAGCAGGCAAAGCGATATTTGGAAGACGCTAAGTATTACCAGAAGAAAGATAAGTTTGAGATAGGATTGGCATCCATTTCCTATTGTGAAGGCTTGTTAGACGCCTTACGGTTGTTAGGAGTGATCGAAATTTCGTGGCCAACAAGGAAATGATGATAATGAAGAAGACGATTGTTTTGGCCTCTGGGACGTTCGATCTACTTCACTTCGGGCATGTTAAATATTTAGAGGAAGCGAAAAAAGCAGGTGGAGAGAATGCTAAGCTTATAGTTATCGTGGCACGAGATAAGACAGTGGAGAAAAGAAAGGGAACGAAACCAATAATGCCTGAAAACCAACGAAGAGCACTCGTAGAATCATTGGAAGTTGTAGATGAGGCAATACTGGGTTACGAAAATTTTGACATAGAAATGGTAATCGAGAAAATCAAGCCTAACATCATTGCTGTTGGACATGACCAAAGCGGCATAGAGAAAGCTGTGAAAAACCATGTCAATGAAAAGGGACTCGACGTTCAGATTGTGAGAATTGGAAGATTTGGAAAAACGGAACTGAATAGTTCCTCAAAGATTTTGAGAAAGATCGTTGAACGTTATAGAAGATGATTGAATGAAGAACAGAAATGATTTGACCAGCAGAATACCATGGATACCGCTTGCAGATTTGCCAACTCCTCTTGAAAAGATGTTACATCTCTCCGAAATATTAGACAGCCCGAAACTTTAGATTGTACGAGATGATCTTACAGGACTGGCTTTTGGATGAGTAAAGTAAGAAAACTAGAGTTTGACATGGCAAAGGCAAAAATGATGGTGCCGATGTAGAGGTGATGGGGATAAGCGTGGAGCCTGATGGTGATTGGCTGCTCAACACAACTATGGAAATTGCTGTTGGATGTGCCACGCGCGCATGATTTAGATTAAGTTCCATAAAAAAGACAGGGTATCTCGGACAGCCTACGGTCCGCGGACTTGTTCTTTCAAAATTAGTGTACTCATCTCGTTCATATCCGCAAAAACTTTTCTCCAGATGCCTTTCGTCATTACTGTTTTGAATGCCTCGCCATATATTTTTGCCAGTAAATCTTCTGCGTCCATCTCTGTCTCCGTGTTTTCATATTTTTCTCCTATTTTGGCGACATGTTTTGCAGTTTCTCTTGCCAGTTCATTTAGAAGGTCAACATCTGCAGGAATCTTGAAGGTTTTCTTTCTTGATTCGCTGATAAGTTGGAATGCAGCGATAATTCCTCTTAGGCGTTCCATGTGAACATGAAGAAAATAATTTTGCAAGTCTGAAGGTATTCTGTTATGGTCTTCTATGAATAGGACAGCAACCGGCTTGTAGTATTTCTCTAATATGCCATGAGAACCTGGTTTAGCCAACTTGATTCTAATCAGTCTTGCCTTCCGTAAGACTCGTATGTGATGTCCCACCGTCGATTTTGTGAGGTTCAATTTTTCCGCTAACTGAGTTGCAGTTTGAGACTGAATGTTTAATTGCCGTAGTATTTCTCTACGAATTGGATCAACTATCGCCTTGGCCTCTTTAGGTCTATGGATTATTTTGACCGCGTTTCTTAACAAGCTCTTTTCCACCATGTTTGTGGACGCTCATATACTGTTATGTGAAAGGCTTATATATCTGTTCCTACTAATGTATAATATCAGTCAGATATATCTTATTGGTGCTACATATATGGCCATAAAAGTTGCAATAGCAGGCGTGGGCAACTGTGCTTCAGCCCTCGTTCAGGGTGTTAAGTATTACAAAAACGCTAATGAACCCTTAGACGTCCCGGGGTTAATGCATGTAAACTTTGGGGGCTATCACGTTCGAGACATAGAGTTTGTGGCGGCTTTTGAAGTGAATAAGCTTAAGATCGGACGGGATTTGAGCGAAGCGATCTTTGAAAAGCCCAACTGTTGTGTAAGGTTGGCGAACATGCCTAACCTAGGAGTGACGGTGCTTCCTGGACCCATGCTCGATGGCGTTACCACCCACATGAA
>JAOUKN010000152.1 GCA_029882515.1 Candidatus Bathyarchaeota archaeon
GCCCACCCTTTCTCTGGCTCAACACTGGAAATTGCAAAGCCTTCAGCCCGCTTGAAATGGAAAATCTTGTCTCCTCTCGGAAAGATCACGTCGTTCTCTTGGAAGACCCCACCAACGTTTGGGGAAATCCAGAGGCAATTGTTGAATTTGAAGCTTGCTGATGTGGGGTTTTCGAATCTACGCTTGACTTTGACAACATTGCTGAAGGGTAGAGTTAGAAAAGCAATTGATCCCAGTATTCCTTTCATTTCTTCCTGCTTCTTTGTTTCGTAGGTGAATTGGACGCCCTTCCAGAGTCCTTCTTCAATGGGTTCTGCATCAAAAGTCTCTTCATGTGTTTTTGACTTTTGGAAGTTAAATTCATCGTCCATATAGAATGACCTTATTCCGCCTGAATAGTTTTCCAAGAACACTTTTGTCTGTATGTTTGGGAAGCTTGTGCCCAGCTGGTTCAATGCAGAGCCTTTTCCTAAGAAGTATAGGCATCCCGCAAAATCAGCGCTGGCCTTGAATTGAAGTAGACCATTCGAAATCTTGAAGATATTTTTGTTCTGTTCTTCTTTGGTGGTAACTTCTGTTGATCCTTGAGTTCGTTTGGAGAGAAGGCAGAAATTTAACGGAAAACGGACTTCCTGGTTTGGAGACGAGAAGCTTAATGCTCCACTGAACATTCCCAACTCAGCGTCGGATGGAGGAGCAATGGTTATATCTGTAGCGAAGGTTTTGTTCGTTGTAATTTTTTGGATTTCTATTTCTTCGGGCTGAATTTTCCATCCTTCAGGGGGGATGATGGTCAGCTTGCCTGTGGCTGGTTTGTTTCTTGTATTGACCACGGCGAGTTGAGTTTTCAATCTACGACTGTCGAACAATACAGTATCAGCTACCTTCACGTCAAAGAGTGGTTTTGCTATGATTGAGGCTGCCTCTTTCGGAGAAAGCCTCTTGCCTACAAGCGATTTGTATCTTCTTCTAATGGTCTGCCAGTTTCCCTTCTCGATTACATAGTAGAAAGCTGAAGTAAAGACTGATTCTCCTGGCTTTATTTCCCCCAGCCTATATTCCGGCACGTATGAACCCTCTCGGGCTCTGATTTTGAAAAGTTTGTCTTTAGACCATATCTCTCCAAAACAGTAGTTTTGAACCGTATCTTCAAAACATACCCACGACTCGGCATATTTGTTTGGGTCGGTTGGCAGATCTGATTCTGAAACGGGGAATCCTATTGTATCATGTTCTAGGATTCCAACGTCTAGCGGAAGAACTAATTTTGAGAACTCACTTCCTATGAAGGATCTTCCAAAGATTCTGGCGTTCAATTCGTAGGTTACTTCAGGGTTAGTGTTGATGACTTTGATCTGGTCTTTTATCAACGAAGTTCCAAAGTAGAAGGTGAGCGTCCGTATCATTTTTACGCCGGGTTTGTCTTGGTGCATCCGGGAAAGAACCAATTGAAGCTCTTCTGGTTTTTCAATTAACTCATAGTCGTGGTCGACTGGTCTAATGAAACCGAAGGGAGGGCCAACTCCGAATCCACCGCGGGTCCATATCTTTTTGGGTCCTGATGGAGCGCCCTTGTGGGTGATTTCGAGTAGTGCTCCTCGGAGGCACATTGACGCCATCACGTCTTGGTTTTCAATAATTATCTCTTTTCCTCGTTTTGTCTCTCCAATGTAGGAGACTGTGCCACCTGGCGTCAAACATTTGACATGAATGGTTTTGATCTTGGTCTTGATGTCTGAGTCTTTGATCTTTCCTTTCGCGAAGAGTTTCAGGGGGATTGCAGACGTTGGCTGATCTCTCGGTATCTCTACCTCGGCATTGAAGCCAGCGTAACTTTTTGGTGGTATTTTCATCGGAACTGCGTGTTCTTTTAGAGAAAGCCTTTCTTGCTCGTCGATTAGGCAGATTTTTCCGATAAAAGCGTCTTTTGAATTGTTATATATGTTAAACTGGATTGTTCCTTTGGTTCCCGGACAGGTGACTATAGATTCGGGCTGGGTTCTGAATTCTAACGGAGCAAGAATTCGCATTCCTACTTCAAGCGGGACCAGCTCACCGTTGATGATGAGATTTGCTTTGATGGTTTTCTGTTTTCGTTCAATGTCTGGAACTTCGATTTCTGGACTGACTAGAAATCTGCTTTTAAGTTCAAGAGATTCTCCTCGGTTGATGGTGAAGGACTGTTGAGGCTGTTTTGTGAAATTTAGAACTTCGAAGCCTGACAAGAATACTGAGCCTTGAATGCTGGTCTCCGTGTTGTTCTGGATGCTTATGATGAGGTTTTCTTCGACGCCTGCGATTACTTTGTGGTCTTTCAGCCTTGCTACGATGGAGAATCCTTCATTGTTCATGGTGCGTTCGATTCCCATGATGGATCTGCCGTATCTGTCGATCCATACCTTCAGGTTGTCTCCGTCTTTGGAAAATTCGTACGTGAATACGTCCATCTCTTCAAGTTTGATCTCGTCGGGAACAAGTTCCAGCTGGCGTTTCTGGGTTGAGTACCAGTCGTATTTAGTTAGGAACTGCTTTGCCAGAGGGAAGTTTTTGATTCCTGGAATGTAATCTTGCATTCTAACACTGGTTTCAGGTATCCAGAACAAACCACATTTCTTGTACAACGGCACAGCTCTCAGGTTTCCCGCCCAAGTGTCGAGGTCAACTCGTCTGAGGTTGTTTTGAGCTGCTATCTGCAGCGCCCTTAGGATCATGGCCTTTCCGTGCCCCTTTCCAAGATAGTCCGGGTGAACGCCTAAGACCCCTATGTAAGCGGCTTCTGGGTCTTCATAGTGGGGATGAAGGCTACAGACTCCAGTAAACTTGTCTTCATGAGTCGAGATTAAGATAGAGATGCATTTGACAGAGGCAGGAAAGGAATCAAGCACCCTTTCAGCTGTGTATGGGACGCCGCCTGTGAATCCTCCAGGCCACAGCCCCTCTTTGTCAAACGAATTGAAGAGATCGGCGAGTTTGGAAGCATCTTCTCTCTTAAACTCGATTATCGTAGGCTTAACACTTTGCGCGTTGTTCATTCAGCAAACTCTCCTAGTTTTATGGCACAATGAAATGTCGAATCTTCTGTCAATAGACCATTAACGAGATTTAAAACCTTTCGATGCTTGCGTGTTGGCAGGTGTGGCTGGTATGGCGGTTCGAATTCGCGTTCATGTTCCCTGACAGACTGTTTCAGCTTGTATTAATGATTTGAGAAAGAAACTTCAGATCCGTTGCATCCATTACTACCTTCAAAGCTTCATTCCGGGTTTCTTCCAACTCTCTCTCGCTTACATCAATGGCAACCACTTGCCTGCCATTTAACTTGCCAATGATTCCTTCTCCCCCACCTCCTATATCCAGAATAAGTCCATCTGTTTCTATTGGACTGAGTTCAATTGATTGGGGGTTAAGGAAGAAATAGCCAATCTCGCCAAGTCTCTGGAAGATTTTGTCTAACAACTCTTTGTTGTGTATCTGTTTCGCCATCTTCAATGCCTGAAATAGTTTTTGGGTTGCTTTCTTGCGATCATCCGCGTCTATGTTGAATTCTGCTTTTTCTATTAGCTTTCTGATTCTCTCTTCGTCACTCAATTTAAACACATTCCATATTGCATGCAAGCTTTTTTCAAACTCAGTTTTTTCACCGCTAAACCACAAGTCTGGACACTCTAGTTTAAGATTCTGGGAAAAGGTGATCACTTTTATGGTCATTGCATGCATGCATTAATTTTAGTGGTTAGTGCATGCATGCGAAAGCCGACTTACTTTGACACTTCCACTCTTTCCTCCTCTTGTTCTCTTTCCGCTTAAACT
>JAOUKN010000153.1 GCA_029882515.1 Candidatus Bathyarchaeota archaeon
CCTTTCCCACAACTCCGGGCTCTACTGCTATGATTATAACATCACCGAAAGCCACAGCCTTTTTCGTTTTGTCGTCGCATTTCACCTTGTATGTTTGAGTCATGTATTTCTGGCGGCTTTCTACTATCTCAACTGCCCAAATGTCTTTAGGGTTGTAGGCGCCTGATTTTAAGAGACCTGAGATTATGGCTTCACCCATCTTTCCAGCGCCTATTACTGCAACTTTAGGTTTATTCAAGTTGTTTTGCCACCTCTACTGTATGTGATTTATCGTAGTTTAGGATTTTATTTTTTGGGTCTCCATACCATGTGGAGACCTATGGATAGACGATTAAGTGAAACAGAAAATGTTCCACTGCCCCTTAACCTCGATTTTTCCTTATTAGTTTGACCACATCAGGGAAGTCTATTCCGAGTGCCTTTACCTTCTGCAAAGTTGGGACACCGTTCGAATTCCATCCCCTCCTTTTGTATACGGCATCCTTCAGTTTCTCATACTCAGATTCGCGATATTTCCTTAAGACTGCAACCTTTTCCTCTGTTGATTTGCCCTCTGCCCTGTAACCAATTTTATCTTTAAGCTGTCCGTCGTACCGGTCTGCGCGGCTTTCGTATTCCTCCTTTGTTACTGGCCCAACAGAGCGGTAGGGTACAGCATCGTGTTCGCGTGTACCGAATTCCATTCTCAAATTGAAAATGCGCTGAAAATTGTATACTTTTTCACTCATTACAATGAGATCATCAGGTGCGGTCTTTCGACCTGTTACCGCAGAAAAACATCTTGCGTAATTCTTCACATGCGAATTGAATTTAGCAGGTTCTGGGGTTTTCTCATTTCCCGGCGGCGTAACGTCGTTCCAAGGAAGTTTACACAAACCAACCAAGCTGAACCAAGTGCGGAACATCGGGAACCAGTGCAGGGCATCTGCTTTCTGCTCAAAGGTTGGCATCAAGTTATGTACCATGTCCAGAAAGATTAACCAAGCCTCATCGTGTTGGGGCCCTTTTAGTGCAAGGCCATATCCGCCCTGCTGTGCCAGAGATTCCTTGGTTACATACTCAGAATACTCCAAACCCTTCGCCTGCATTCCGATGTCCTGCAACGTTTTCGGATCGGCGCCATATTTTTCTCTAAAAAGATTCTTCATCCTGCGAATCCCTTGGCCAACAACCCAACCGAATCCTTCCCCCCTCGCCATTTGATGAATGATTTCTAGTGCGGCTTCCTTGTTCCCAAAATTCAGTTCAAGGCCGCCAGTAGCCTCGCTGTCAATTAACCCCACCTCATAACACTCCATTGCAAAGGCTGTTGCTGTCCCGACCGAAATTGTATCTAAGCCATAAGTATCACAGTAAAAGTTAGCCTCGATTACATGGTCTGGATCGAAGATCCCGCAATTACTACCGAGGCCCGCGATGGTTTCATATTCTGGACCATCCGCCCACACCTTCGTCCCTTTGAATGGGCCTGTTTTGAGTTTGAAATCCTTGACACAGTGGCTACACGCCATTGCGCATCCTATCCAGCACCCGTCATAGCCGGTATCGAATTTTTTCCGATATACATCCCCGCCGCTGAGTTTGTGGCCTTCAGGATGGCTTCCAAATCTGAAATTGTTCACGGGGAGCAGGTCAAACTCATTCATGATAGAAACTAAGTATGACGACCCGATAACTGCCATTTCGTTTTGTTTTGGGTCTAGGGTTACGATTTCTTTGCTAAATTCGCGCCCTGCTTGTTTAACGAGTTCCAGATTAGCAGGGTGACTGGTTTCCGGACTAATGGAGCCAGAATACTTCACCACAATTGCCTTTATCTTCTTGTCTCGAAAGATTGTGCCCGTTCCACCCCTTCCAGCCTGCTTGTACCTCACAAATTTACGTCGCATGTCGTACCACGAAAAATTTAGGCATCCAAATCGTGTATGTACTGCACCAAGACCAGAAGAAACAACTGAAATGCTGTTCTTCTTCTCACCACCATACTTCTGTGTTAGAGCCTCACTAAGTAAGTGGGACTCGGACGGCAAGGCCTCAGCGTTCTCGATAAACACTCTTCCTTTATCTCCATCAATAAAGATGACAACATCGGACTCTGCCTTTCCCTGCATCTCTAACGCATCCCACCCAGCAAATTTCAAGTATGGTCCAAAATATCCACCAACATTAGAATCCATCACGGACCCAGTTAAAGGGGAGATCGTCACAACGATGCTCTTTCCGCTCCCAGGATATATGGGGATGCCGCCCATAGGGCCGCACGCTATACATATCTCATTCTCAGGATTATCCCATCTAATGGCACGGTCTTTCGGCAACGCATTCCATAATAGCCAAAGACCAAAACCGCGACCTCCAATGAATGTGTCCCTCATTTTTTCAGTTACAGGCTTGCTTACAACTTTCTTTTCTGTAAGGTTGATATAGAGTGTCCTGTTGTTGTACCCTCGATCAACTCTTCCCAAATCATACTTGAACTCAACAATCGCCAATCGGATCACCTGTTCAACTCCTGACAGCGTTGGTTTACTAAAATTTATTTCTTGTCTTCATTGCTTCAACAACTTGCGGAAGTGTCACTCTCCCATTCTTGTCATGAGCGGTCCACGATCTATCAGGTTTTTCGGGTTGCAGCTCTTGCGGTGCAGAATTGCGCGCGCAATATCGAGCCCAAATATGAAAGTTGACCATTCCTCTGAATCAAATAGGAACGACAAAACAACATAACAAACGACGACTATACGTTGCCCCCCTCAGATAGTAGAAAATTTAAACCCAGAGATCACCTTATTCTTGAACTTCAAAAGGAAGCGACGAAGATGAGAAAAGACCTCGACAACATTCTAGCCGAAAAAAAGGCGGATGCGCTGCTACTCTACTCAGAGAGCTTCAAAAACCCAAACATGTACTACTTGACTAGATTCTTAGCCCCAGACCCATTCATCTTATTCAAGAAAATAGACAACGCCCCTACAATCGTGGTCAACTCGATGGAATTTCCGAGAGCACAGAAAGAATCCGCCATTAAGGACGTAAGATCATATGTAGACTATAATCATCTCGAAATAATCAAAGCAGCAGAAGATCCCAGACTCGGCGTGATGAAATTCCTGGCGGCGGTCACAAAGAAAGAACTCGGACAAGGAACAACTATCAGTGTACCCCAAAACTTCTCGTCAATGGCTACAGATATGCTGAGAGAAGAGGGCTTGACGATAAAGCCAATGTTCAACGTCATCGAGAAGGCGAGGGAGACAAAGGAGCCTGAGGAGATCAAAGAGATCAAAATGGTTCAAGAAGTCGTTGAGAGGGTCACCACAGAAGTCATCGACCTAATAGCTGATTGCGATGTCGGCCCAAGAAACACGCTGTTTCATGAGGAAGATGGAAAGAAGAAGCCTCTAACAGTGGGCGAGGTGAAAGCCCTCATGGGACACAGATTCTTGGACAAATGGTGCGCAATCGATGAGGAAATGATAGTAGCCTGTGGCCCACCATCAGCAGACCCACATTACCATGGCAATCCTAAAGATGAATTGAAGGCGAACGAGCCCATAATCTTGGACATATACCCAAGAAGCCTACGTCAGCGCTATTACACAGATATGACACGCACCATAGTGAAGGGCAGAGCCCCTGACAAAGTGAAGAGAATGTTTGATGCAGCTCTGCAAGCCAAGAATGCTTGCGCAGATGCCCTCCACGAAGGAGTTCTGGGGAGCGAAATGTTCAATCTCTGTTGCGATATCTTGAAAAAGGCGGGTTACGAGACAATCAGAGGAG